>UQNC01000087.1 GCA_900542175.1 uncultured Collinsella sp. | reverse complement strand
GCCTCCCTTTTCTCGAACCTTAATTTCAAAGTCCAAGAAATGGGATGCAGTTCAGTTCAAGAGTGTCCCCAACGATTAGTCGTTTAAAAACGTCCCCAATGACTAGGCCGCTTGCCTGCGATTTTTGACCGTTGGGCGGGCTTGCCGCCCTTGCCGCAAAAACGTTTTTGCATATCGGGTACAACGGGCTTTACGTGAGTAAAGTGCGCGTCGTGTCCTCGTGTCGCGTTTTTAAAGGAGGCCCCATGCCTGGTGTTACCCCTGCAGATGTTTTGTCCAACTTTGGTATTACGCTGGTCGAAGATCCCGCCGAGAATCAGCCCCGTCTGCTGGTCGATCTACCCGCCGCGGAGCTCGTCGAGCACGCTATCCGCCGCGAAGAAGGCCGCATGGCATCCAACGGCGCGCTGGTGATCGAGACGGGGGAGCGCACTGGTCGTTCCCCCAATGACCGCTTTATCGTTGACACGCCCGACGTGCACGACAAGATCGCCTGGGGCGCCGTCAACCGACCGCTTTCGATCGAGAGCTACGAGACCATCAAGGCCGGCATCGTCGACTACCTCAACGAGCGCGACGTGTTCGTCACCCGCGGCATGGCCGGCGCCGACCGCAACCACACGCGCCGACTGCTCGTCGCCTGCGAGCGCGCCAGCCAGGCACTCTTCATTAAGCAGATGCTCGCCCGCCCGCTTGCCCGCGAAATCGCGCGCACCGGCGAGCCGGACTTCTGTGTGCTCGCCGCGCCGGGCTACCAGTGCGATCCCGCCATCAAGGGCCTCAACTCCAGCGCCGCCGTGGTCATCAACTTCCAGGAGCGCGTGATTTTGGTCGCGGGTACCGGCTACTCCGGCGAGATCAAAAAGTCCATCTTTAGCGTCATGAATTACCTGCTGCCCGTCGAGGACGACGTGCTGCCCATGCACTGCTCGGCCAGTATGGATCCCGCCACGCACGAGACCGCGGTGTTCTTTGGCCTGTCGGGCACCGGCAAGACCACGCTTTCGGCCAACCCCACGCGGCTGCTGATCGGCGACGACGAGCACGGTTGGTCCGACATGGGCATCTTCAACATCGAGGGTGGCTGCTACGCCAAATGCGAGGGCCTGGACGCGTTCCACGAGCCTGAGATCTTCAACGCCGTCCGCTTTGGCGCGATCTGCGAAAACGTGGTGCTCGACGAGAGCCGCAAGCCCAACTACGATGACGTCTCGGTCACGCACAACACGCGCGTGGCCTACCCTGTGGAGCACATTCCCAACGCGTGGACCAAGGGCATGGGCACCACTCCGAGCGTCGTGCTGTTTTTGACCTGCGACGCCTTTGGCGTGCTGCCGCCCATCTCGCGCCTGACGGCCGACGCCGCCATGTATCACTTTGTGACGGGCTTTACGGCCAAGATCCCCGGCACCGAGGTCGGCGTCACCGAGCCCACGCCCACGTTCTCTTCGCTGTTTGGCGAGCCGTTTATGCCGCTCGACCCCATGGTCTATGCCAAGATGCTCGGTGAGCGCATCGCCGACGGCCGCACGCGTGTGTACCTGGTCAACACCGGCTGGATTGGCGGCGGCTACGGCGTGGGCCATCGCATCGAGCTTGCCTACACGCGCGCCCTGGTGGCCCGCGCCCTCGACGGTACCATCGAGGACAGCGAATTCGTGCATGACGATATCTTTAACGTTGACATTCCCACCACGTGCCACGGCGTGCCCGACGGCATCCTGGTGCCGCGCCAGTACTGGCAGAGCACCGCGCGCTACGACGAGGCGGCGCACAACTTGGCCGTGATGTTCGAGGAGAACTTCGAGAAGAAGTACTCGCACCTGCCCGAGTCCGTGAAGGCCGCCGGTCCGCACGCTCAGGTGCACGCCGACGCCCGTCATCGCGGCCGCGGCCTGCTGGGACTCCGACACTAGCGTCGCCGCGAGTCCATATCCGCCACAAAGGGGACAGGCACCTTTGTGGCGGTTTTGCTTGGGCGAATGACTCGGGTTACAATACGCCTGACATATCGCCCCCTTCTCCGGATGGGGGCAGCGTAAGCGCTCTTGTGGCGGCACCGTAGGACTTTGAAGGTGGCCGTCGTAAGAGCGCTTTTTGTTTAGACGCTCGTGTGGGGCGAATCGTGAAGGGAGCACGTATGAAGGGCTTTATTGCCGAGGATTCGTTTTGGGAGCTATTTCCGCAGGCGGCTGTCGGTGTTGTGGTCGTAAAGGGCATGAAGCCCGCGGCTCAGATTCCTCAAGGGGACGTTGATGCGATTGCCGCGTTGCTCGACCGCGCCAATATCGATGCGGAGCGTCACCTGACGAGTGATACCATCAGCGAGAATGCGCCGGTTAAGGCATGGCGCGAGGCATATCGCCTATTCAAGACCAAGAAGGGCGCGCGTTGCTCAATTGAGAACCTGCTCAAGCGCGTGCTCAAAGGAAAGCCGGTGGGCCACATTACGCCCGCGGTGGACATCTACAACACGGTGTCGCTGTCCTACGCGCTGCCCGTAGGCGGCGAGGATTTGCACGCGATTGAGGGAGACCTTTGCCTGAAGGTGACCGACGGTGGCGATTCATTTCTGCCGCTTGGCGAGGAGACAGATGACCCGACGCTGCCCGGCGAGCTCGCCTACATCGATGATGCGGGCGCCGTATGCCGCTGCTGGAACTGGCGCGATGGCGTTCGAACGGCGTTGTCCGATGATTCGGCCGATGCTTTCCTGGCGATTGAGTGCGTGGAGCCCGAGCGGATGGGGGATTGCCAGGCCGCGATCGATCGCTTAGCCGAGCTGCTCGAGCGCTATCTGGGAGCGACGGTTGTCGTTAAAACGCTTGTGACCCGCGACAATCCTTGCGTGGGGCTGTAGCGAAGTCTGCGGATCAAACTCGATGCCCCAAACCACCACAAATGAACTGCATCCCATTTCTTGGACTTTGAAATTAAGGTTCGAGAAAAGGGAG
>UQNC01000086.1 GCA_900542175.1 uncultured Collinsella sp. | reverse complement strand
TTATTCAGTCCAAGTTTCGGGGCGCAGTTCACAGGCACCTTTGTGGTGGTTTTTGGCGCGGATGGGTTAGTTGAGGGCGGCTTGGGCTAGGCGGGCTTCGGCGTCCTCTTCGGTGACGCCCAGGGCCACGGCGAACTCCTCAATGGAGCGGCGCTTGGCCTCCTTGAGTACGCGCATGTAGTAAGAGCTGGGCTTTTTATCAGCTTCCTCGGCCTGGCGAATGCGGTGCATCATGGTCTTTGCCACGCGGACCGTCTCGGGCGCGCCCAGCTTGAGCTGCTGCTTAAAGTGCGTCTCCTCAAGCGAGCTGTTACGCTCGGTAAAGGTGTCGCACTCCAGCTCGTCATAGTGGCTCAGCAGGTGCTCGGCATCTTGCTGGGAGATGGCGGCATGCAAACGATCGGCCTGCGCCACGGGGTACATGAGGATCGTCTGCGCATGTCCCTGCTTGGTCTCGAGCAACAGCATGGGCTGCGGCGTGTCGTCCCTAAAACCGACGACGGTGCAGACTCCCTGACCCGGATGAATGACGTGTTGACCGATTGAGAACATGCTACCTCCAACTTATACGAATTTACGTATGTCTAGAATAACACGCTGACGTGCGCAAACCCTTACTTTATTCAGGAAAAGCACACAATTCTGATAGGTAAGAGTATTCGATAACAGACGCAGCTCATTCACACCTTTATGCATTTTCAACGCCTGCATAATCTGCAGGCAGACCGGCATCTTTGAGTGACTCCATGCAAGCTGTAGTCATTTTTGTGCATATGCAATATCTATTAGCTTTACCCTGCGACAGTGCCCGTCGCTTGTGATAGAGTGCTACAAACTCTGGCTTTTGCCCTACGAGTGACCAAGAGCTCGGGGGCTTTAACACAAGGAGGATCTATGCCCGAGAAGATTGAAGAGCTGGTACGCGCTGCGCTTGCTGCGGCCCAGGAGGCCGGCGACCTTTCCGCATTTGAACTTGACGATTGCGCTATCGAGCGACCGGCTGACACTTCTCATGGCGAGTGGACCTCTACCATGGCCCTGAAGTCCGCCAAGCTGGCCCACTGCGCCCCGCGCAAGATCGCCGAGGTCATCGTTGCCCATATGCCCGAGGACCCCGCGATCGAGAAGGTCGAGATTGCAGGCCCCGGCTTCATCAACTTCTACCTCTCCGTTGCCGTCAAGAATGCCATCTTTGGCGAGGCTCGCGAGAAGGGCATGGACTTCGCTAAGTCCAACGTCGGTGGTGGCCTGAAGACCCAGGTCGAGTTCGTTTCCGCCAACCCCGTCGGCCCCATGCACATCGGCCACGGCCGCTGGGCCGCGCTGGGCGATTCGCTCTGCCGCGTTATGGACCACGCCGGCTATGAGATCCAGCGTGAGTTCTACATCAATGACCACGGCTCTCAGATGAACACCTTCGGCAACTCCATCAGCACGCGCTATATGCAGCTTGCCGACATCATCGCCAAGCAGGGCGTTGATATCGACGAGGCTCACAAGCTGCTGATCGCCGACCGTGACGCCTTTGTTGCCGACGAGAACGACGAGCACCCCGAGACCCATCCGTATCAGGACAACTTTGCTGAGACCTTGGGCAAGGACTCTTACGGCGGCGACTACATCATCGACGAGGCCGCCGAGTTCTGGCGCACCGACGGCGACAAGTGGGTCGACGCCGATCCGCAGGAGCGTATGGAGAGCTTCCGTGAGCGCGGCTACGTGAAGATGGTCGACAACATGCGCGACCTCTGCCACGCCGTCAACTGCGACTTTGACCGTTGGTACTCCGAGCGCTCGCTGTATGTGAAGGACACCGAGGGCGAGACCGCCGGCACCTCCGCCGTCGACCGCGCTTTTGAGAAGCTCGACAAGATGGGCTACCTCTACACCAAGGACGGCGCCCTGTGGTTCCGCTCCACCGATCTGGGCGACGACAAGGACCGCGTCCTGATCAAGTCCGACGGCGAGTACACCTACTTCGCCTCCGACGTCGCCTATCACTGGGATAAGTTCCAGCGCGTCGACCACGTCATCGACATCTGGGGCGCCGACCACCACGGTTACATCGAGCGCGTCCGCTGCGTCTGCGACGCTCTGGGTTACCCCGGCAAGTTCGAGGTTCTACTGGGCCAGCTCGTCAACCTGCTGCGTAACGGCAAGCCCGTCCGTATGTCCAAGCGCAAGGGCACCATGGTGACCCTTCAGGAGCTCGTCGACGAGGTTGGCTCCGATGCCGCTCGCTACACGCTCATCTCCAAGAGCTCCAACCAGATGGTCGACTTCGACATCGAGGCCGTTAAGAAGCGCGACAACTCCAACCCGGTCTATTACGTGCAGTATGCTCACGCCCGCGTGTGCTCCATCCTGCGCCGTGCCGCCGACGTTACCGCCGAGCAGGCCGACGAGATGGGCATGAAGGCCGTTGCCGCCAAGGCCATCGGTGAGAACGTCGATTACTCGCTGCTGACCGACCCGACCGAGCTCGCCCTTTCGCGCAAGCTCAACGAGCTCACCGACCTGATCGCCAGCTGTGCTCGCGATCGCGCCCCGTTCCGTCTGACCCACTTTGCCGAGGAACTCGCCGGTGACTTCCACAGCTTCTACGCTGCCTGCCAGGTGCTGCCGAGCGAGGGCCGTCCCGTCGACCCCGAGCTTTCGCGTGCCCGTCTGGCCGCTTGCGATGCCGTCCGCGTGACGCTCGCCCTGGTGCTCACCCTCGTTGGCGTTTCCGCGCCCGAGCAGATGTAACCTGCGGGTCATTTGACCGTGTAGGTTTGGTTTAACTGAGCCCTATAAGCCCGATCTCCCACGGAGGTCGGGCTTTTTTCGCAAATGCCGACGTATTGACGAATTTGGAACTGCTGGAAATACGAAACTATGCCGGTTTACTACGATGAATTGGGAATTTCCAACCACGCCGGCTTTTCGCAAAAAAGCGCAAGGCATCTACCTGCGGTTTTAGTTCAACATGTTTCGGAGTGGTCGCGGTTGATCGATTCGTCGTAGTAAACCGCCATAGTTTTGGCGGAGGCAGTCTGATTTGTGGGTGGTAGACCAAAGAGTGTCCCTTTTGACTAGTCGTTTAAGAACGCCCCTAATGACTAAGTTGCAGGTGGCGGCGGTTGTGTTACACTAACGCTGCGTAGTTGACGCAATCATCTCGATACAGATCAATGATGTCCGTCGTTTTGAACGGAACTAGACTGTTTAGCCGCCCTGAAGGTTTATGCAGGGAGCATGTGATCACAGGGCTTGAAAAGAAAGTTGAGCAAACACTGTGTCTGATCAACAGCAAGAAATCGAAATAACGACGAC
>UQNC01000085.1 GCA_900542175.1 uncultured Collinsella sp. | reverse complement strand
AAGCGATGCACTCGTCGGCATCAATTACGGGATGAGCCATGGTAGTTTCCTCTCTGTTGACCGACGCTACAGGCGATGCGCGTCGGTTTGATTCGGGCAAAAACATACCACGGGAGCGACCGTTTGCAATACCCTCTGGCCGGCATCTTCATACCGTTCGCCGAGTATGCCAAGGTTTACTAAAAAACGCGCAGGTGGGGCCGTTGAGCTGCGAAAATGTTAGCTAAAGGTGACTTGAAATATTGAGCTATTGAGCGCGCCTGCGGAAAGGGCATCCCGTTATTTGGCCGAAAACCGGGTCGCAGTTTCCGGATGGACCGCCCGGCGGAAACTGCATCCCGGAATTTTCGCTCAGATTGGGATGTATTTTCCCGAAGGCTCTGGTTGCGGAAACTGCGACCCGGAATCCACGCTCAAACCGGGATGAGCTTGCCGCAAGACGGCCCCCAGGCACCCCCGGACGCAAACCTCAGCCATCTCTACATAGATCTCAATAGATTTGCCGAGAACTCATTCAGCGCATCTACCTGCGCATTTAAGAACCTAAACTCTCAACAATAGGAAATCTTATATGAATTGACTTAGATTTTGTATATTCCGGCCCATAAGGGGATACACTACATCCTGAAAGACAAGCCGAAGCGCTGCGCGACAGACCGTCGAGGCGGCGCGAACGCAAAAGAGAGAGGGAATTTCTAATGAGTAAGATTCTTGGTATCGACCTTGGTACTACTAACTCCGCTATGGCCGTCCTCGAGGGCGGTTCTCCGACCATTATCGTGAACGCCGAGGGCGACCGCACCACCCCGTCCGTTGTTGGCTTCCGTGCTGACGGCGACCGTGTCGTGGGTAAGGCCGCTAAGAACCAGGCTGTCACCAACCCCAAGAACACCGTGTTCTCCATCAAGCGTTTCATGGGCCGCAAGTACTCCGAGTGCACCTCCGAGATCAAGACCGTGCCGTACGAGGTCAAGGAGGGCCAGGGCGGCCGTGCCGTCGTCGATATCGAGGGCAAGGATTACACCGCCGAGCAGGTGAGCGCCATGACGCTCGCGAAGATGAAGGCCGACGCCGAGAAGTATCTGGGCGAGACCGTCACCGACGCCGTCATCACCGTCCCGGCCTACTTCAACGACGCTCAACGTCAGGCCACCAAGGATGCCGGTAAGATCGCCGGCCTCAACGTCAAGCGTATCGTGAACGAGCCGACCGCTGCTGCTTTGGCCTATGGCCTGGACAAGCAGGGCACCGACCAGCGCATCCTGGTCTTCGACCTGGGCGGCGGCACCTTCGATGTCTCCATCCTCGACCTCGCCGACGGCGTGTTTGAGGTTCTGTCCACCTCGGGCGACAACCACCTGGGCGGCGACGACTGGGATCAGCGCGTCATCGACTGGATGGCCGATAAGTTCCAGCAGGAGAACGGTGTCGACCTGCGCCAGGACCCCATGGCTCTGCAGCGTCTGAAGGAGGCCGCCGAGAACGCCAAGAAGGAGCTCTCCGCCGCCCAGCAGACCACCATCAACCTGCCGTTCATCACCATGAACCAGTCCGGTCCGCTGCACCTCAACTACACGCTGACCCGCGCCGAGTTCGAGAAGATCACCCGCGACCTGCTCGAGCGCTGCAAGCAGCCTGTCACCAACGCCCTGCGCGACGCCAAGCTTAAGCTCTCCGATCTGACCGAGGTCATCCTCGTCGGCGGCTCCACTCGTATGCCCGCCGTCCAGGAGCTCGTCAAGACCATGACCGGCAAGCAGCCCAACATGTCCGTGAACCCCGACGAGGTCGTTGCCGACGGCGCTGCCGTCCAGGGCGGCGTGCTCACCGGCGACGTCGAGGGCATCCTGCTGCTCGACGTTACTCCGCTGTCGCTGGGCGTCGAGACCATGGGCGGCATCATGACCAAGATGATCGACCGCAACACCACGATCCCGACCTCCAAGACCGAGGTCTACTCCACCGCTGCCGACAACCAGACCAGCGTCGAGATCAACGTGCTCCAGGGCGAGCGCGAGCTTGCCCGCGACAACAAGTCGCTCGGTAAGTTCCAGCTGACCGGCATCCCGGCTGCCCGCCGCGGCGTGCCGCAGATCGAGGTTACCTTCGACATCGACGCCAACGGCATCGTCAAGGTCTCCGCTAAGGACAAGGGCACCGGCAAGGAGCAGCAGATCACCATTTCCGGTTCCACCGCTCTGTCCGACGACGAAGTCGATCGTATGGTCAAGGACGCCGAGGCTCATGCCGAGGAGGACAAGAAGCAGAAGGAAGAGGTCGAGGTCCGCAACCAGACCGACAGCCTGTGCTACTCCACCGAGCAGACCCTCAACGAGCTGGGCGACAAGGTTTCCGCCGACGTGAAGTCCAAGGCCGAGGCCGCTATCGCCGACGCCAAGAAGGCGCTCGAGGGCTCTGACGTCGAAGCTATCAAGGCCGCCGGCGAGTCCCTGCAGTCCGTGGCCTACGAGCTGGCCCAGGTTGTCTACGCCGACGCTCAGCAGCAGACCGACGGTGCCGCTGGCGCCCAGCCTGCCGACGATGACGTTGTCGACGCCGACTACGAGGTTGTGGACGACGAGGACAAATAATCATGTCCGCCCGTAAAGCTCGCACGGAGGCGGCCGCCACTGGCGCCGCCCCCGTTGACTCTGAGGAGAAGGACGTGAAGATTCCCGTAGAGGCCGTCGACGATACCGAGGCCAACGAGGCCCCGGCCGCCGAGGCTGCCGAGAACCAGGTAGAGGATTCCAACAAGGAGGCGACGATGACCGAGGACGAGATGGTGGAAGCCGCTATCCGCGCCGGTGAGGAAGCCGCCGACAACGACTTTAAGCTCAAGTTCGAGCAGGCCCAAAAGGAGCTTACCGACGTGCGCAGCGAGCTCGATGCTGCGGCAGAGGCTCAGAAGGCCGCCGAGGACAAGGCAAAGAACGCCACCGAGCGCACTGCCCGTCTACAGGCCGACTGGGAGAACTTTCGTCGCCGCACCGCCAACGAGCGCATCGCTGAGCGCGAGCGCGCGACCGAGAAGCTTGTCACTGCGCTGCTGCCGGTGATTGACGATATCGAGCGCGCGATCGACCATGCCCGTAGCCAGGAGCTTTCCGACGATTTTAAGCAGTTCGTCGATGGCGTCGACGCGGTGCATGCCAAGCTGCTCGATGTGTTTGCGCACGAGGGCGTTGAGCCCATCGACCCCAAGGGCGAGGCGTTCGATCCGCTCGAGCACCAGGCTGTGGGTCGCGTCGAGGACGCATCGCAGTACGACGAGACCGTCAACGACGTGTACCAGAAGGGCTACCGCATGGCGGATCGCATCCTGCGTTCCGCGATGGTGACGGTGACCTACGGTGGCGAGAAGCGCCCCGCACCGGAGCCCGAAGCGGCGCCCGAGGATGCTTCGGCCGATACGGCCGAGAGCACCGAGGAGTAATTGAGAAGGGCCCCGGGGCAACACCCGGGGCCCTTTCTGGCCTAGTGCCATATGAAAGCATGAGCCGTCGTCTGCATGGGCGGCGGACGTAACAGGAGAGGAGCTACGATGGCTGCAGGCAAAACCTTCTATGACATCCTGGGCGTATCCAAGAGCGCCTCCGACAAAGAGATCAAGAGCGCGTTTCGCAAGCTCGCGCAAAAATATCACCCCGATGCCGGCGGCGACGAGGCCAAGTTTAAGGAGATCAGCGAGGCCTACGAGACGCTTTCGGACGAGAAGAAGCGCAAAGAGTACGACCAGATGCTCATGTTTGGCGGCATGCCGGGCGCGGGCGGCGCGTATGGCGGTGGCTACGGCGCCGGTGCCGGCGCGAGCGGCTGGGGCGATATCTTCGACAGCATCTTTAGCGGCAACGGCGCCTGG
>UQNC01000084.1 GCA_900542175.1 uncultured Collinsella sp. | reverse complement strand
GCGCATAAAGAAAGCCTCCCATTTCTCATGTCCAAGAAATGGGAGGCAGTTCACACGCGCTGCAGGGTCTTTTTGCATGTCATGTTTAGTTGTGGTCAACGCCTTAGAGAGCGGCGACGACCTCGATCTCGACCAGACCGCCAGCCGGAAGAGCGGCAACCTGGAAAGCGCTGCGCGCGGGGAACGGGGCCTCGAACTTGGAGGCGTAGATCTCGTTCACGGCGGCGAAGTCGGCAATGTCAGCCAGGTAGACTGTGGTCTTGACGACATCGGCAAAGGTGGCGCCGGCAGCGGTCAGCAGGGCCTCGACGTTAGCAAGGGACTGCTTGGCCTGGGCCTCGACGCCCTCGGGCATCTTGCCAGTTGCGGGATCGATGCCCAACTGGCCGGACAGGAACACCATGTTGCCGGTCTGGATACCAGGGGAATACGGGCCGATGGCTGCGGGTGCGTTATCGGAAGACACGACGGTCTTGCTCATGTTTTTCTCCTTACAAGTAAAAGGGAACGGGAGCGCGGCGTTCACACCGGGAGGCACAGTTCGGTCTGAACACCGCGCTTGATTGGGATAGTACTCAAGGTTTCCGCGCGATGCAAGATTATTATCACGTTGCGAGAATATTTTATCGCCCAACGGTTTCCCCGGACCGCTGAACGGTTCTCATGTGAAGCAGCCAGTCCAAGCTGCTGAAGACTTTATCCCGCTTAGAGCACGGGCATCGCCTGCCGCGACGGCACCACTATACTTTTGATTATCTGAGCATTTTGAAAGGCAGGATATGACCGCAACCGCCAGTCGAACCACCAACCGCAGACCCGAGCTTTTGGCGCCCGCCGGAGGGCCCGAGCCCTTTGCCGCCGCACTCGCCGCCGGGGCAGACGCCATCTACTGCGGCATGGGCAGCTTCAACGCCCGCCGCAAGGCCACCAACTTTACCGACGAGGCCTTTGAGCAGGCCTGCCGCGCCGCGCATCTGGCCGGCTCGCGCGTCTACGTCACGGTCAACATCGTCATCAAGGAATCCGAGATGAGCGATGCGCTGCAGCTCATCCATCGCTGCTCCACGCTGGGCGCCGACGCCTTCATCATCCAGGACTGGGGCCTGTTCTTTGAGGTCAAGCGCACGATGCCCAGCATCGAGACGCATATCTCGACCCAGGCGAACATCCACGACGACCGCGGAACCCTTTGGTGCCGCGAGCAGGGCGCCGACCGCGTGACCCTCTCGCGCGAGCTTTCCATCGACGAGATTGCCGCCATTCACGATGCCGCGCCCGATGTGGACCTTGAGGTCTTTAGCCATGGCGCCATCTGCTTTTGCTACTCGGGCCTGTGTCTGCTTTCGAGCTTTGCCATGGCGGGACGATCGGCCAACCGTGGCATGTGCGCCCAGCCCTGCCGCTTGCCCTACGAGCTGATCGACGAGAACGGCCGCTCGCTCTCCCCTGCCGGTCGCGAGCGCGCGCTGTGCCCGCGTGACACCAACACCTCGCAGCTTGTTCGCCGTCTGTATGACGCCGGCGCCGCGTCGCTCAAGCTCGAAGGCCGCATGAAGGCGCCCGATTACGTGTACTCCATCGTTGATGTGTATCGTCATCAGATTGACGATATGCTGGCCGATGTTTCGACCTCTAAGGACGAGGAAGCCGCCCGTCAGCGCCAGCTCAAGCGCTGCTTTAACCGCGACTTTACGCACGCCTATCAGGACGGCACCTCGGGCGACGAGATGATGAGCTATGAGCGTTCCAACAACCGCGGACAGATCGTGGGCACGGTGCTGGGCAGCCGCCCGGCCAGCCGCGATGTGCGCGGCCTCAAGCCCGACGACCGCCGTCGCCGCGCCGCCATCGCCCGCATTGAGCTGTTTGAGCCCGTGGGCAAGGGCGACCTGCTGGAGCTTCGCCACGATAACGAGTTTGACCAGTTCCTGACCACCATTGCCGCCGATGATGCCGCTGCCGGCGATGTTATCGAGTGTCGCGTGCCCCGTAGCATGCCCGAGGGCTGCCGCGTCCGCGTGATTCGCAGCCAGCGTGCCATCGACGCTGCCAGCGCCGCGCTCAAGCGCGATGTGCTGCGCCGCCGAGCTGTTGATGTATCCGTCGTGGCGCGCCTGGGCAAGCCGTTTACTGTCACGCTCACCTGCTGTGACGACCCCGCGCTCACCGCCACCGCCACGGGCTTCACCGTCGAGGCCGCCAAGACCCGCGCCGTCGAGGCATCCGATCTGGTTGAGCACGTCGGGCGCATGGGCTCCTCTCCCTTTGAGGCCGCGAGCTTTGACGTGGCCCTCGACGAGAGTTGCGGCATGGGCTTTTCCGCCGTGCACAAGGTGCGCGCCGCCGCTTGTAAGGCGCTGGAAGAGGCCATTCTGGCACCGTACGAGGAGCGCGCCCGCACGCTCGAGCTACCGGCGATTGTCACCAATGATTCCCGCCCCGCGCCCGAGCACTACCGCGATGAGCCGCAGATCTGCGCTACCGTCACCTCGCTCGAGGCCGCCGAGGCCGCTCGCGCGGAGGGTGCAACGCGCATCTACATGACCACCGACGCGCTCGAGGCTGTCGGACTCTCCCCTGCCGATGCATTTGAGCAGGGTATTGTGCCCGCACTCGACGAGGTCTGCCGCGCCGTTGACCACGTCCGCGTTGACCCATGGGTTGTTGCCGGCGCCACGGTCGCTATTGGCAACATCTCTGAGCTTGCCCTGGCCGCCCAGGTTGGCGCCACGGCCGAGATTCGCTCTTGCCTGCCGGTGCACAACACGCCCTGCATGGAGGCGCTTGCCGAGCGCGGAGCCGGTGCGTTTTGGCTCTCGCCCGAGATCACGCTCGACGAGATTGTCTCGCTCGGCGCCGCCGCGCCCGCGGCTCTAGGCATCACCGTCTTTGGCCGCCCGCGCGTCATGACAAGCGAGCATTGCATTCTGCAGGTTGCCAACGGTTGCATCCACGATTGTGCCAGCTGCCGCCTGCGTGCCCGTAAGCTCTCGCTCAAGAATATCGACGGAAAGGTCATGCCGGTGCGTACCGACATCCACGGCCGCTCACGCTTGTACGACGCCTACCCCATCGACCTCACGCCGCAGGTACCACAGCTGCTCGACGCCGGCGTCCGTCGTCTTATGGTGGACGGCACACTGCTCGAGACGGATGAGGTGGGCCGCGCCACCGCTCGCGTCCGCCGCGCCGTCGAGGCAGCGCAAGCCGGCCGCAAGCCCGCCGCCCGCCTGCGCGGTGCCACCTCGGGCTGCATGTTTGTGGGAATCAGCTAACCGAAAGGCTTACACGTGAACGAAGAACCTCAAGTCCTCTACTGCGACGCCTGGCTCATGGCCATCGACAAGCCCGCCGGCATGATCGTCCACGGCGACGGCACCGGCGAGCGCACGCTCACCGACTACGCCAGCGACCTGCTGCTGGCGATGGGCGGCGGCTTTGCCGCGACCGACATGCAGCCGCTCAACCGCTTGGACCGCGACACCACCGGCGTGGTGCTGTTCTCACTCGACAAGCAGACGCAGCCCGCCTTTGACCAGATGATTATCGACCACGCGTTCGAAAAGCACTACCTAGCGCTCGCCGAGGGCAAAATCGACTGGAACGAGAAGCTCATCGACAAGCCTATCGCCCGCGACCGCCACGATAGCCGCAAGATGCGCGTTGGCGCCAGCGGCAAGCCGTCTCAGACGCGCGTCAAGGTACTCAAGCGCCTTAAGAGCCGCCGTGGCCTGCCTACGCGCTCGTATATTGATGTCGAGCTGCTCACCGGCCGCAAGCACCAGATCCGCGTGCACCTGGCAAGCGAGCATCATCCCTTGATTAGCGACGACCTGTACGGAACGCCGCGTCCCTGCGGCCTGATGCTCCACGCCCACAGCGTATCCTTCACGCATCCCGTAACTGGCGAGCACATCCACATCGAAGCCCCCTGCCCCTGGGAGCCCTAAATCCTGCCAAAAAGGGACAGGTTTATTTTGAACTGCGTCCCGAATCTTGGCCTTCTTTATTAGAAGCGAACACTAGGA
>UQNC01000083.1 GCA_900542175.1 uncultured Collinsella sp. | reverse complement strand
GTTGCCCCAAATGGAGGAGCAGCCGGTGGCGTTGGAGATGAACATGCGGTCGCCGGCGACCTGGGTCACCAGACGTGCATAGGCGGTCTCGGCACAGCCGGCGCAGGAGCCAGAGAACTCCAGGTAGGGCTGTTTAAACTGGCTGCCCTTAACGTTGGCCGCGATGAGCTCCTTCTTCTCGGAGACGTTCTCGACCATGTAGTCCCAAACGGGCTGCTGGTCCATCTCCTGCTCGGTGGGAACCATCTCGAGGGCACCCTTGGGGCAGACCTTGACGCAGTTGGTGCAGCCCATGCAGTCGAGCGGGGACACGGCCATGGTGAACTTCATGCCCTTGGCCTTGGGGCCCATGGCGTCGAGCGTGCGGGTAGCCTCGGGCGCGGCGGCAGCCTCGTCCTCGGTCATCGCGAACGGACGGATGGTGGCATGCGGGCACACATAGGCGCACTGGTTGCACTGGATGCACTTGGTCTCGTCCCAGTGAGGAACGACCACGGCGACGCCGCGTTTCTCGTATGCGGAGGCGCCCAGCTCAAACTGGCCGTCGGCGCAATCGACAAAGGCGGAAACGGGCAGGCTGTCGCCATCCATGCGATCGATGGGCTCGAGCAGGTTCTTGACCTGCTGGGCGATGGCAGACTTGGTCTCCTCGGAGAGCTCGACGGGAGCGGCATCCTCGGCAGTTGCCCAGTCGGCCGGAACCTCGAACTTACGGAAGGCGGTAGCGCCGGCATCGATAGCCTTGTGGTTGGCGTCGACGATGGCCTGGCCCTTCTTCATGTAGGACTTGGTAGCCGCGTCCTTCATGTACTGCAGGGCGTCCTCGGCGGGCAGGACCTTGGCCAGCGCGAAGAAGGCGGACTGGAGCACCGTGTTGGTGCGCTTGCCCATGCCGACCTTGGCGGCCAGGTCGATAGCGTCAATCAGGTAGACGTTGACGTTGTTGTTCGCGATGTAGCGCTTGGCCACAGCGGGCATGTGCTCGGCGAACTCCTCGTCGCTCCACTGGCAGTTGACCAGGAAGGTACCGCCCGGCTTGACGTCGCGGACCATCTTGAAGCCCTTGACGATATAGCTGGGGTTGTGGCAAGCGACAAAGTCGGCCTTGGTCACGTAGTACGGCGAGCGGATCGGGGAATCACCAAAGCGCAGGTGCGAGACGGTGACGCCGCCGGTCTTCTTGGAGTCATACTGGAAGTAGGCCTGAACGTACTTGTCGGTGTGATCGCCGATGATCTTGATCGAGTTCTTGTTGGCGCCGACGGTACCGTCGCCACCCAGACCCCAGAACTTGCACTCGATGGTGCCGGGGGCTGCGGTGTTGGGCGCATCCTCGGCCTCGGGCAGGCTCAGGTTGGTCACGTCATCGACGATGCCGATGGTGAACTCGCGCTTGGGCTCGTCCTTCTTGAGCTCCTCGAAGACAGCGAACGCGGACGCGGGAGGCGTGTCCTTGCTGCCCAGGCCGTAACGGCCGCCGACGACCTTGATACCCGTCTTGCCGGCCTCGTAGAGAGCGGAGACGACGTCCTGGTAGAGCGGCTCGCCGATGGAACCCGGCTCCTTGGTACGGTCCATGACGGCGATCTTCTGGACGGTCTCGGGGAGAACGTCCACAAAGTGCTTGATGGAGAACGGGCGGAACAGGCGAACCTTGACCAGGCCGACCTTCTCGCCGTGAGCGTTGAGGTAGTCGATGACTTCCTCGAGCACGTCGCAGAAGGAGCCCATGCACACGACGACGCGATCAGCATCGGGAGCGCCGTAGTAGTTGAACAGGCCGTAATCGGTGCCGAGCTTCTCGTTGATCTTCTTCATGTAGCCCTCGACGACGGCGGGAAGCTCGTCGTAGACCTTGTTGCAGGCCTCACGGTTCTGGAAGAAGATATCGCCGTTCTCGTGGCTGCCGCGGGTGTGCGGGTGCTCAGGGTTGAGCGCGTGGTCGCGGAAAGCCTGGACGGCGTCCATGTCGCACATCTCGGCCAGATCCTTGTAGTCCCACATGGCGACCTTCTGGATCTCGTGGCTGGTGCGGAAGCCGTCGAAGAAGTTAAGGAACGGGGTCTTGCCCTCGATGGCGGCAAGGTGAGCCACCGGCGAGAGGTCCATGACCTCCTGGACGTTGCCCTCGGCGAGCATGGCGAAGCCGGTCTGACGACAGGCCATGACGTCGGAGTGATCGCCAAAAATGTTCAGGGCGTGGGAAGCGACGCAACGCGCGGAGACGTGGAAGACGCCCGGGAGCTGCTCGCCCGCGATCTTGTACATGTTCGGGATCATCAGGAGCAGACCCTGAGAAGCCGTGTAGGTGGTGGTCAGAGCACCGGCGCCCAGCGAACCGTGAACAGTACCGGCTGCACCTGCCTCGGACTCCATCTCGACGACCTTGACCGGGGTGCCGAAGATGTTCTTGCGACCCTGGGCCGCCCACTGGTCGACATGGTCGGCCATCGGGCTGGACGGCGTAATGGGATAGATTCCCGCTACCTCGGTGTACGCATACGAAACATATGCGGCCGCCTCGTTGCCGTCCATAGACTTAAACTTACGCGCCATATACCCCTCTCCTCTCATATAGGTATACAGGCCCCGGCGATCGCCGGGATGTTGGCGTGATGGGATTTACGCTGTTGCTTCCAATCATCTGGCAGGCAGGCTCAGCAGCAGGTACGTGGCGTGGAGAGAAGACATGCCGAGGCGAGGGGCAACTGATGCGCCCCACAGACCCGACCGCCCGTCTTGCACATGACCGAGCGCCGCAAAGGCCGCATGCCGGATGCTCCCGGGCACGCCCCGGCGATGGGAAGCGCCCGCAACGGAAATCCGCATGCGGGCTTATTGTACCCCGCCGTCAAGTGTAATTTCGGCAAATATAGGCGGGCGGTAAAGGTTTACCTCGGGTGACTGCCAAGGGCCAAAATGGCCTCTCCATCCCCAGGCGACCGGCTCTGGCGCGCCGAGGAGTGTCCCCAAGTGCCGGCAGAGACGATATGAGCAGGACATAACAACATTGAGAGCCCCTGCTGCATGAAAGACCGCGGATTAGGCCGACAATGGTGAGTGTCTAATCCAACCGTGGCGGCCACGCCGCATTCATGGAAGGGGCTCCCATGCTCGATACTACCACCTTCGTCGGCCTCGACGTCCACGCCCGCTCGATAAAGGCCGTCTCCCTCGACGTCATGACCGGGGAGGTACGTGCCGCGACCTTCGGCTACGACGCCGGCGCCGTCGCGGAGTGGGTCCGTTCCGTGGACCCCGGGGCCAGGTGCGTGTACGAGTCCGGGGTCACGGGCTTCGACCTGCAGAAGAGGCTCACCGGCCTCGGGGTCGACTGCGTGGTCGGCGCCGTCTCGAAGATGATCAAGCCCAGCGCGGACAGGCGCAGGAAGAACGACCGCAACGACGCCGAGTTCCTCGCCCGCATGCTGTCGGTCGGCAACGTGGTCGAGGTGTGGGTCCCCGACGACGAGTGCGAGGCCGCCCGCGACCTGACCAGGGCGCTCGAGGACGCGAGGGACGACCTCTCGCGCTCGAAGCAGCGGCTCTCCAAGTTCCTGCTCAGGCACGGGCTCGTCTTCGACGAGAGGACGCCCACCGGCCGCAGGAAGGGCAACTGGACCCGGGCGCACTGGTCCTGGATCGAGTCGATAAGGTTCGCGGAGGGGGCCGACAACGACGTGCTCGCCTACTACGTCGACGCGGTCAGGCGGGCGGCGGAGGACAAGGCGAGGCTCGAGGGGCTCGTCGAGGCCGAGGCCCGCAAGCCCAGGTGGAGGAGGAGGGTCGACTCCCTGCGCTGCCTCAAGGGCGTCGACACCGCGTCCGCCGCCGACCTCGTCTTCGAGGCCGGCGAGTTCTCGAGGTTCAGGAACGCCCGCTCGTTCGCCGCGTGGGTCGGCCTGACGCCCTCCGAGCACTCCAGCGGGGAGAGCGACCGCAGGGGCGCGATCACCAAGGCCGGCAACAAGCACCTGAGGAAGGCGCTGGTCGAGGCCGCGTGGCACTACCTGACGTGCTCCGCGCGGCCGAAGGACCCCGCCAGGGGCCAGGCCCCGGACCC
>UQNC01000082.1 GCA_900542175.1 uncultured Collinsella sp. | reverse complement strand
AGAGCGCTCCCGCAAACTGCCTCTTGACAACTTATAGGAGCGTCGGTTTTGTTTTTGCAAATTCCGGGATGGTCGAGGGTGGCCGGCTTAACGTAGTAGATGGTCGCATTTCGTGGCAAACGGTCCGACCCAAGACCCAAGGCAGCCAACCTCGAATGGCCATTCTCAAAGTTGCGGTGGAATACGGACTGAATTGGCCCCTTAAAGGCAAAAACACTCCGTATTCCACCGCAACTTATAGGGAGATAGGCCTTAGAGGCGAGCGAGGTCATAGGCTTGTGCGGCTGACTCGCCGGCGCAGATAAGGTTGGCTGTGGCTTCTTGCGGATCGAGTGCCCGCTCCAGGTCCATGGGCTTGCGGCAGACCGGCAGCACAAGGTCGATACCCTGCTCGTACACCGCATCCAGGTTGTCAGCGCGACCGCCCACGACAGCGACCACCGGCTTGCCATATCGCTTCGCACGACGGGCCACGCCCACCGGCGCCTTGCCGGCAGCGGATTGGTCGTCCATATTGCCCTCGCCTGTAATGGCCAGGTCGGCATCGCGCACGCACTCGTCAAACCCAATCAGATCGAGCACTGTATCCACGCCCGAGCGCAACTCGGCGCTGAGCGCCAACAGTGCGGCACCCAGACCACCGGCGGCACCAGCGCCGGGCACGCCGAGCACCGAGCCAAATGTCCGTGCGCCCTCGGGTGTGCGCAACAACCCCTGAGCCCGCGCCCTAGCAATCGCCGTATCGAGCAGGCGGCCGTAGCCGACCATCCAGCTGTCGCACTTGTGAAGCGCCTCGGCGTCATCTGTCGGCAGGCCCTTCTGCCCACCGAACACCGCCAGAGCGCCTCGGCGTCCCACGAGCGGATTCTCTACATCCGAAAGCACCACGACACGCGCGCCGTTCAGCGCCCGAAGCGCTGGCGCCAAATCGATACTCACCACGTGTTCGAGACCCGCAAGACCGGGGGCGATATTGCAGCCACACTCATCGACCACGCGCGCGCCCAGCGCCTGCAGCATACCGGCGCCACCATCGTTGGTAGCACTGCCGCCCAGACCAATATAGAGTGTCTTTGCGCCCGTGCGAACCGCGCGAAGCATGAGCTCGCCCACGCCATAGGTTGTAGCGGCCAGCGCCGACAACTCCGTGCAAGGCGAATACCCAATGCCGGCCGCCTCGGCCATCTCGATGACCGCTGACTCGCGCTCGACATCAACCAGCATCCGGGCAGGCACACGCTCGCCCAAGGGGCCTGCGACCTCGCAGGTCACAAGCTCGCCACCGCATGCGGCGATGGCGTCGAGCGTTCCCTCGCCACCATCTGCCAGCGGCAATGTGCACACCTCGGCATCGGACCACACACGGCGCATGCCCTCGGCAACCGCCGCCTCCGCCTGCGCACTCGAAACGCTGCCCTTAAAGGAGTCGATCGCCAGCAGCACACGGCGGGGCCGGCGGCACGCGGCACCAAAATCGACCGCCTCAACGGCAATATCTTCGGTACACGCGAGCGCCTCGGCATGAGCGGCATGCGCCTCAAGATCGGCCCCACAACCGCAGCCAGTACCATCGGTGCCACGCAGCCCACTAAAATAGCTGCTCAACACCTCACGACACTCGTCTGCCAGCACGCCGGCGGTCACATTAAACCGATGATTCAGGCGCGGGTCGGCATTCAAATCGTATAGGGATCCCAACGCGCCCGCCTTGGCATCGCTCGCGCCATACACGCAGCGCCCCACGCGCGCGTTGACCATAAGGCCTGCGCACATGCAGCAGGGTTCGAGCGTCACGTAGACCGTACAGTCGGAAAGGCGCCAGCGACCGAGCGACCGAGCGGCAGCGCACAGGGCCGCAAACTCGGCATGAGCCGAAGGGTCCTGGTCGAGCTCGCGCCGATTGTGCGCCCTCGCGACGATCTCACCCGCGCGCACCACTACGGCTCCGATGGGCACCTCGCCCACCGCCGCGGCGGCTCGCGCCTCCGCCAACGCCTCGCGCATGAACTTCTCGTCGATTTCGGTGATCGTCATCGTTCGCCTTCCCTGTTGCAAATTCAAAACGATGCTATCATTACGACTCACGGAGAGATGGCAGAGCGGTTGAATGCGGCGGTCTTGAAAACCGTTGAGCGCGAAAGCGTTCCGGGGGTTCGAATCCCCCTCTCTCCGCCACTTCTAGTGATGCACCGGTGTCATGGTCCGCTCAAACAGCGCATCGACCACGTCGGCCATCTCGGGTCGACGCTCAAGATCGTGGCCCGATTCCCACCATATCGTGAAAAGTCGAATAATACCGCCGGCGACAAACTCAGACGTCGTCTCGAGCGACACGGGGGCCAGGGCATCCTCGGCAAGCACGTTCATCACACGCTCGCGGATGGAGCGGGCAATACGGTCGCAAATAACGTTGGTCAGCATTCCCGACATGCTGCTCGCCAAAATGTTGTCCATGAGCTGCTCATGGGCCAGAATCAGGTCCATGGCATCGTCCAAAATCGCGTGCCGAAGCGCGCGCACGTCCTCGGCAGACACTGTGCCGGCCTCATCGGGCTGTTTTTGCGGCAAGCCGGACATGAGCTCATCGATATAAAAGGCAAAGTAATCGTTCTTGTCGCGAAAGTGCTTGTAGAACGTCGTGCGGCGAATCATGGCGCGGTCGCACAGCATGGCAACCGTCAGGTCCTCAAAACGATGCTCCTCGAGAAGCTCGGTGAAAGTATCGAACAGGGCACGGTAGGTTTTCTTAATGCGAAGGTCCACTGGTATCGCCATCCTCAAGGCAAAGACAACACTCGTCAATCTGTCGCATATCTTACACCTGTACCTCGCGCGTTTTACCCCGGTGCCGACCCCGCCGAAAACATAACGCTTACCGGAAAGTTCGGCACGGCAAAACGTTGCGGGTATACTAGTAGCGTTATACCAACGGCAGCTGGCGCATGCCGCCGCGGCCATTCGAAACGGAGACATCATGATTACCGTCATCATCGGCATCGTTGTTGTCATTGTGATTGTCTGCGCCATCGCCGGCATCTACAACAACATGGTCACCAAGCGTAACCGCATCGATAACGCCTGGCAGAACATCGATACGCAGCTGCAGCGCCGCAACGACCTGATCCCCAACCTGGTCGAGACCGTCAAGGGCTACGCCAAGCACGAGCAAGAGACGCTCTCCGCCGTGATCAGCGCGCGTAACACCGCCGTCAAGGCCACCACGCCCGAGGCCAAGATGGAAGCCGACAACGTGCTGACCGGTGCGCTGCGCCAGCTCTTCGCCGTGGCCGAGGCCTACCCCGATCTGAAGGCAAACACCAACTTTACGCAGCTGCAGGCATCGCTCGAGGATACCGAGAACAAGATTAGCTATGCACGCCAGAGCTACAACGACTGCGTGCTCAGCTACAACAACGCCATCCAGACGTTCCCGGCTGTCATCTTTGCCGGCATCTTCCAGTTTAAGGAGCGCCAGGGCTTCGAGGCCGCCGAAGCAGCCCGCCAGGCCCCGACCGTCAAGTTCTAGTAGTTTGACAGCGCATCTTTAATCGGCCAAATGCATAAACCGCCCCGTCGAATGCATACTTCGACGGGGCGGTTTCCTTTTTCGCGAAGGTCCCCCTCTAGGCGCCGTGCATTTTTAGGAGTATTCAACATAACCAAGGGCTTCGGGCGCCGCGATAAATGCCAAAGAGCGCAAATATCCCTGCAAATCAAACGCTGTCAGCCCATAACCCCGCCCATCATTCGTAGAAAACATCGAGAAATCCCGATTTTTTGCCCGAGGTCGGTATGCAGGGGCCTTCGATTGCAGAATACTCGCAAAAATGCACGTCGCCACCACCCCCACATGGCGCGAACCAAAACAAATGCGCAGCCTAAAAGGCCGCGCACCATCTTTGTTCAGATTAATCATTGCCCGTACGGCAGCGCCAGGGTGACACAGGCCCGAGGGCGACCTTCCTTTCCGGCACACTCCACAGGACGAAAGAACCCCCGCCGCACGTAGTGTGAACTGCCTCCCATTTCTTGGACACAAGAAATGGGAGGCTTTTTTATGGCTG
>UQNC01000081.1 GCA_900542175.1 uncultured Collinsella sp. | reverse complement strand
CCTCCCTTTTCTCGAACCTTAATTTCAAAGTCCAAGAAATGGGATGCAGTTCAAAGCGGACCTGTCCCCCTTGCACCAAAAAGGGCGCCGACCATCGCGGTCGACGCCCTTTCTTATTGGCGGTTATAAGCCCCAGCGCTTATTTGTTGACCTGACCGGCACGGACGGCGGCCTTCTTGCGGTCGGTGGCATTGAGCAGACGCTTGCGCAGGCGAATATTCTTGGGAGTGATCTCCACCAGCTCGTCATCGGCGATGTACTCCAGCGCCTCCTCCAGCGAGAAGGTGCGGGGCGGCACCAGCTGCACGGAAATATCGGAGGTCGAGGAACGCTGGTTGCCCAGGTTCTTGGTACGGGCGATGTTGACGACCATGTCGCCGGCCTTGCTGCGCTCGCCCACGATCATGCCCTCGTAGCACTCGGTACCCGGCTCAACAAACAGCTGACCGCGCTCCTGCAGCGTACCCAGGGCGTAGGCAACGGCCTTCTCGGTGGTCATGGAGATCATGGCGCCGTTCTGGCGGTTGCCGATCTCGCCGGCGTAGGGGCCATACTCCAGGAAGGTGTGGTAGAACACGCCCTCGCCGTGGGTGACGTTCATGATGCGGTTCTTAAGGCCCATGATGCCACGCGTCGGGATCTTAAACTCAAGGTGCGTCACGATGCCCGAGGTATCCATGCTCGTCATGATGCCACCGGAGGTGCCGAAGACCTCAACGACCTTGCCCGAGTACTCGTCCGGGCACTCGACGACGGCCTGCTCGACAGGCTCCATCTTGTTGCCGTTCTCGTCCTTCTTAAACAGAACGCGCGGACGACCGACCTGGAACTCAAAGCCCTCGCGGCGCATGGACTCCATCAGAACGGACAGGTGCAGAATGCCGCGGCCCGAGACCTCGACGCCGCTCTTGTCCTCGAGCTCCTCGATCTTCATGGTCACGTTGTTCTCGGCCTCGTTGAACAGGCGCTCCTTGAGCTGACGGGCGCCAACGATATCGCCGTCGCGGCCGACGAGCGGGGAGGTCGAAGCCTCAAAGACGATGGACAGGGTCGGCGGGTCGATCTCGATGGGCTCGAGCTCGACGGGATTCTCGGGGTCGGTGTAGACATCGCCGATATCGGTGCGGTCGATGCCCACAACGGCGGCAATGTCGCCGGCGCCGACTTCCTGGCACTCGGTACGGCCCAGGTAGTCGAAGGTAAAGAGTTGCTTGACGGTAGCGGTGGCGCTGGAGCCGTCGTTCTTGACGACCAAGATCTGGTCGCCCTGGTGGATGGTGCCGGAGTACACGCGGCCGATGCCGATACGGCCGACGAAGTTGGAGTGATCGATGGTCACGCACTGCATGGCCAGCGGAGCGGTCTCGTCAACCTCGGGTGCGGGCATGTCGTCGATGATCATGTCGAGCAGCGGGTACATGTCCATGTTGCCGTCCTCGGGATCATGACGGGCAAAGCCGTTGACGCCGCTGGCGTAGATGACATGCTCCATGGCAAACTCAAGCTGGTCGTCGGTAGCGCCCAGGTCGGCCATAAGGTCCAGGCAGTCGTTGTAGGCCTTCTCGGGGTTGGCACCCGGACGGTCGATCTTGTTGATGACGATCATGATCTTAAGGCCGGTATCGATAGCGTGACGCACCACGAAGCGGGTCTGGGGCATGGGACCCTCAAAAGCGTCGACCAGCAACAGGGCGCCGTCGGCCATACGCAGCACGCGCTCGACCTCGCCGCCGAAGTCGGCGTGGCCCGGGGTGTCGATGACGTTGATCTTAACGTCCTTGTACTCGATAGAGATGTTCTTGGCGAGAATCGTAATGCCGCGCTCGCGCTCCTGGTCGTTAGAGTCCAGGACGCGGTCCTCGACCTGCTGGTTGGCACGGAAGGCGTCCGTGGCACGCAGGAGCTTGTCGACCATCGTCGTCTTGCCGTGGTCGACGTGGGCGATGATGGCGATGTTCCTCAGATTGTCTACGCGCATGTAGTTCCCCTATCTTCTATCCATATACAAACGGCACGCGTATGCGACCCGCCCAGCGATACAACGCTCAGCGGGAATATTGAGCCTTTTACCGAAAACTCGTTTATTTTAGCGATTTTAGATAAGAGGGGTTTCCTCACCTGCAGGTTCAGGGTCGCTCCACATAAAACCATCGCCGGCACCCATGCCCTCATACAGCACGTATGCCGAAAAACCGCTCTCGAGCGTGGTTTCGAAGAAGCTCACGAGCAGAGCATCGTGATAGCCGCCGTCAATCTCGACGCAGCCGGTGTAGCCGATGGCATAGCGGGCGATACGGCCCAGGCCCTCGTCCTTAAGACCCATCTTGTGCTCGGAGATAAAGTTGGTGGCAGCCTCCAGGCATGCCTCCTCGCCATCTTCGTCGAGTGCGGCCAGATAACGGTTGGAAGCGGCGTCCTCAATTGCCACAACCACGCCCGGGTTCTCGCCCGCGGCCAGGTCGTCCAAGAAGGCGCCAATCAGATCGCACACCATGGCGTCGAGCTCGGCGGAGACGTTACCGGCGTCCTGCATATCCTGTGCCATCTTTAGACCTTCCCATCGAGTCTGGCGTCGTTACAGTTCCTGTGCCTCGGCAGCGATCTTGGCGGCAGCGTCGCGGGCGCGCATCATATCCATCGCGCGCTTGTCGAGTACCTTGATCTGGTTGGTCAGCATGACCGCATCGACCACACCCCAGATTACCAAGCCTGTTGAAATCGAAAACCCAAGCGCACCAACTGTACCACGAAGGCGCGAGCAGATTGCCGCGACAAGGGCGGAGACGACAACCATCTTGATAAACGAGCCGCGGCGCTCGCGAAGCGTGCGGGCCTGCGTCACATAGGCAATGCGAGCCGCCTCAGAAGCCTCCGAGCGCATCTGGGCCTCGCGCGCAATGGCCGCCGCCTCAGCCGACATACCACTGGCCATCAGCGAACACTCCGCAACCCTGCCGCCCCGCATTTAGAAGTCATCGGGGGAGAGCGTATGGACGAACTCGTCGAACTTCTCGAACTCCTGCTCGTCGTCGACTTCCTCGGCGTGGGTAGAAACAGTTCCCAGGCGATTCATGATGTCGTCCTCCACAAACATGGGGGCATTGCTGCGCACGGCAAGGGCGATGGCGTCACTGGGGCGGGCGTCGATCTTGCGCTCCTCGCCATCGGCCAGCACGACGATCGTCGCGTAGAACACCGGAGGCTCGGCGCGAACGATCTCGATGCGCTCGAGCTTGGCGCCCAAGGCGTCAACGGTATCGAGCAGCAGGTCATGGGTAATCGGGCGCTCGGCGCGGCCGCTATCGATGCCGCGGCTGATGGCAGCAGCTTCAAACGAACCAGTCTGAATGGAAAGGGAACGCAGCGGCGCGGGCGAGTCCGATTTGCTGCTGCGCTCACGAAGCACGATAAGCGATGGCACGGGACCGGCGGCCATGACGATGGTCTCTATGTCGACACGAACCATGGAACACCTCCGGTACGTAGCGGTTAACACGCGGCAGCCCGCCGCATTGAATAGCTATACTACCCAAACTTTCGCACAGCACACAAAATCAAAGTAGTTAATTTGGGACGGGCTTTTTTGACTACTTTCAGTAGGTAAGAAAAAAGCCCCGAGGCAACGCCCCAGGGCTCTTCACGGTTTTGATGGTGGACCTGACAAGATTCGAACTTGTGACCTCCCGGTTATCAGCCGGACGCTCTAACCAACTGAGCTACAGGTCCATCATGGTGGAGGTTAGGGGGATCGAACCCCTGACCTCAGGCTTGCAAAGCCCGCGCTCTCCCAGCTGAGCTAAACCCCCACGGAGACAGTAATAAACACCCCAGCGGCGACTCGGCTCTCGCTGGGGTGTTTATTGCGAAAGAAAGTGGTGGACCTGACAAGATTCGAACTTGTGACCTCCCGGTTATCAGCCGGACGCTCTAACCAACTGAGCTACAGGTCCATCGCGCAAGGGATATATTAGACGAGTCGTTACGCGCGCGTCAACAACTTTTTTGAAAATCTTTGAGGGGTGTCGGCCCGGCTGCCCGGCGGCATGCGAAGTCGCCTGCTCGGACAGTCCTGCTCGCACGGAGAGCACATTAAGTGCTCTCCGGC
>UQNC01000080.1 GCA_900542175.1 uncultured Collinsella sp. | reverse complement strand
TGTGCCGGCTACAAGCGCTTTGTCGATTTTTGCGCCGCCAAGTCCGCCACCGTACTGGACCACGCGGGCGCTGTCGCCGGCGCCGCCGTGGTCGCGGATACGACCGAGACACCGCTTTCGCTCATGCACGACGCCATGACGCTGGTCGGCGAGCTGCGCCGCGCGCCCGAACTCGCTTCGGCACCGGTCGCCGCGCTCACCCACGACGGATTGCTGGCCCGCGCGCTCCACACCGAGCCCGAGTGCTCGATCGCCGTCATGCCCAACAACGAAGAGGCGACCGTCGAAGTCTGGCCCTCGCTCGACCACGCCGCCGCAGCGTTTGAGGCTGCGACCAGTGCGGATGCCGAGGCCGAGGCTGCGGATGCCAACGAAGTCAACGATGAAGCCACCGCTTCCGCCATGCCCGAGCCTGCCGCCATGCTCGACCTGGGCGACGGCAAGCCGCTGCCCGTGCTCATCCCCGAGTCCGAGCAGTTCGCCAACCGCCTGCGCAAGAATGCCCGTCTGCGCCGCAAGTGGGCCAGGCGCGAGGGCGTGAGCTGCTACCGCGTCTACGATGCCGACCTGCCCGACTACTCCGCCGCTATCGACCTGTACGAGGGTTGCCCGCAGACGCCGGGCCGCTGGCTCGTCATCGCCGAATACGCCGCGCCCAAGACCATCGACCCCGCACTGGCCCAGGCCCGTATGCTCGACATTCTGGCCATCGCGCCGCGCATCCTAGATGTTCCCGCCGAGCATGTGCACGCCAAGGCCCGCATGCGTTCGCGCGGCGGCTCGCAGTACGGCAAGCAGGGCGCCGGCAAGGGCGGCTCGGGTGAGCGCGCCAATATCGCGCGTCGTCGCCTGCCGCTCATCGAAGAGGGCGGCCTCACCTTTGCCGTCAACTTTGACGACTACCTGGATGTGGGCATCTTCCTGGACCACCGCGTCACCCGCAACCTGGTGCGCGAGCACGCCAAGCAGGCGCGCCGCTTCCTCAATCTGTTTGCCTACACCGGCACTGCCACCTGCTACGCGGCCGATGGCGGCGTCGAGGAGACCGTGACGGTCGACCTCTCCAATACCTATCTGGACTGGGCCGAGCGCAACATGCGCCAGAACGGCTTTGTGGGGCCTCAGCATCATTTTGTGCGCGACGACGTGCTCGCCTGGATTCGCGACCAGCGCCAGACGCGCAACCGCTGGGACCTGATCTTTGTCGACCCGCCCACGTTCTCGAACTCGTCCAAGATGGGCCGCCGCACCTGGGATGTCCAGCGCGACCATGTTGAGCTTTTGGCTGGCGTATCGCGCCTGCTCGCGCAGGGCGGCCATGCCATCTTTAGCTGCAACCTGCGCGGCTTCCGCCCCGAAACGCGCAAGCTCGCCCGCGCGGGCGTGGTGCTGGAGGACATTACGGCGCAGACCATCCCCGAGGACTTCGCGCGCAACCAGAAGGTGCACCACTGCTACATCGTGCGCCGCCTGCCCATCGAGGACGCCATGGCCGAAGTCGGCTTTAGCGCCGAGGAAATTGCCGAGCGCGTCGAGGAGCTGCGCAACCCCGAGGCCCGCAAGCCCCGTGCGGCAGTACCCGCGCACGCGCAGGCCGGCAACGGCAAGTCCAACTTTTCCGGCAAGCCCTCCCCCGCCGGCAAGCCCAAAAAGAAGAAGTTCTACGCCAGCAAGCCCAAGGGCAAATAACAAAGTTGCGGTGGAATACGGACTGTTTTGCCTGGAATTAGGCAAATTTAGACCGTATTTCACCGCAACTCATATTGGGATGGTGGTTGGCGATCTAGCCTTGGATGACTAGGCGGTAGCCAATGCCTACGTGCGTTTGGATATAGCGCGGATGCGCGGGGTCGGACTCGATCTTCTTACGCAACGTGCCCATAAAGACGCGCAGGCTCGCCAGATCGCTCTTGGTCGCCGTACCCCAAATCTCGTGCAATATAAACTGGTGCGTCAGCACCTTGTCGGCGTTGTGTGCCAGCAAGCAGAGCAACTTGTACTCGATCGGCGTCAGGTGCAGCTCCTCGCCATCCATCGTGGCGATGCCGGCATCAAAGTCGATATGCAGCTCGCCGGTATCGAACGAGCCCTCGGAGGCAACACCGCCCGCTTGCGCATACGAAAGGCGCCTGAGCGTCGTGCGAATGCGCGCGAGCAGCTCTTCGACCGAAAACGGCTTGGTCAGGTAGTCGTCGGCACCGGCATCGAGCGCGCGGATCTTGTCCGCGTCTTCGCTGCGCGCCGAGACCACAATGATCGGCATGCCCGACCATGCGCGCACCGACTCCACCACCTTGACGCCATCCATATCGGGTAGGCCCAGATCGAGCAGCACAATGCTCGGTGCCTGCGACGAGGCGGCGGCGATGGCGGCATGGGCGGTCTCCACAGCCATATGACGCAGGCCGTGCGCCTCGAGCGCGGCAACGATAAGGTTGCGAACGGCAGGATCGTCCTCAACGACCAAGATGAGCGGTTTTACGGCAGAGTTCGGCACGGCGCTACTCCTTATCAAACGAAACATCGGCGACGGGAAGCTCAATCGTAAAGACCGAGCCGTGCGGGTCCGCCGCGGCAACCTCTATGCTACCGCCATGCGCCAACGCAATGGAGCGGCAGAGCGAAA
This sequence comes from uncultured Collinsella sp., assembly GCA_900542175.1. Lineage (GTDB taxonomy): Bacteria > Actinomycetota > Coriobacteriia > Coriobacteriales > Coriobacteriaceae > Collinsella. Next base: position 1,585 of record UQNC01000080.1, on the reverse strand, counting down.
GACCCAGGCCCACGCTGCGATGGCTGTCGGCAAGACCGTGGTTGGCGGTGTAGAACGATTCAAAGATTCGCTCGCGGTCCTCGGGCGCAATGCCCGGCCCGTCATCGGCCACCGAGCACGTCACGTGCCCATCGTCGACGCCAATCGAAATCACGATATGCGAACCCGCGGGCGTATACGTGATGGCGTTGTTCACCAGATTCACCACGAGCTGTACCATCAGACGCGCGTCGACGTTAACGAGCGCCGGCTCATCGCACGCCACCACCTTAAGGTCGTGCTCGCGCACGGCCGGACTTACGTGGCGCAGCGCCTCCTCGACGATATCGTCCATGAGCTCGAGCGTAGTCGCCAGATGCATTCCGCCGCCCTCGAGCTTGGTGATGGCAAGCAGGTTCTCGACGGTGGCGTTGAGCCATTGCGCGTCCGAGCGAATGGACAGGAGCATGCCGCGGCGCGTCTGGTCGTCGAGCTCGGCGGTGCCGGTCGAGCCCTGGTCGAGCAGTACGTCGGCATTGCCCGAAATGCTGGTAAGCGGCGTACGCAGATCGTGCGAAATGGAGCGCAGCAGGTTGGCGCGCAACTGCTCGTTTTTGGCGAGCACCGCCGCCTCTTCGCGGGCCTCCATGGCGCGGGCGCGATCGAGTGCCAGCTCGCCTTCGCTCACGATGGCATCGGCAAGTGTCCGCTCCTCGTGCGTCAGCACGTCGGACTCGGCAACGATAGCCAGCACGCCCACAACCGAGGCGGGGTCGCCCGCGCGCACCATGGTGTCGCCCGAGCGTACGGTCAAGTAGATGCCAAAGAACGCCGAGCCGCCATAGGTGGCATCGAGCGGTGTTCCCACATAGGCGGACGCCGAGAGCCGCGGCGGCATTTGCGACGCCAGCTCGTGCACCGGCACGGCATCGCCCACGGCCGTATACGTCGCGCGCGGCAGCAGGTCATCATCATCGGCATCATCGCTGTACCACACGACCGGGCAGCCCGAAAGACGCGCCAGCTGCGTTGCCATGGCGTGCACAATCTGCTGCTGATCGGCACAGCGCTGCAGCATGCGGTTGGTCTCGAGCACCATCTGCGTGCGGCGGTCGCTGGCGGCGGCCTGCGCCAAGGCGCGGCGCAGGGCCAACGCGATCGAACTCGACACAAGCGAGACCGCAAACATGATGAAGAACATGCCGGGATAAACACGGTCGATAAACGACAGCGAGTAGCGCGGGTCAACAAACAAGAAGTTGTAGAGCGCCACGGCGGCAGCCGAGCTCAGCAAGCAATACAGGCGGCTCCAGGTAAAGAACGCGCACAGCTGCACGGCGAACACATAGACGATCATGATGCTCGGCGCGAGACCCGGATGGTCGAGCAGCGCGCCCGCAATCGTCGCCGCGACCAGCAGCCCCGCCGATACGCAGGCGTCATACAGAGGGCTGCGACGCGTCAGCGTCGTGCGCCGCCACCAAAAGTTCTCGGCAATATCGCCGTCCGCATGGACGTCCATCAGCGCCCCGCCCCTCTCTCAAAAACAAAAACCACCACAAAGGGGACAGTGAACTGCGCCCCGAAACTTGGACTGAATAAATAG
>UQNC01000079.1 GCA_900542175.1 uncultured Collinsella sp. | reverse complement strand
GCCGCGCGGCAAGGAGATATATTGCCAGACCGGAGGGGCGCCGGGGGCGGGAATCTGGGCGTACACATTTCCTACACAATTTGGGATCCGACTAACGTTTGCCAGCCGTTAACTACCGCTCACCGAGCATCTCTTTATATAAGGCAGTCTCATGGTTAAAGCGGATACGTTCCCCTAGCTAAAGCACAGCCAGCATCGAGCAACTCATCACGTTCTTCCACCGAGAACCCCTCGGCGTAGACGCGCACCACTGGTTCGGTCCCGCTAGGACGGACCAGCAGCCACGTGTCATCCTCGAATGCTAAACGCAAGCCATCCATATGACTAACGTTTTGCGGCACCTTGCCACAAATCGACTTGGGGTTTACGCCCGGCAGCAGGGTTCGTAACGTTTCGGCATCTTCGGCCTCAAGGCGCAAATCGCGTCGACCGTAACTCGTCTTACCAAAACTGTCCTCGAGTTGGTCGACCAGAACGCCCAAAGGCGCGTCCGTCTTTGCCATAAGCTCACACAGAATCAGACAGGCGAGGATTCCATCGCGCTCGGGCATATGCGCGGCGATGCCGATACCACCGGCTTCCTCGCCGCCTATGAGGACGCCACCCTTCTTCATCTCTGCCGCTATATATTTGAAACCGACTGGTTTGACGGTCACGCGGCAGCCAAGCGCCTCGGCAATGCGACGCACGAGCGTCGAGCACGAAAGATTGACGACGACGCGTCCCTCCAAATTACGAAATTGAACCAAGTCGCCCAAAACGAGCGCCATGATCTGATGCGGATGTATATATCTGCCGCGCTCGTCAACCGCGCCGATACGGTCGGCGTCGCCGTCGGTCACCAGGCCAGCGCAAGCTCCGTCCTCGATAACCGTATGCTCGCAAGCGTCCACCCACGGCTCAACGGGGTCGGGGCAGATATCTTCTTGGTCAGGCGCCTGCCCGGCGTGAATCTCGTGCACCTCAACGCCAAGCTCGCGCAGCAAGTCGGCTAGATAGCCCTGGGCTGCGCCGCCCATGGGGTCAACAACCACGCGCAGGTGCGCGGCGCGGATGGCTTCGGCATCGACAAACGATGCCACCGCTTGCATATAGTCAGGAATGATATCCGCGGTGCGATATTGCCCCTCGATCCCCATTGGCTCGGGAGCCATGGTCTCTTCGAGCTCTTCGATGACATCCTGGTTGGCGGTCGAGCCGTCACCCATGCGAATCTTGAGACACAGATAACCCTGCGGATGATGGGACCCCGTCACCATGAGCGCGCCGCACGCCTCACCGTCATAAGCCGCCGCCCACGTAAGGGCAGGGGTCGGAACAGGTCGCGAAGCGAGCACGGCGTCTAGCCCGTGCGCTGCTAGCACACCCGCCGCAAGCTCAGCGAACTCGCGCGCCAGGGGCCGAGTGTCGAACCCTATATATACCGTTTTGCCCGGATTGGTCTTTTGCCACAACTCGCCGACGGCATCGGCGATACGGGCAACGTTATCGGCAGTGAAGTCCTCATCGACGCGAGCGCGCCAACCGTCAGTTCCAAAATGAATTATCGCGCACACGCGCAGACACCTCACAGTGTTTGGATCATGGTACGCATGAGGTATACCCGCGATACACGCTCGGCAACCTGCCGGCACCAGCATTCACCATTTGGGCAAATGCTGCCGAGGACATGCAGGCAATAAAAAAACCGCCCCGTATGGAGCGGTTTTGCCCTTTATATATCGAGCGCCTCGGCCATCGCTGCCGTAGTGATTGCCGTGGTTCCACAGCAACTGCCCACCATTGCGGCACCGGCATGTCTCCATTCGATGCATGCGCGCGCGAAAGCTTCGGGGTTCTCGTGCCATACGGGGCCATCCTGAGTCTGGACCGGATCGCCCACGTTGGGACGCACCGTGACGGGAGTAGTCGCCGATGCAACCATCCTGGGCACCGCCGCGTTCGCGGCCGCAAGCGAACAGCAATTAACACCAACCGAGTTTGCGCCGTGTTTTTCGGCGTACAAAACGGCTGCCTCGATGTTGAGGCCATCGCCCAACAGGTCGCCCTTATCGTCAACGACAAAACTCACCAGAACAGGCATGCCGTCGGCGGCATCTCGGGCGCCGGCAAGCATGGGCTGCAAATTACGGATAGACGTCACCGTCTCGATCAGCAGACCGTCAACACCAGCATTGAGCAAGGCGTGCGCCTGTTCGCGCGCAATGCCTCGGATCTCACGAAACTCGGCCGAGTCCTCGGCAAACCACTCAATACCGATCGGACCCATCGAGCCCAGCAGCAGCTGAGGGTGCGCCTGGCGGGCATCGTCGACGGCCCCGCGATTGACCTCCGCCACGGACGGCGCAATCTGGTCGTGCTTGAGGGCATAGCTTGATGCCTGAAAGGTATTGGTAATGAGTACCTGCGCGCCGGCGGCGACATACAAGCGATGGATACGAGAAACGGTCTGCGGCTCTGCCAGATTCCAAAACGCCGGTGGAATATCGGCGGCGTCGTACTCACTCAACAGAACACTGCCCATGGGGCCCTGCGCCAACAAGGTCTCGCTCGACAAGCGGCGCGTAAGTTCCTCGGCACCAAAGCGATTGTAATAACTCGTATCCATATATATCCCGCTATTCCTCGACGCTGATTCCCTGCTTTTCGAGATAGGCGAGCCAGCGGTTCATCGTGTCCTCGGATAGCGCATGCTCCATCATGCAGGCCTCGGAATCGGCTCGCTCAAATTCGACACCGAGCTCCTGAACCAAAAACGTGCGGACGAGGCGATGACGGTACCAGATAGCCGTGCCAACCTCGCGGCCGCGATCGGTCAGGACTACCTTGCCGTAGTGCGATTGCTCGACAAGCTCGGATGCCTTGAGCGCCGAAACCGCTTTATTGACCGATGCCTTGGAGACGCCAAGGCGCTGCGCGATGTCGACCGATCGCACGCCGTTGGTTTCCCCCTCTTCGCTTTCAATGCGAACCATGCACTCCAAGTAGTCTTCGTTCGCCACCGTCAGATGTAGTTCGCGCGAGCTATTTGTCGTATCCATGATCTTCCGTCCCTTCTGCATTCAATGGCTGATTCTACCCCATCCAAGCGTCGCGGTATGCCGTGGCATACCGTGCTAGAGTTCTTGTTGCACACGACGACCAAGATTGGAGCGGTCTTTATGGAAAACACCACCACGAACCCCGATGTCCTCGAGCGCTTTTTGCGCTACGTCCAGATCAACACGCAGTCCGAGGATGCAAACTGCGACCAGGTACCCTCGAGCGTCGTTCAGTTTGACCTTGCCAACGTGCTGGCTGAAGAGCTGCGCGAGCTTGGTGCGGAAGATGCCCACGTGACCGAGCATGCCTATGTCTGCGCGCATATCCCCGCAAGTGCGGGCGCTGAGGACAAGCCCGCCCTTGGCCTGATAGCACACCTCGACACCACCGAGGTTGCGCCGGGCGCCGGTGTGAAGCCGCACATTGTGCACTACGAAGGCGGCGACCTGGTCTGCGGTACCGTTGACGGCAAGCCTGTGGCCATGAGCACCGCCAAGCTTCCCGCCCTGAACGACCTTGTGGGTGAGGACTTGGTCTGCAGTGACGGCACCACACTGCTGGGCGCTGACGACAAGGCCGGCGTCGCCGAGATCATGGCGCTTGTCGCGCGTATCGCTCAGGACCCCTCGCTGCCCCACCCCGCACTCGGCATTTGTTTTTGCCCGGACGAGGAGATCGGTCACGGCGCCGAGCTGTTGGACATCGAGGCCTTTGGCTGCAAGTACGCCTACACGGTCGACGGCGGTCCCGTTGGCGAGCTGGAATGGGAGTGCTTTAACGCCGCCGAGGCAACCGTTCGCTTTGAGGGCCAATCCATCCATCCCGGTGACGCCAAAGGCCGCATGGTCAACGCGGGCAATCTGTTCTGCGACTTCAATGCCCTGCTCCCCTACGAGCAGCGTCCGGAATACACCGAGGGCTACGAGGGCTTCTATCACCTTGAGGGCGTCTCGGCAACGGTCGACCATGCCACGGCGCGCTATATCGTCCGTGATCACGATGCCGCCAAGTTCCAGCAGAAGCTCGAGCTGATGGATGCCGCCGCAGCACTGCTCAACCAGCGCCTGGGCGAAGAGCGCGTGACGGTCGAGATCAAGCAGCAGTACCGCAACATGGCCGAGATCGTGCGTGACTACCCCGAGCTTATCGATGTCGCCAAGGAAGCCTACCTTGCCTGCGGCATTGAGCCCCAGGTGCTGCCGATTCGCGGTGGTACCGACGGTGCGCAGCTGTCGTTCCGCGGCCTGCCCTGCCCCAACCTTTCCACGGGCGGCTACTGCTACCACGGCGTCAACGAATTTGTCCCGGTCAGCTCGCTCGTCAAGATGACCGACGTCCTCCAGGAACTCGTCGCTCGCTTCGCATAAGCCTGGCTGCACAACCCCAAAAGACGAATCGCCCCGTCCTCAACCGAGAACGGGGCGATTTTTGGTGCAAGGGGTGGTGACGCATAATTTCTTTCGCAAATTGACAACCGCATAGCGGAACACGGCCCGC
>UQNC01000078.1 GCA_900542175.1 uncultured Collinsella sp. | reverse complement strand
TGCCAGTTGATGTTGCGGCCTGTGCCGTGCACACAGATGATCGCGTTGCCGCCGTCGGTCTCCCAGATGCTCTTGACCTTGGTCTCGATCTCGTCGTACGCCTCATCCCAGCTGATGCGCTCCCACTTGTTCTCGCCACGCTCGCCGGCACGGCGCCGTTGGCAACCATGGCCTCCAGACGCGCCACGCGCTCGGCCAATGCCTCAATCGTTAAATCAGCCTCGGGACGTGCCAGACGCGTACAGGCAATCTCGAGCACCAGGCGCACGTCGCTCGCGCCCCTCATCTCCAGTGCGGCATCGTCGAGCACCGTCAGCACGCGGGCCAGGCGGTCGGCAGGATGCTCGCCAAAGGCAGCGGCCTCGGCAGCAAGCGCCTCGGCCTGCTCGGAGCCGCCCTCAAACAGCTCGGCACGGGCACCGGCAACGCAGGCAACGTACACGTCACGCACATGCGCTACCAGGTCGCGCGTCAGCTCCAGCAGGTCGTTTCCTTCCTCGACCTGCGCACGGATCAGTCCATAGAGCTCGGCAACATCGCGATCGGCAATGGCGCGGGAAAACTCGCCCAGAATCTGGTCCGAAACCTCGCCTAAAAGCGAGCGGGCATCGTCCGCATGCACAGAACCGTTGCCAAAAACGCTCAGCTGCTCCAGCGTGGAGAGCGCGTCGCGCATGCCGCCCTTGGCATGGCGCGCCACGATGGCGAGCGCCTCGTCGTCGTAATCGAAGCCCTCCTGCTCGCATACGTATGCCAAGCGATGCTCAATATCCTCGTTGCCGATGCGATGGAAATCGAAACGCTGGCAGCGCGAGAGGATGGTCTCCAGAATCTTTTGCGGGTCGGTGGTGCACAGCACAAAGATCACGTGTGCCGGCGGCTCCTCGAGCGTCTTGAGCAGCGCGTTGAACGCCGCCGTCGTGAGCATGTGGACCTCGTCGATGATATAGATCTTGTACTTGCCGCGCACCGGGGCAAAGTTGACGGAGTTGATGATCTCCTCGCGCACGTTGTCCACGCCGGTACGGCTTGCGGCATCGAGCTCGTAGACATCGGGGTGGTTGCCCTCGGCAATGAGCTCGCACTCCTCGCAAGTACCGTCGGGCATGCAGCCGCTTGCACCCTCGGCGCGCGCCGCCTCGGCATTGCGGCACAGCAGCGCCTTGGCAAGGATGCGCGCCATGGTGGTCTTGCCCGTGCCGCGCGGTCCGCAGAACAGGTAGGCGTGGGACAGGCGTCCCTCGGTGATAGCGTGCTCGAGCGTCGAGACGATATGCTGCTGGCCCACCACGGAGTCGAAGGTGAGCGGGCGATACTTTCGGTACAACGATTCCATGGGTGCTCCCCCGGGTATACTGAGACTTGTTGCCGCGACGGCCATGCGGTCGCACGGCATACTGCATTCATAATAACCCGTACGGCGAGCCCGCCGCGATAGGAGTCCAAAGAGCATGGCAGACGCAGAGAGCAACCTCGTTCCCTCCGAAGCAGCCGACCAGGTCGAGGTCGCGCTCGAGGCGCAGGCAGCAGCCGACGACGGCATCCTGTACCTCAACGAGTATCAGTACGAAAACGACCTCGTCACCGACTTTGCGCGCCTGGTCGCCTCGCCCAGGCGCCGTGGCTCCCTGTACGTCGCCGCCGCGATTGCCGCGCTCATCGGCATCGGCATGCTGGTGGCCGGCGGCAGCTGGATCAAGTTCGGCGTCGTGCTGATCGTGTTCGGCGCCTTTTTGGCCTGGTGGAGCAAGAACCTGCACCACACGCTCGCCCGCGACTTTATCGACGCCGTCGAGGCCGACGAGTCCATGGGTGGCCGCTATCGCCGCGTCGCCGCCAACGAGGACGGCCTGATGGTTTGGGGCAAGAGCGGCAAGTCGCAGTTCTTCCCGTTTGACAAGCTCGACCACGTACTCGACGGCGAGCGCATCTTTGTGGCCATGTTCGCCGACCAGGGCGTGACGATCCCCAAGGACACCTTCGTCCGTGGCGATGCCGAGCAGTTCGGTCCCTTCCTCAAGGCCCGCATCAACAAAAAGCTCCGCATCGAGACCAAGAAGAAGAAAATGAAGGCCGAGAAGGCCGCCGCCGAGGCCAAGCAGGGCGACAAGCCCCAGGAGACCAAGGGCAAGCAGCGCAAGCAGAAGAAGAACAAGAAGAAGCACTAAGGCCAAGCCAGACAGGCAGCCTCACATCCCGTTATCCTCGCCATCCGCCCGAGCGTGCTACACTAGCAGCATCTATGCCACCGCGAACGGCTCGGCTCCGCGCCCGCCACTCGCAAACGAACTTTAAACGCACGAGGGTTGGCCATGCCGCTTTTCTCGCAACATACCGCCCGGTTCTCGCCGGACGTTCCTTTGGAGGGCACCAGCTCTCGCGAGCTGCTCAAGCGGTACCAGCCGCTCGAGACACTTGCGACCGGCGGTTTTGGCTCCATCGAGATTTGCCGCGACACGCACCTGCGCCGCCGCGTCGCCATTAAGCGCATCCCCCTTATCAACGGCGCCGGCATGCCCGCCAGCGACATCATGGATGTCCTGCGCGAGGCGCACACTGCCGCCATGCTTCAACATCCCAATATCGTGCAGGTCATCGACTTTACGCACGATACCGCCTATGCCTACCTGGTTATGGAATATGTCGACGGCATGTCGCTGGCCGAGTTTTTGCATCGCGTGGACGGCCATTCGCTCACCTTTGACGAGGCCGCGGCCATTGCCGATGCCCTGGGCCAGGCGCTCACCTTTGCCCATAGTAATGGCGTGCTCCACCTGGACATCAAGCCCGCCAACGTGCTCATCGACCACTCGGGCAATGTAAAGCTCACCGACTTTGGCATGGCGCGGCTGTCGTCTGCTGGCGGCTTTGGCGGCTCGCGCGGCGGCACCATCGGCTACATGCCACCCGAGCAGCTCGACATCGAGACCGGCACGGTTGACGAGCGCGCCGATGTCTTTGCCCTTGCCTGTGTGATCTACGAGGGCCTGTGCGGCAGCGCTCCCTTTATGGCCGCCACGCCCGGCGACTCGCTCGGCCGCATCATCGGCGGCGCCACCTACCCCAGCGAGCTCATCCCGCATTTTCCCCCGGGAGCCGAGGCTACGCTCATGAGCGCCCTCTCCCCCATGCCGCAAGACCGCCCCAACAGCATCGAGGCATTTTGCGACCAGCTGCTCGCCGGCTTGGGCAGCGTGCGCGAGGGCCGTCGCAGCCTGGAGCAGATGGTGGGCGAGCTTTCGGATGACGAGCAGGAGCCCGACGATATCGAGCCGTCGCACTATGAGGACGACGCCATAGAGGTCGACCCCGCACTCGGCTGGGCGGGCACGCGCTGGAGCCATGCGCGCGACTACACCATGCGCGCTATCTCGGCGCTAGCGTGCGGAACCTTTAGCTTTTTGCTGATGCAAGCGGCCGGGGTCGCGGCGCTTCCCGGCCTGGTCATTGCGGCCATCGCGATCGGAGCGGCGGCTGGCCTGGCCCCCCAGATTGGCTCGGCCATCTCGGCTGTGGGCTTTTTGGTGCTCATGGCCAACGCCACCATGCAGGCACAGGGCATCCTGTCGATGCTGCCCGTCGCGGTGATCTTTGCCGCCGCCATGTCCGGTTGGTGGATCGCCTGGGGTCGCACCGAGGCTGCCGCGAGCGCCACGCTCACCTGTGCACTCGCGCTTGGCTGTCTGACCGGCAATACCTTCCTGGCAGCTGGGGTCGCCGCCGGCGTCGCGTCATTTTGGCTCGGCCCGGCAAGCGCCGCCGCGGCAACGGGCATGGGCGCGCTTTTTGCCCGTCTGGCCACGGTCGCGCTTTCAGCCGGAGGCGTGCTGGGGCTCGGTAACGTTGCCGCAGCGCTGGGAGACCCGCTCCTTTGGGCTGCCTTTGTGCTGGTCGCGGCAACTGCCGCAGCGTCATCCGCGCTGCTCAATGCCCATGCCAAGCGTGCCGATCAGGGCTCAAACCTTGCCGCAATCGCTGCCATCGCTGTCACCGGCATCGGCTGCGCAGCGGCGTCCTGTCTTGCACACCATATGGAAATTGCCGGCCTTGCAGCCGCGGTCGTCGCCAAGGCGGCGGTTGCGGGAACCCTATCCTCTATAATCGTTGGGATATGCCTATATTTGCTCGGATACCAAAGAACCTATACGGAGAGTGATCTTTCGTGAACTTCCTGAACATCTTCGAGGACCACGTGGCCGGCATCTTCGGTGCCACCCGTGCCCCGTTCTCCTTTAAGAAGCTTGCCAAGCAGGCCGCTCGCGACATGGAGGATCAGACTCTGGTGATTAATGGCGTCAACACGGCGCCGGCACTCTATACCATCCTTATCGCCGCCGACGACGATCCCATGCTCGCCCCGTTCTACCCCGAGCTTTCGCGCGAGGTCCGCGAGTTTGTGAAGGCGCAGGCCGAAAAGCGCCGCTATGTCTTTGTCGGCGAGCCCCTCGTGCGCTTTATGATCGATCCGCAGCTGCGCGCCGGCAAGTTCTCGGTCTTTGCCGAGAACGTCGATGCCCCCACGCTCGGTCGCCTGTACGAGGAAGAGCGCGCCTATCAAAACGGCCTGGGCCAGAACAACTCCGCGGCAAG
>UQNC01000077.1 GCA_900542175.1 uncultured Collinsella sp. | reverse complement strand
TATACGGGCGCATCATCGACGTCTTCAATACAGACAATATCAGTGCGGAATGTTTTCAAAACCAAGCCCGGTCCCGGCCTGCGGCGACGTCGCTGGTGGTTCTTGGACATCGCTTGCTGGCGGAGTTCCTTGTCTGAGTTGGACTTAGTTGGTAGGGCAACTCGTCCCGGTCGCTGTCCCGCGCCGTCCCGGCGCGGGAGGCGCGCCGCTGCGGGAGTGCTAGTCGGTCATTGTTGGCGCCGAAACACCATCCCGCCTCAGCATCGACCTTAACTTCTCAAAGCTCTCCTCGCTCAGACAGTGCTCCATGTGACACCCCTCTTGCGAGGCGACCTCGGGCGATACGCCTGCGTCCTCTAGCAGCCCCACGAAAAAGCAGTGACGCTCCCACATTTGGCTGGCAACCTCAAGTCCACGTTCTGTCAGGTGGACGTCGCGCTTGCCCGTCTCCACGTAACCATTGCTCTCCAGTGAAGCCATAGCCTTGGAAACACTCGCCTTAGTCACGCCAAGATACTCCGCAACGTCAATCGAGCGCACTGTGCCCAAGCGCTGTGACAGCACATAAATAGATTCGAGATAGTCTTCTCCAGATTCACGCAGGGCCATGGACCGCCTTTCGCGATGGCTTCTAGTTAGCCTTTGGATACTTTTGCTTGATTTACTTTACCGCAAAAGTTGCCCATGTCTTACTACGTTGTTTAAAAAGTTAACCGTGTTTCACAAAATGCGCGGAGCAAGCAGGGCGACACGACACGCAACGCGCAAGGAGTGTCCCCAGCTGCCGACAGAAAAGGAACGTCCCCAAGTGCCGAGCCGCAGCTATAGCAGCCCAAAGTGCTTCGCGGCGTTGTAGATTCCGTCGTCGTCCACGGCGCTCGTCACATAGGTCGCTGCAGCTTTCACCGTGTCCTGCGCGTTGCCCATGGCCACGCTCGTGCCCACGGCGGCAAACATCGACAGGTCGTTCTCGCCATCGCCAAAGGCAATCGCTTCGCTCGCGTCGACACCCAGGCGCTCCAGCGTCGCCGCCACGCCCAGGTCCTTGCCGCCGTTGGCCGGAATAATGTCGCAGAACAGGTCGCACCAGCGCGTGGTTGTAGAATGCGACAGGACATCGGTAACTATGCCCTGGTCGGCCGGGTCCACAAAGGCGCAGAACTGGTAAACCGGTGCATCGAAAGCATGCTCAAAAGGCTCCTCGTGATACGAGATTCCGGCATTGTCGGCAGCCGCCACCACGCGCTTGGACAGACGGTTCACAAACGAGTTCTCGCCCTGCATGCACAGCGAGTCGTAGCGACCCTGCGCCACCTGGTCCACAATCACCGCAACGTCATCCGGATCGATCGGGCAGCTGCGGTAAACGCCGCCAGCGTCAAAACAGTGCTGACCCGAAAGCGTAATGTACGCATCCCATCCCAAGTCGAACAGCCAATCCGGCATCTGGTAGGTCGGGCGGCCCGTGGCGATCACGCACGCAATCCCCTGTTCGCGAAAGCTGTCGAGCACCTGCTGCGCCGACGCCGGAATCCGATGGGTCTTAAAGCTCAGCAACGTGCCGTCGATATCGAAAAATGCGGCCTTGATCATCCTTGCCTACTCCTCGCCCTCGAGCTTCTCGCTCGCCTCGAGCCACGCCATCTCCAGCTCGTCCATGGCGGCGTGAGCCTCGTCAATCTTTGCCTGCTGCTCGCCCAGCGCCGTGTAGTTGGTGGGGTCAACCTGGGCCATCGCGGCCTCGGCCTCCTCCACGCGAGCGCGCTGCGTCTCCATCTTGCGCTCGAGCGAGCTCACCTCGCGGCGGAGCTTCTGGCGCTCGGCGTTGGAAAGGCCATTGGGCTGGCCACTCGACTTAGGCTTTTCGGCCGCAGCCGCCGCGGCACCGGTGTCAAACGTGCCGGTCTTGGCGCTCGGCGCACCCACGGGCTCGCCCTCGGCGGTGGCGTTGCACAGGCGCAGGTACTGGTCGACGCCGCCGGGCATATGCGTCAGGTGACCGTCGAGCAGCGCCCACTGCTGGTCGGTCACGCGCTCCATCAAGAAGCGGTCGTGCGTCACCAGGATCAGCGTGCCGGGCCAGCCGTCGAGCAGGTCCTCGACAATCGCCAGCATGTCGGTATCCAGGTCGTTACCGGGCTCGTCCAGGATGAGCACGTTGGGCTCGTCCAGGATCGTCAGCAGCAGCGACAGGCGACGGCGCTGGCCGCCCGAAAGATCGCCGATGCGACTCCAGAGCTGCTGCGTCGTAAAGCCCAGACGCTCGCAGAGCTTCTCGGGCGAAGTCTCCTTGCCGTCGATGACGTAGTACTTCTTATAGTGGCTGAGCACCTCGCGGATCGTGTCGCCCATGTAGGGCTCGAGCTCCTCGAGCTGCTGCGACAGCACGCCAAAGCGCACCGTCTGGCCAATTTTCACGCGACCGCGCAGGGGCGCGATCTTGCCCTGAATCACGTCGAGCAACGTGGACTTGCCGGCGCCGTTCTCGCCCAAAAGACCATAGCGGTCGCCCGCACCAATGAGCCAGGTCACATCGGTGAGCACCTGTTTGGACGTGCCATCGGCATCCGCATAGCCGGCGTCCACGTCGACCACATCGATAACCTGCTTGCCCAGGCGGCTCACGGCCAGGCGCTTGAGCTCCAGCTCGTCACGCACGGGCGGCACGTCGGCGATAAGCTCGCGAGCGGCATCAACACGAAACTTGGGCTTGGTGGAACGAGCCTGGGCGCCGCGGCTCAGCCACGCGAGCTCCTTGCGCGCCATGTTGCGACGGCGCTCCTCGGTGACGGCGGCCATGCGGTCGCGCTCAACGCGCTGCAGGATGTAGGCCGAGTAGCCGCCCTCGAAGGGATCGACCTGGCCGTCGTGGACCTCCCACATGCTGGTACAGACCTCGTCCAAGAACCAGCGGTCGTGCGTGACCACGAGCATGGCGCCCTGACCGAGCTGCCAGCGGGCCTTTAAGTGGCGCGCGAGCCAGTTGATGGTGCGCATGTCCAGGTGGTTGGTGGGCTCGTCGAGCATGAGCACGTCGTAGTCGCCGATCAGCAAGCGCGCGAGGTCCACGCGGCGGCGCTGACCGCCCGAAAGCTCGCCTACCGTGCCCTCCCAGGGCACATCGCTGATGAGGCCGGCGAGGATCTGGCGCGTGCGGGGGCTCGACGCCCACTCGTACTCGGGCGTGTCGCCGACGACGGCATGATGCACCGTGTCGGTATCGACCAGGTTGTCCTTTTGGCCGAGCAGACCGATCGTCGTGCCGCGGCGGTGCGTCACGCGGCCGTCGTCGGGCTCCAACGTGCCGGCGAGTACGCTCAGCAGCGTCGACTTGCCGTCGCCGTTTTTACCGACAATACCAATGCGGTCGCCCTCGCCCACGCCGAGCGTCACGCTATCGAAAATATGCTTGGTGGGAAACTCTAGGCTGACGGAATCGCATCCCAAAAGAATCGCCATATGCCCTGCTCCTTCGTAGAAATTCAACGTTGTCCATGATAGCAGCGAGCCCCACCCCAAAACCAACCAAAAAGGGACAGGTTTATTTTGGCAGGTTTTATCTGGGCAAACGCCGGAGCAGTCCAAGGGCACTCCGTGGTAAAACGTTAAACCGGGACTGCGGACGATTTCTTGGACCGCTACGCGGCCCTTCCCAGCGCGGCGCGGAACTCGGCCGGCGTGCGGCCGCCGAGCGTATCACTGCGCCTCTCCGTATTGTAGCGGCCGATCCAGGCCCCGAGCTCCTCGATGAAGCGGGCGGGGGCCCAGCCCGACCAGTCCCTGCCGTGCCAGAACTCCCTCTTGAGCAGGCCGAAGAAGCCCTCCATCGCGGCGTTGTCCGGGCTGCAGCCCTTGGCGGACATGCTCCTGGTGAGGTCGTTGTCCTCGCAGATCGAGATCCAGCCGGGCCAGCGGTAGTGGCCGCCGCGGTCGGAGTGGATGACGGGGCGCTCGCCGGGCGCCAGCCGGGCGCAGGCGTCCTCGAGCGTCGAGTTGGCGAGCGCGGCGTCCGGTCTCTCGCCGGCCCTCCACGCCACGACCGAGGAGTCGAAGCAGTCCCTGATGGCCGACAGGTAGACCTTCCTGCCGGAGGGCAGCCTGAACTCGGTGATGTCGGTGAGCCACAGGAAGTTCGGCAGGGCCGAGCGGAAGTCGCGGCGCACGAGGTTCGGCGGGGCCGGCGTCGGCTCGCCCGCATAGGAGCTGTAGGGCCTCCTCTTCCTCCTCATCCACCTGGGGACCAGGCCCTCCTCGCGCATGATGCGGAGGACGACCTTCTCCGAGGCGCGCACGGGCTCGTCGAGCTCGCGCAGGCGCGCCGTCACGAAGCGGTACCCCCGCGCCCCCTCACCGTCCTCGGTGAAGATCCTGCGCACGAGCGCGCGCAGGGGCGCGAGCCGTGTTAGCGCTAATCTAAAATTGACCACTTTCGCAAACGCATCTCGCCGAATGCGCTAACGCGCTTTCGCCGACCCCGCTAACGTACTTTCACCAACTGCGCTAACGGAACTATGCTCCGATCGGGTATCCGACCCGGGAGGAGCGGGATATGGAGCGAAACGTAATGGGAGAGCTGAACGTCTACAGGGGGTCCGGCGCGAAGCCGAACTTCAGCGAGATCGCGAGGAGGCACGGCATGGACCGGCACACGGTCGCCAAGTACTGGCGGGAGGGCGAGTCCGCCGCCGACGGGAGGTCCGCGAGGGGCAGCGCCTTCGACCCGCTCGAGGAGGTGATCCGCGCGAAGGCCCAGCTGCCCGGGATGACCAAGATGGCAGTCTACGCGTTCCTGCGCGAGGGCCGCGGGGAGGGGCTGCCCGGGTACGGCGCCTTCACCGCGTGGTGCCGGGCCCGCGAC
>UQNC01000076.1 GCA_900542175.1 uncultured Collinsella sp. | reverse complement strand
CCTATGACGTTCTGATTCGTAGTCAGACCCTCTATCCAGCTGAGGTAACGCCGCAGCGCAAGACATATAAAACCACTTTAGCTTATTGGAGTCAAGCACAATTTCAAACTTTTTTGTGGAACGCAGTCTTGTCATGCTGCTCCGCATATACCGTCGTTCCTCGTACGATCGATTGGCTTTTCGATCACGTCAAACTTAGCATCAAGTTCCCTCAGGAGCGATCTCACCCGCTGGGCACAATCATAATCGGCAAACGAGATGCTCAACATGCGAGCAACCTGATTAGATGTCTGGACCCCATAGAAATGCTCTAGGGCCACAAGCCCCTCGTGCGCCACAAACGCCTCAACCACATGAGGCGACTCCTCGTAGCACCATTGCGTCAACGGCCCCTCGCTCGTCTGTCGAACCACCAGGCCACCCATGCCAGACGGCTCACACGTCACAAGCAGGTACTCCCCGCCCTCGTCGCTCTCAAACAAAACCACCCGATCATCAAACAGCTCCATCGCGTCCCCTTTCTCTCGCTCTTATTTAGCAAAAGCATAGCAGGTAGATTGCTGTATACAGAACAGTTGTTCGTGTGTTTTCTATTGAGCTGTCCGCACGGCATGGTATGGACCTGCGCACGAAATAGGGCGCCCCCGAAGGAGCGCCCTTGCATATCGCCTATGCAGCCAAGTTACGCGACCGGCTCGATCTTCTCGAGGCCGCCCATGTAGGGACGCAGGACCTCGGGGATCGTGATGGTGCCGTCGGCGTTCTGGTAGTTCTCCAGAATGGCAGCCATGGTACGGCCAGCCGGCAGGCCGGAACCGTTGAGGGTGTGCAGATAGCGCGAACCCTTGAAGTTCTCGGGGTCGCGATACTTGATGTTGGCGCGGCGAGCCTGGAAGTCACCGCAGTTGGAGCAGGAGCTGATCTCCTTGTAGGCGTTGTAGCTCGGCAGCCAGACCTCGATGTCGTAGGTCTGACGGGCAGAGAAGCCCAAGTCGCCGGTGCACAGGCTAATCACGCGATACGGAAGGCCCAGCTGCTGCAGCAGGTACTCGGCCTCGGCGGTCATGCTCTCGAGCTCCTCGTCGGACTCCTCCGGCTTAGCGAACTTGACCATCTCGACCTTGTCGAACTCGTGCTGACGGATGATGCCACGGGTATCGCGACCGGCGGAACCGGCCTCCTCGCGGAAGCAGGGGGTGAAGGCGGTGTAGCGGCGCGGCAGGGTGTCGGCGTCGAGGACCTCACCGGCGTGCAGGTTGGTGAGCACGACCTCGGCGGTGGGGATCAGGAAGTTGTCGCCCGAGACGTGATAGGCGTCGTCCTCGAACTTGGGCAGCTGGCCCGTGCCGAACATGGTCTGACGCTTGACGACGATGGGCGGCCACCACTCCTTAAAACCACGGCTGGTGTGCGTATCGAGGAAGAAGTTGATGAGGGCGCGCTCAAGACGGGCGCCGGCGCCACCGAGAACGGTGAAGCGGCTGCCGGAGAGCTTGTTGCCGCGCTCGAAGTCAAGGATGTCGAGGTCGGTGCCCAGATCCCAGTGCGGCTTAAAGTCGAAGTCGAACTCGCGCGGGGTGCCCCAACGACGGCGCTCGATGTTCTCGTCCTCGTCCTTGCCGTACGGCGTGGCCTCGCAGGGAATGTTGGGCAGGTGAGCCATGAAGTCGTACTGCTCCTGCTCGAGGGCGGTGCGGCGCTCGGCCAGACCGTCAATCTTCTCGTTGACGGCGCGCACGGCCTCTTTGGCGGCCTCGGCCTCGTCCTTCTTGCCCTCCTTCATCAGGGCGCCGATCTTCTTGGACTCGGCATTGCGCGTGGCTTGAAGTTCCTCGACCTCGGTGATGACGGCACGACGCTCGTCGTCGAGCTCAAAGAACTTCTCGCGATCCCAAGACGTCTGGCGGTTAGCCATGGCGACATCGATGGCATCGGGGTTCTCGCGAACAAACTTGATATCAAGCATTAGATCCTCCGGCGATATACATTCCATTTAGGTTGCAACCTTGTACATGTATGGGCAAGTATATACTTATGAGCGTTTACGACCCAACTCAACTACGCAAGAAGGCACCCAATGGACGCAGTTTTTTCCTTTTTGTTTGGCACCCGCACCGGTTTTGCCATCCTTTTCGCCGGCGGCATCCTGCTGTTTGCGATTATTGCCTTTGTAATGGAGAAGCGCACCCATAAGATGTATGTCGACCGCGGCCCCAAGTCCGAGGACGAAGAAGACAGCTTCTGGGACTAACCTGCCAAAAAGGGACAGGTTTATTTTGGTCGGTTTTATCTGGGCAAACGCAAGTGCCCCGCAACTGGAATTGAGCCAGTTGCGGGGCACTTTTCGCTAAAAGGACAAAACCGCAGGAAAAACCTGCCAACATAAACCTGTCCCTTTTTTGGTCGGTTTTACTGGAGGGTTGCGTCGATTGCCTTGACCAGGGCGCTGCGCATGCCGGCGTCCTCGAGCGCAACGACGCCCTTGATGGTGGCACCACCGGGCGAGCATACGGCATCCTTCATCGCCGCAGGATGCTGGCCAGTTGCAAGCTGCAGCTTTGCCGTACCCAGCACCATCTGGCTCACAATGCGATAAGCATCCGCACGCGGGATACCGTGCTTGACCGCCGCATCGCCCAGGGCCTCGATTGCCATGGCGACAAACGCCGGAGCGCAACCACCCACCGTGCCGCCCACAAACAGCAGGCTTGTGTCGAGCTCGACGACAGCGCCAAGCTTACCGAGCAGGTCGAGCACCACAGCACGCTGCTCGTCGTTAAGCGTCGAAGCCTTCTCGCAGGCGATGACGCCCTCGCCCACCGAAACCGGCGTGTTGGGCACCGTCGAGATATGCGCGACGCCCGGCAGGACCTGCTCCCACTTGGCACTGTCCCAGGTCCAGGCAACCGACAGAACGACCTTTTTGGCAAGAGCATCCTTGAGCGGGGCGAATACCTTCTCGATCATGTACGGTTTGACCGCAGCGACCACGATATCGGATGCGGCGACAACCTCGGCGGCATCGTGGCAGGCGACCATGCCGCGCGCCTCGCAGCGCTCAACCAGTGCGTCGTAGCGACCCGCGCAGGCGCACATGTCGCTCGCAGCTACACCGGCAGCGATCCAGCCATCGGCCATAGCGCTCGCCATATTGCCAAAACCGACAAATCCAATCTTCATATCGCATAGTCCTTTCAGACACATTCCTCAAAACGAAAGGTATTGTCCCACGCCATTGTTTCGTATTGCCGACCTATTTGTGATACGGCTCGCCACGACTGATCTTGCAGGCACGGTAAATCTGCTCCAGCAGCACCACACGCGCCAGGTTATGCGGCAAGGTAATGCGTCCAAAGCTGAGCATCTCGTCGGCTCGTGCGCGCACGTCATCGCTCACGCCGTCCGAACCGCCGATTACAAAGGCAATGTCGCTGCTGCCTCGCAGCATAAGATCGTCGAGCCTCGCCGAAAACTCCTCGCTCGAGCGCTCCTTGCCCTCGATAGCCAGCAGGATCACATGCGCTCGAGATGGCAAGGCGGCAAGAATCGCCGCCCCCTCCTTGTCGCGCGCGGCATCCACGCCGCCCGCCTTAGCCGGGTCGATATCGGCCACCTCGCGGATATCCACCTTGGCATAGGCACCTAGGCGCTTGGTGTACTCAGCGCACGCGTCCTTCCAAAAGCGCTCCTTGAGCTTACCGACGCAAACGACGGTGTATTTCACGCGCGTCTACCCCTTCGAATCGTTTTGAACTTTGCCGGCGGCCAGCATCTGCTCGAACATCGAGGCCGACTGCGAAAAGTCGCTCGGCAGCACGACCGTCGAGGTTTTACCCGTGCGAGCGAACTCCGTCATCATCTCGGACCACTGCGTAAACATGAACAGTTGGTTGGCCTCGTCATTGCCGACACCCGTCTCCTGGATGATCTCGAGCGAATCTTTGATACCCAGCGCGATGGCCTTGCGCTGGTTGGCGATGCCCTCGCCCGCCTTTTCCATAGCCTCGGCCTCGGCGGTCGCCTCGGTGACGCGCTTGATGCGGTCGGCCTCGGCGAGCTCCTGCGCGGCAGCGCGCTTGCGCTGGGCAGCGTTGATGTCGTTCATGGAGTTCTCAACCTCGGTCGGCAGTGCGATTTTGGTGATGAGCGTCGACACGAGGGTGAAGCCGTAGGCGGCCATCTGCTCGGAAACGGTAGCGTTGACATCCTTGGCGATGTCATCCTTCTTGGCAAAGACCTCATCGAGTGTGTAGACGGGGATGGAGGAGCGCAGGGCGTCGGTGATGAAGTCGCGCATCTGGTCGACGGGCTCCTGCAGCATGTAGTAGCTCTTGTAGATGCCCGAATCTGCCGGGCCGGCGCCCATGTCATAGCTCACGTGGTACTGAGCGGAGACCTCAAGGCCGATGGTCACGTTGTCCTGAGTCTTAACGTCGATGCCAAAACCGTTTTTCATGGTGCGCAGGCTCACCGTGGCGGCCTTGCGGTCGATCACGGGCACCTTCACGTGGAAGCCCGCGTTGACGATACGATTGAACTTACCCAAGCGCTCGATGATCACAGCGTGCTGCTGCTCAACGACGTAGCAGGCGTTGGGGAGCAGCAGCAACAGGATGATGATGGGAATCAAAAGGCTGGTAAGGGCGGCGATGATACCGGAAAACAGCATGGTCTCTCCTCTGATAGGCACACGTTGCCATTAGGATACCCGTCCAAGGAGATCGTGCATAACAAAAAGCTCCCATTGCTGGGAGCTCTTTCAATCAATGGTGCGGGCGAAAGGACGTCCGCGTATCCGCTTCGCGGATCCGCACCGGCTTCGCCCGCCTGCCGGCGGACTCGCCAGCTCGCTAAAAACGCTCCGCGTTTTCTTGACGCTCGCTCCTTCACAAGTTCAAGTCCCCGCGGTGGGCCCATAACAAAAAAGCCCCCATTGCTGGGAGCTCTTTCAATCAATGGTGCGGGCGAAAGGACTTGAACCTTCATGGGGTTGCCCCCATACGGACCTGAACCGTACGCGTCTGCCAATTCCGCCACGCCCGC
>UQNC01000075.1 GCA_900542175.1 uncultured Collinsella sp. | reverse complement strand
AGGGCTTCGTTCTCGTAATCGTCGGCCGTCAGCTCGCGCTCGCACAGTGCAGTCCAGCCGACCTGCGCCAGCACCAGGGCGGCGTAGTCGGGGCGCAGCACGTGTGTGCCCTCGCCGGCGCGGGTCGCGGCGGGCGGCAGGCGCTTGAACAGCGGGTCGCCCGAAAGGTCTAGGCTTATGCTCGCGCGGCGCTGGCGCAGTGAAAGCAGTAGGTGAACATCGGGGTCGGCGGCATCGACATCGGCGCGACGTCCCGTGGTCTCGGCCAGGCGGTCGCACAGCGCGTCTTTGGCACGCAGGGCCGAGAAGCGCGTGTTGCGCAGCTGCTCGGTCACGCCGCGGGCGGTAATGGCGATGGTGGCGCCGGGGCGGACGATGCTCTCCCAGGCGATGTCGTAAACGCTATCGTACAGTTCATCGGCATCCTGCGCCTCAAAGCGCCCGAGTACCACGAACACGCGGCTGGCCAGGCGCGACCACAGACAGGCGCGATAGCCTTCTTCGAGCTCGCCCTCAAACGTAGCGCGGCCCTTCAGGCGGCGGACATGCGAAAGCCCGAGGCGTTTAAGCTCATCGGCGAGTGCGGACTCAAAGCCCTCGGGGCAGCTTGCGTAAAATTCCATGGGTGACCTCTCTGGTTGCGTCGCTCCATTATATGATGGATGCTTCGTTTGCCCTTATCCTCGAAAGGAACCCATATGATTGATGCGTGTCCTGAACCCGCTGTGCTCTTTTTTGACGTGGACGGCACGCTGACGTCGTTCGATCACGACGATATGACCGATAAGGACTTCAATGCAATCCATCCGTCGAAGGCCGTTGTCGATGCATTTGGTCGCCTGCGTAATGCGGGCCACCAGGCATTTATCTGCACGGGCCGTCCTTTGTGGCTGGTTGCCGATGGCCTGCGTGCGCTGAACCCGGCGGGTATCGTTGCCATGGCGGGGGCCACGCTCGAGGTCGAGGGCCGCGTGGCACACGAGGACTGCATTGACGAGGACATTGTTGAGGAGCTCGCGCGTCGCATTACTGTGGCGGGCGGCGAGGCGTTGTTCGAGACGAATGGTGCCACCTATTCACTTGAGCCAGTTGGTGTCGAACAGTCATTTCTGCTAGGCGCCGGCGTGGTGCATGGCGTTGATCAGATGCGCGTCGATGGCCGCTTGCGCGTAGGCAAGGTGTGCATTAACGCGTACGACCTGGCTCGCGTAGCCAACGATGACGGCTTTATCGAGCGCGAGTTTGAGCTGTGCAACACCGGTGGTCAGAATCGCGAGCTGAGCCCCAAGGGCATCGACAAGGGCGTGGGCGTGGCGCGAGCGCTGGAATACCTGGGTCGCACCGGCAACGCGCGCACCTTTGGCTTTGGCGATTCCGGCAACGATCTGGGTATGCTCGCCGCCGTCGAGACGGCTGTAGCCATGGGCAACGCCATGCCCGAGGTCAAGGCAGTCGCCGACTATGTGACCGACGATGTCGCACACGATGGCACCGTCACAGCGATGCGCCATTTTGGCCTCATCTAATGAATCTCGCCTTCTGACGTTTGCTCAAACTGCGACTCTTTGCTTTTGCATGCTCAATCGATTTATCAATCCAAATACTGAGGTGTTTATACCGTTCGCCGAGAAGATAAAAAACCGCAGTTCACGCCTTGATAAACGTAGGTAAAGTGTTTAGCAGTTTACCGGCCGTGTGCAAGCGAAAGGAATCAGGCAGATGGCAATCAAGGTGTTCGCTGACGGTGCAAACCTCGAGGGCATGCTCGACATGTACGAGAACGGCAACGTTCAGGGTTTCACGACCAACCCGTCCCTTATGAAGAAGGGCGGCGTGACGGATTACCGCGCGTTTGCCAAGGAGGTCCTGGCCCACATCACCGATGTGTCCGTCTCGTTTGAGGTCTTTGCCGACGACGTCGAGACCATGGAGGTCGAGGCCCGCGAGATCGCTACCTGGGCCGAGAACGTCTACGTCAAGATTCCGTGCGTGACTACCAAGGGCGAGTCCACCGCCGAGCTGGTGCGCAAGCTTTCGGCCGATGGCATCAAGGTCAACGTCACCACCATCTTTACGCCTACGCAGGTCGACGAGATGGTCGAGGCCGTTGATGCCGAGACGCCGTCCATCATCTCGCTCTTTGCCGGCCGTATCGCTGACACCGGCGTCGATCCCATTCCGCTTATGACGGAGTCGGTGAAGAAGGCCGCCGCCAAGCCCAACTGCGAGGTCCTGTGGGCGTCCACGCGTGAGCTTATCAATATTTACCAGGCGGAAGGATGCGGTTGCCAGATCATCACGGTGCCCAACAGCATCCTGGCCAAGCGTAAGAACATCGGCCGTGACCCGTACGAGGTCTCGCTCGATACCGTGCGCGGTTTTGCCAAGGATATCGCCTCGCTCGGTTTCCATATCCTGCCGTAACGCGAACGCTGACTACATCGCGGGTTGTTCGCCCCGGCCTTTCCTTTCCCTATCGCTCACGCGCTTCGCGAGGGTCGCGCTAGGCAAAGGAAAGGCCGGGGCTGCCGACACGAACTTGCCGGTAGGTTGGTGATAGGCTTCCATGTCCTGCCGTGGACAAAGGTACCCCCGCCTGCGCCGTGCAAAATTGAGAGTATTCAGCAAGGTAAAGGCTTTTACCAGCTGGGTGAAGCATGGAACAGCCCCCGTTTTGGCTCTGATGACGCTAAAACGGGGGCTGTTTCTTGCTTTTTCGTCTCTGAGGGGCATCCGGAACGGTGGAATTTGCAGAATACTCGCGATTTTGCACGTCGCGAGAGGGGGGACCCTTGCTTTGGCGGTTTACTTCCCCTGCACCATGGTGAGGGAGATTTTCTTGCGGTTGCGATCGACCTTTTCGACCCACACCTTGACCGTGTCACCGACGCGCACCACGTCGCTCGGGTGCTTGACGAAGCGGTTGGCGAGCTTGGAGATGTGTACGAGGCCGTCCTGGTGCACGCCCACGTCGACGAACGCGCCAAAATCCACAACGTTGCGCACCGTGCCCTTGAGTTCCATGCCGGGCTCCAGATCGTCGATGGAAAGCGCCGAGCGGCTAAAGACCACCTCGGGCGCGTCGTCGCGCGGGTCGCGGCCGGGCTTCTTGAGCTCGTTGACGATGTCGATGAGCGTTAGGGTGCCGCAGTCCAGGTCGCTTGCCAGCGCCGAGATGCTGCCCAGGCGACGCTCGATATCGGGCACGCCGCCGCGGCTGAGCTCGCTTGCCGCAACGCCGGCGCGCTCCAGGACGGCCGTGGCCACCTCGTAGCTTTCGGGGTGGACGCTTGTCGCGTCGAGCGGGTTCTTGCCGCCGCTGATGCGCAGGAAACCTGCGGCGTTGAGGTACGCCTTGGGTCCCAGCTTGGGGACCTTCTTGAGCTGGCGGCGATCGGTAAAGGCGCCGTTTTCCTCGCGGTAGGCCACGATGTTTTTGGCTACGCTCGGCGTAATGCCCGACACGTAGCCCAGCAGGCTTGCGCTCGCGGTGTTGACGTCGACGCCCACACGGTTGACGACGTCTTCCACCACGTGGCCCAGGGTGCGCGAAAGCTCGGCCTGGTCAAGGTCGTGCTGGTACTGGCCAACGCCGATGGACTGGGGCGGAATCTTGACGAGCTCTGCCAGCGGGTCTTGCAGACGGCGGCCCAGGCTCATGGCGCCACGTACGGTGACGTCCAGGTCGGGATATTCCTGGCTGGCGAGCTCGGAGGCGGAGTACACCGACGCGCCGGCCTCGTTGACGATGGTGTAGCGAAGGCTGGGTGCCTGCTCGGTAATGAACTCCGAGACGACTTCCTCGGTCTCGCGGCTGGCGGTGCCGTTGCCGATGACGATGGTGTTGACGCTGTCCTTCTTGACGAGGCGGGCGAGCTCGCGCTTGGTGCCGGCGACGTCGTGGCGCGGCTTGGTGGGGTAGACCACGCCGTGGTCGAGCAGCTTGCCGGTCTCGTCCATGACGGCGACCTTGCAGCCGGTGCGGTAGCCCGGGTCGAGCGCGAGCACGCGGGCGCCGCGTACGGGGCGTGCCGAGAGCAGGCCTTCGAGATTCTTGGCAAAGACGTTGATGGCCTCGGTCTGGGCGCGAACGGTGAGTTTGGCGCGGGCCTCGCGCTCCAGCGAGGGGGCCATGAGGCGCTTGTAACCGTCAGCGATGGCGGCATTAAAGACGGGAGCAAACACGCCCTGGCGACGGGGCCAGCGGCTGCCGAGGCGTGCCGTAGCGGCAGCGCCGTCGACGTTCACGCGCACGCGGAGCTTGCCCTCACGCTCACCGCGGTCGATAGCCAGCACACGGTGGTTGGGGATGCGACGCAGCGGCTCATCATAGCTGTAGTACGGCTCGTAGGGGGTCTTCTCGGCGGGGTCGGTGGCCTCGACGACGATGTCGGCGGTGTTTTGCGTAAAGGCGCGCAGGTCGGCGACGTTCTCAGGGTCCTCGGCCACCGTCTCGGCCACGATGTCCGCCGCGCCGGCGAGCGCCTTTTCGGGCGTGTCGAAGCCGGCCTCCTCGTTGACGTATGCCGCGGCGACGTCGAGTGCGCTGCCCTTGGCCGAGGCCTGCATGATGATCATGTTGGCGAGCGGCTCCAGGCCGGCCTCGCGTGCCTTCTGCGCGCGGGTCATGCGCTTTTTGCGGTAGGGCTTGTAGAGGTCCTCGACACGCTGGAGCTGTGTGGCCTCGCGAATCTGTTGCTCGAGTTCGGGCGTGAGTTTGCCCTGGGCATCGATGAGCAGGATGACGTCCTCTTTACGCTGCTCAAGATTGCGCAGGTAGGACAGGCGCTCGTCGAGTGCGCGCAGGGCGACGTCGTCCATGCCGCCCGTGGCTTCCTTGCGGTAGCGCGAGATAAAGGGAATGGTGTTTCCCTCGTCGATGAGCTTGACGGCCGCCTCGACGTTGGCGGCCTTAAGGTTGAGCTCGCGCGCGAGCTGGGCGATAAGATCCATGGGACTCCTTGCGTTTGAGGTGCGTTTGCAGCACAGAGCTACCAAGGATACCACCTGCCACTTCGCTCAAAAAAGACTGTTTTGGCGCGGGACCACGAAAGCGGCCTATCTACTACGTTTGAACCGTGTGGGTCGACCATCCCCCGGTTTTCCGAAAATGCGCAAGCCGTTTACCTGCACTGATAATTGTTCTCGGGGGAAGCGGGCACTGCGGGGCGCGGCAACG
>UQNC01000074.1 GCA_900542175.1 uncultured Collinsella sp. | reverse complement strand
TTGCCGCGCCCCGCAGTGCCCGCTTCCCCCGAGAACAATTATCAGTGCAGGTAGAACGCCTGCAGTTTTCTGGAAAACAGGGGTATGGTCGGGGGTATCGAGTCAAACGTAGTAGATGGGCAGGTTTCGTGGCGAGCGGTTCCAGCTGATCCCTTGGGGACGGAGGAAAACGGATCATTTTGGTCCCACGCGGCTGGTGGGTGCGTTCGCGCAGGACCGTTCAAACAAAACTATGCCGGTTTACGGGGTTAAACTCAGGACTCCCATCCATGCCCGCGTTTTCTGCAAAATGACGGCTCGTCTACCTGCGGTTTTATTTTTACGAATATCGGCATGGTTGGGGACTCGTGACTCAGCCCCGGAAACCGGCATAGTTTTGAAATGGCATTAAATCGATGGCAGCCATTTTGCTATGCCGGAGCGGTCGGCCGTTGGGTAATTACCCTCGCAGGTAGGCGATGGCGATTTGGGTGCGGTTGCGCAGGCCCATTTTGGCCAGGATCGAGCTGATGTGGTTGCGCACCGTGCCTTCTCCCATATAAGCCGTGGCGGCAATCTCCTTGTTATCGAGGCCGCGGGCGATGAGCTCGGCGACTTCGAACTCGCGGTCGGTCAGACCGGCAAAGGCCGCGGGCCGGCGAGTCGCACCGGCCTCAGCGTTCGCCCCATCAAAATCGACATCTTCGATCGCCTTGCCCTCGAGCACGCGTTTACCATCCATGACCTGCGCCAACGCTGGCGGAATGGCGGCGACATCGGTCTTGATCAGGTAACCGCGGGCGCCCAGCTTGAGCGCCGACACAATGTACTCGTCATCCGAGAATGTCGTCAGAAACACCACGCGTGCCGCGGGGTCGTGCTCAAGGATTTCGCGCGCCGCCGAAAGGCCGTCGCGCCCCGGCATCTGAATGTCGAGCAGCGCGATATCGGGCGCGTGCTCGGCGTAGAGCGCCACCGCGTCGTTGCCGTCGGCTCCGGTGCCCACCACTTCGATCTGCGGCTGGGCGCCCAGGATAATCTTGAGCGAATCGACCACTAGGCGGTCGTCGTCGACAACGATGAGCCTCATCGGCCCTCATCTCCTTGCTGTTTGGGAACGGTGGCGAACACACGCCAGCCGGGGGCGCCGGCGCGCAGGCCGGCGGTGAAGGTTCCGCCAAGCGCCTCGATGCGCTCGCGCATGGAGACGAGCCCCATGCCTTCTGCGACGTTGCTGCTGCTCGCCGGGGTCGCGTCTGCGCCATCATCGGTAACGATGAGCTGGTAAAACGACGGATGCTCCATGCACCGCACGGTAATGGTTTTGGCATGGGCGTGGCGCATGGCGTTGGAAAGCGCCTCGCGCAGCACCGCCGCAAAGCAGTTGGCGACGTTGGCGGGCGCATGCTCGGCCAAAACCTCAAGCTCAATCTGCGGGCCGCCGTCCGAGCGCGCGCCTTCAACAATGCGTTCGAGCTGCACGGAAAGGTCGACAGCGTTGTCGTTGAGCGCATGGACGCTGGTGCGCACAAGCTGGAGCGCCTCGTCAACCGTGCGTTTGACGTCGGCGAAATCGGCGGCGACGCCGGGCTCGTCGGCGTGGACCACGCGCAGGGCTTCGGCCTGCAGTGAGGCGCGCGTGAGCTGGTGGCCCACATTGTCGTGGATTTCGCGCGCGATGCGGGCGCGTTCGGCGAGCGTCGCGAGCTCGACTTCGTAGTCCTGGCGGTCGGCAAGGTCGCGGTTGCGCGCCTCGAGCGCGAGGGCTCGTTCCTGCAGCTCGTCACGGGTACGGCGCATGCGCTGCTGCTCGCGCTCCAACTGGGCGGTACGTAGCGATAGCAAGGTGGCGGCAACCGAAAGGATGGCGGTCAGCAGGAGCGTTCGGGCGGTAAGCACGTCGGTGCGAAGGTCCGCGACGAGCGCACAGGCAAAGACAGCGCCGACACCCAGCGCGATCCAGGCGTGCTCACGGCGCACGCGCCGCGCGATGTCATAGAGGGCGAGAGGTGCGAACGGCACAAACGGCGGCACGAAGACAGCCGCGATGACGTAGGCGTAGCTGCCGGCCTCGCTGGCGCTACGGGCGCGTTCTCCCTGCGCGACCTCGGCCAGCGCGGCGATGACAACGCCAAGGCAAAACGCCGCGACCAGGCGAGCATCCACAGCAAGGCCCGTGGCGGCTGCGATGCAGCACGCCAGCACGATCGATTTGTCGAATAGCCTGTTCATACGGGTATTGTACGCGATGCCGCGCACGGGGGAGGCGCCACTCAGAGCAACCGTGACATTCCTCCCGCGCGGCAAAGCGGGGGGGTCGGCAGGCCGGCGACCAAGACCCCTCCGCACTCGTGACAAAGCTCACTGGTGCGCGCCGCCCGCTCCTGCGATGATGCAATCGTACCGGGCCACGACCAACAGAAGGGCCGCCTCATGACAGACATCGTCCACGTCGAAAACCTCGTTAAGCGCTACGACGACCTTATTGCGCTCGACCACTTTAACCTGAGTATCGCTCCCGGCGAGATCTTTGGCCTGCTGGGCCCCAACGGCTCGGGCAAGACCACGTCCATCAACTGCATCCTGCAGCTGCTCGCCTACGACAAGGGCACCATCGAGCTGTTCGGCGAGCGCATGACGCCCGCCCGCTACGACCTCAAGCGCCGCATCGGTGTGGTCCCGCAGCAAGTTGCGGTGTTCGACGAACTCACGGTGCGCGAGAACATCGACTATTTCTGCAGTCTTTACGTCAACGACCGCAAGCGCCGCCGTGCGCTCGTGGACGAGGCGATCGACTTTGTCGGCCTGGGCGACTTTACCAAGTTCCGCCCCGGCAAGCTCTCGGGCGGCCTGGCGCGTCGTCTCAACATTGCCTGCGGCATCGCGCACAAGCCCGAGCTCATCTTTTTTGACGAACCCACGGTGGCGGTCGACCCGCAAAGCCGCAACGCCATCCTGGAGGGCATCTGCCGCCTGCGCGACGAGGGCGCCACGGTGGTGTATACCAGCCATTACATGGAGGAAGTCGAGCAGATCTGCAGCCGCATCATGATCATGGACGGTGGACGCGTGCTGGCGCAGGGCACTAACGACGAGCTCAAGCGCATGATTCAGATGGGCGAGAAGATTGTAATCGAGGTCGGTGAGGTTCCGAGTGCGGCGCTCGGTGCCGTCGCAAGCCTGCCGCACGTTCTGGACCTTTCGGCAACGGCGGGACAGCTCACGTTTTCGTGCGAAGCGAGCCCGCACAACCTGACGGACATTCTCGATGCGCTGCGCTCGCATGACGTGCCGCTCGGCCGCATCTATTCCGAACCGCCGACCCTCAACGACGTGTTCCTCGAGATCACCGGCCGCGAGCTGCGCGACTAGGGGGCGGCCATGTTCAACACCATCATCACCACGGTCAAGACGCTGCTGCGCCGGCCGAGCACGTGGGTCTGGGGCGCTCTCTTTCCCATTGCGCTTTCCACGATGTTCATGTTTATGTTTGCGAACCTCAGCTCCGACGGCACGGTCGACCCGGTGCCGGTTGCCGTCGTGGCGGACGAG
Source organism: uncultured Collinsella sp. (assembly GCA_900542175.1). Classification (GTDB taxonomy): domain Bacteria; phylum Actinomycetota; class Coriobacteriia; order Coriobacteriales; family Coriobacteriaceae; genus Collinsella. The sequence goes on along the minus strand of UQNC01000074.1, from coordinate 2,311 downwards.
GCCTGGGATGCCTCGACCTTTAAGGACGTGGCAGCTTCGCTTGCCAAGGCAGGCGACGACCAGCTGCTCGATGTGAGCGAGTACGAAGACTTGGCTGCCGCGCGCAAAGCGCTCAAGGCCGGCGAGGTCGCGGGCATCTATATGGTCGATGCCGCGGGCACGCCCAGGCTCACGCTGCTATCGAGTTACGACAGCTCTCGCGCCTCGTCGGTGCTCACCGACCGCAGCATCCTTGAAACGGTGGCAAGCTCGTATACGCAAAATGCCGAGCTCATGGCCCAGATTGCTCAAGATGACCCGGCGGCGCTCGCCGACCCGGAGGCGGTTGCGCGCGCTCTGTCGCTCGAGGGCGGAACCCGCCGCGTGAGCCTGACTCGTGCCACGCCCGATGGCACGGTCATCTACTATTACGCGCTTTTTGGCCTGGTCGCGATGATGTCTGCCGAGTTTGCCGCCTTGAGCGTCGTCGATTTGCAGCCTAATCTGTCGGGCCTTGGCGCGCGCCGCTGCGTGGGCGGTCTTTCCAAGACGGCGTCGCTGGCCGGCATTTTTGTCGGCTCGTGGCTGGTTTCCTTTGCATCGATGGCGGTTGCGATCGGCTACGTGCGCCTGGTCGTGGGCGTCGACTTTGGCGGGCGCGAGGAGTTGTGCCTGCTGGGCGGGGCTGCATCCGCGCTTGCTGCCACGGGCCTGGGGCTTTTTGTGGGCACGCTTCCCGTTAAGGGCGGCAAGGCATCCAAGTCGGGCATCCTCACGGGCTTTGCCACCACGTGCGCCCTGTTCGCCGGCCTCTACGGCGAGCCGGCGATGGCGCTTGCCGACGACGTCGCCCGCGCTTGTCCGGTCGAGTGCTGGCTCAACCCCGTCAAGCTCATCTGCGACATGTTCAATCGCCTGTATTTCTTTGAGGACCTGGGGCCCTTCGCTGTTCGCGCCGGCGCGCTCGTCCTGATGGCCCTGGTGTTTGTCGCCGCCGCTACGCTGATCTTTGGAAGGAGCCGCTATGAGCACCTTTAAGACCGCGCTTCGCATGGCGCTGGCGCACCCGTTCTACCTGCTCATCTACACGGTGTTCATCTCGCTCATGGGCGTATTCATCGCGGCTTCGGTGAGCTGGAACTCGTCGCAGCTTACCGAGTACAAGCCCTACGACACCAACGTGATCGTGGTCGACCGCGACAATAGCGACCTTTCGCGGGCGCTTACCAAGCACCTGGGCTCACGCTTTGACCTGGTCACGGGCGTCGGCGACGACGCGTACGACCTTGCGGACGCGCTCGCCAAGAGCAACAGCGCCAAGGGCAGTGCCGATTGCGTGTTCTTTATCCCGGAGGGGTTTGAGGACGATCTTGTTGCAGCCGACCGTGCGGGGGAGGCCCTGCCCAAGCTCGACGTGACCTATGGTTCCGGCACCATGGCGGCGGCGCTTTCGTCCGCCGAGGCCTCGCGCTTGATCTCGCTCGCGGGCGCTGCGGCGGCGCTTGAACCCGCTGCCTCCAACGGTGACGTCGCAAGGGCCGCCGAGCACGCGGCCGCAAAGCGCGCGGAGGTCCAGATCGAGCAGGTCAAGGTCGACTCGACTGCTGCTACCACGCTCGAGTCGTACTTCAACTTTGGCGCGTACGCGATCATCTCGTCGGTCATCGTGTCGGTGGGACTGGTGTTTTCGGGCATGAATGAGCCCGGGCGCGTGCGCCGCATGGATGCCAGTCCGGTCTCTGAGCGCCAGCGTTCGCTCGCTGTGTTCGCGGCCGCCGCCGTGCTCACCGTCTGCATCTGGCTCGTGTCGAGCATGATGGGCGTCGTGGGCTTTGCCAGCGCGGTTGCCGAGGTTGGCGTGGGTCGCGTGTGCCTGGCGCTGGCGGCAACGTTTGCCCTGGCGTGCACGCCGCTGGCCGTTGGCTTTACGCTGTCGAGCCTGGGCGCGCGCGAGGAGCTGCTCAACGGTGTGGGCAACCTGCTCGGCATGCTCATGACGTTTTTGGGCGGCGCCTGGATGCCGCTGTCGCTCATGGGCTCGGCCGTGCAGACGGTGGCGCACTTTGTGCCGACGTATTGGGTGAACGACGCGATCGGCAAGGCGCTTGCCTCGGACCTGACGTCTGCCGTGGTGGGCGACATCGTCTGTGACTTGGGCGTCACCGTGCTCTTCGCCGCCGCCATCGCCGCCGTAGGCCTAGCCCTCACCCGCGCCAAATCCCACGCCTAGCCACCTAGTCATTGGGGACAGTCTTTGCCGATTCGCCGGCAGGGCTGGTGAACTGCATCCCATTTCTTGGACTTTGAAATTAAGGTTCGAGAAAAGGGAGGC
>UQNC01000073.1 GCA_900542175.1 uncultured Collinsella sp. | reverse complement strand
AGTTTGTCGCGAGTTCCGCACGCAAAGGAAAGCACTTAATGTGCTTTCCGTCTTGTGCAGGACTGTAGAGCAGCAAACTTAAACAGCGGGCCGCCCGTTCCGGGAATCCGCCCCCGCGCACAGAAGGGGATTCCTTTTGCCAATAAGGGACAGGTTTATTTTGGTCGGTTTTTCATGCTTGAATTTGAAACATTTCGCCCGACAAGAGCGTATCTATGGTGAGGGCCTCATCGAGAACCATTAATGTCACCGGGAGGTGATTATGGAAGAACAAGCTTTTAGACAGGCGGTCGAAGACCACCGGGATGTCGTGTTTCGGATCGCATTGACGTATCTGCGTGATCGCGCTGACGCCGACGATGTCGCTCAAGACGTCTTTCTTAAGTTGCTCAAAAGCGACGCGCAATTTGAAAACTGGGAGCATCTTCGTCGATGGCTTATCCGGGTCACGATCAATGAATGTAAATCTCTCTTTCGAAAGCCGTGGAGGCGCGTGGAGGATATTGAGAATCTGGCCGATTCGCTTTCGACGGCGCAGGAGGAGACCAAGGCGGTCCTGTCAGACGTTATGCGACTTCCGGAGCGATTCCGTATTCCTATCGTGCTCTATTACTATCTGGGCTTCTCGACTTCAGAAATTGCCGAGTTACTGCATGTGCCAGCCGCGACCGTTCGAACGCGTTTAGCTCGCGGCAGATCGAAGCTCAAGTTCATCCTAGAGGAGGGCGACCGTGAAATCCAACCAGATCAAGCAGGCCTTCGAGTCCGTCCAAGCCGATAGCGATCTTGCTGACCGTGTTCTTTATGCCGCTGCTGGCGAGCCGCTTCGCCGAAAGGGTCACGCGAAGCCTCTGTATGTTGCCGTAATCGGATGTCTTGCCGGAGTGCTGGCGACCGGAGGGGTCGCCTACGCTGTTGTCAATTCCAGTTATTTTGCCTCTGCCTGGGGAAACCATGGCAACGGAGAGTCCGTTACCTGGACAAATGGCGGCTCGTCGGGGACGAAATATACCTACACCAGAGAGTTTGGTGATGGTATCGCGCCCCAAAGCCTGGAGGGTGCAGTCCAGAAGGTCAATCTGTCCGTCGAGGGCAACGGCTATACGCTCGACATTCATGAGATGGCAATCGACGAGAACGGTTGCGGTGCTGTGACGTTTACATTGTCCAATCCGAATGGCGTTAACTACTACAAGCCGGCGGCAGAGCTTGGCGAACTTGTTCTCTATGGTGAAGAAGAAGGGGGCGTCAGTACACCCAGCATGAACTTCGGCGAGGAATGGGCTGATACACGCTGCACCATTGATAAAGACACATCAAGCGACACGGTCATTAACGGCACGATGTACTTTGCATCTTGGAATCGCGATCGAGATTTACGACATGCGGTCACCTGGAATATCAGTTGGACGGAGGGCAAAGGTGAGGATGCGAAGGTGATCGAGGTATCGACGCCAGAGTTTAACGTCGGAGCGCACGTCGATACAAAAGAACTCCGCTCCGATGACTCGCCTCTCGAGATCAGTCCGTTTTCCATCCAGACGCACATCGATGATCTGGGCTATGAAGCAGTTGATCATAAACTGACCGTCACCTACAAGGATGGGTCAGAGCAGATTATCGAAGATGACGACGCAGGGGCGTACAATTTCTATGTTTCGATGGGACGCAATAGCGGAGAGAACATTTGGGTGCCAACGAAGTTGATTGATGTCGACCAAGTGGTTTCAGTAACGCTCGAAGGCACACGCTGCACTTCAACAGGGGGCGCCGAAACGTCGGAACCCTTTACCATCGTCTATTCGTAAGATTTGGGGCCGCTTTCTACTAGGGGAAGCGGCCTTCTTTGCGGTAAATGGGCGGTTAGACCGCACGATATTCGCCTGCATTCCTGAAGTATGCGGCAAAATCTTGATGGGTCGACCACACCGTATATGCTCAAGCGCTCTACCTGCGGGTTTATTATCGCAAAACCCCGGTGCGCTCGGCGGGTCCAGAATTTGCCGCATACTTCCGAAAGCGCCGCCGATTTCCATGCGACAGGTGAGAGCAGATCACCGTTGGAGCGCGACGTTTCCCCAGATAAAACCGACCAAAATAAACCTGTCCCTTTTTGGCAGGTAACGTTGCCCCGACGAGCACGTCGGATCCCCGGCCCGGGCGGCACAGGGGTTAAGTTTGTCGCGAGTTCCGCACGAGCCGGAGGCCACTTAATGTGGCCTCCGTGCGAGCCAGGACTGTAGAGCAGCAAACTTAACCCCTGTGCCGCCCGGCCCGGGAATCCGCCCCCGCGCACAGGAGGGGATTCCTTTTGTGTAGGCTTTGCGGAAATGTGCCAATTTTGGGATACGCCCGGCGGCGTGGTCTGTTGACGGCACAGCTAACGCCACGTATCCTATCGAACTGCGTGTTTCGTAGGGGGATGCTGACCCCTCGATTCAAGCCGTTGCACTTTACAGAAAGCTGGAATCATTCGAGAAGGAGTACGCTTTGCCTACTATTAACCAGCTGGTTCGCCAGGGCCGTCGTTCCGTGCCCAAGAAGTCCAAGAACGCTGCTCTGCAGCACAACTCCCAGAAGCGCGGCGTGTGCACCCGCGTCTTCACCACGAGCCCCAAGAAGCCGAACTCGGCTCTTCGTAAGGTTGCCCGTGTTCGCCTTGTCAACGGCATCGAAGTTACTGCTTACATCCCGGGTGAGGGCCACAACCTGCAGGAGCACTCCATCGTGCTTGTCCGCGGCGGTCGTGTCCGTGACCTCCCTGGTGTCCGTTATCACGTCATCCGTGGCGCCTACGACGCTGCTCCGGTCCAGAACCGTATGCAGGCCCGTTCCAAGTACGGTGCTAAGCGCCCCAAGGCTAAATAAGCCAGATAACGTTTTGATACTTTCGCCGTGTGCCGTCTTGAGCGCCGCACGGTAGACACTTAAGGAGATTTCACATGCCGCGTCGTGCAGCAGCTAATCGTCGTGAGGTTCAGCCTGACGCCGTTTACAACAACCGCCTGGTGACTCAGCTCATCAACAAGGTCCTTCTTGACGGCAAGAAGGCCACCGCTGAGCGCATCGTTTACACCGCTTTCGAGATCGTTGCCGAGAAGTCCGAGGGTGGCGACGCTCTCGCTACCTTCAAGAAGGCTATGGACAACGTCAAGCCCACGCTCGAGGTTAAGCCCAAGCGTGTCGGTGGCGCTACCTATCAGGTCCCGATGGAGGTCAACTCCCGTCGTTCCACCGCTCTGGGTATCCGCTGGATCGTCAACTTCTCCCGCGCTCGCAAGGAGAAGACCATGGCCGAGCGTCTCGCCAATGAGATCCTCGACGCTTCCAACGGCCTGGGCGCTTCCGTCAAGAAGCGTGAGGACGTCTTCAAGATGGCCGAGGCCAACCGCGCGTTCTCTCACTATCGTTGGTAAGTTAAGGTAAGGAACTAACATGGCTAAGCCTAAGTACAAGCTTTCCGATACCCGTAACATCGGCATCATGGCCCACATCGATGCCGGTAAGACCACCACGACCGAGCGTATTCTTTACTACACCGGTAAGACCCACAAGATCGGTGAGGTCCATGAGGGCGCTGCCACCATGGACTGGATGGTTCAGGAGCAGGAGCGCGGCGTAACCATTACCTCCGCTGCTACCACCTGCTTCTGGAACAAGGACGGCAAGGACTACCGCATCCAGATCATCGACACCCCGGGCCACGTTGACTTCACCGCCGAGGTCGAGCGCTGCCTGCGCGTCCTCGATGGCGCTGTCGCCGTCTTCGACGCCGTTGCTGGCGTTCAGCCTCAGTCTGAGACCGTTTGGCGTCAGGCTTCTACCTTCAACGTTCCCCGCATCGCCTTCATCAACAAGTATGACCGCGTGGGCGCTGACTTCTTCAACGCTATCGAGACCATGAAGGATCGTCTCGACGCTAACGCCGTGGCCGCTCAGGTCCCGATGGGCGCCGAGGACAACTTCTGGGGCGTCATCGACCTGGTCACCATGACTGCATGGGACTTCAAGGCCGACGAGAAGGGCATGACCTACCCCGAGCCGATGGACGAGATCCCGGCTGAGTTCGCCGACATCGCTGCCACCAAGCGCGAGGAGCTCCTCGACGCTGCTGCCAGCTTTGACGACGAGCTCATGGAGAAGATCCTCATGGAGGAGGACTTCACCGTCGAGGAGCTCAAGGCTGCTCTGCGTAAGGGCGTTCTGGCCAACGAGCTCAACCTCGTCTTCGTGGGCTCCGCCTACAAGAACAAGGGCGTCCAGGAGCTGCTCGACGCTGTCGTCGACTACCTGCCCAGCCCGCTCGACGTTGAGGCCGTCACCGGTACCGATCCGGACACCGGCGAGGAGATCCAGCGTCATCCTTCCTTCGACGAGCCCTTCTCCGGCCTGGTCTTCAAGATCATGACCGACCCGTTCGTCGGTAAGCTCACCTACGTCCGCGTTTACTCCGGCCGCGCTGAGTCCGGCTCCTACGTGGTCAACGCTTCCAACGGTCAGCGCGAGCGCCTCGGCCGCATTCTCGAGATGAACGCCGCCGAGCGTATCGACCGTGACGACGCTGCCGCCGGCGACATCGTCGCTTGCGTCGGCTTCAAGAACTCCACCACTGGTGACACCCTGTGCGCCGAGGGCAAGGAGATCGTCCTCGAGAAGATCGAGTTCGCTAAGCCCGTTATCGACGTTGCCATTGAGCCCAAGACCAAGGCCGAGCAGGACAAGATGTCCCTGGCTCTGACCAAGCTCGCCGAGGAGGACCCGACCTTCCAGGTGTCCACCAACCACGAGACCGGCCAGACCATCATCGCCGGCATGGGCGAGCTGCACCTCGAGATCATCGTCGACCGTCTGCTCCGTGAGTTCAAGGTTGACGCTAACGTCGGTAAGCCCCAGGTTGCCTACCGCGAGACCGCTGGTCACGACGTCGAGAAGGCTGAGGGCAAGTTCGTCCGTCAGTCCGGCGGTCGCGGTCAGTACGGCCACGCCGTCATCAAGCTCGAGAAGATGGAGGAGGGCTTCGGCTACGAGTTCGTCAACGCTATCGTCGGCGGCGTCGTGCCCAAGGAGTACATCCCGTCCATCGACAAGGGCATCCAGGAGGCCCTGAACACCGGTGTTATCGCCGGCTTCCCGGTCCTCGACGTTAAGGTCACCCTGTTCGACGGTTCTTACCACGAGGTCGACTCCTCCGAGGCCGCCTTCAAGATCGCCGGTTCCATGGCTATCAAGGACGCCCTCAAGAAGTCCGATCCGCAGCTGCTCGAGCCGATCATGGCTGTCGAGGTCGAGACCCCCGAGCAGTACATGGGCGACGTTATGGGCAACCTCTCCGGTCGCCGCGGCAAGATCGAGGGCATGGAGGATCGCAAGAACAGCAAGCTCATCCGTGCCAAGGTGCCGCTGGGCGAGATGTTCGGTTACGCTACCGACCTTCGCTCCCAGACCCAGGGCCGTGCATCCTACACGATGCAGTTCGACTCTTATGAGCCCGCGCCCAAGTCCATCGTGGACGAGGTCATGAGCAAGAACGCCTAAGTTCGAGCTCCCTGTTACGTAATCCGCGAGAGCATCTCTCGCACTCTTTGGAGGTTTAAGTTGGCTACCCAGAAGATCCGCATTCGCCTCAAGGGCTATGATCACGAGGTCGTCGATCAGTCCGCGAAGCTCATCGTTGAGACCGCTCAGAAGACCGGCGCTCGCGTTTCCGGTCCTGTCCCCCTGCCCACCGAGCGCAACCTGTACACGGTTATCCGCTCGCCGCACGTGAACAAGGACTCCCGTGAGCAGTTCGAGATGCGCACCCACAAGCGCCTCATCGACATCCTCGACCCCACCTCGGGCACCGTTGATTCGCTTATGCGTCTCGACCTCCCCGCTGGCGTCGACATCGACATCAAGCTCTAAGCGATATTCCTCATAGCTTAAAGGGCCCCGCTGCCATTATGAACTGCCTCCCATTTCTTGGACACAAGAAATGGGAGGCTTTTTTATGGCT
>UQNC01000072.1 GCA_900542175.1 uncultured Collinsella sp. | reverse complement strand
AAGCGTCCTAGTGTTCGCTTCTAATAAAGAAGGCCAAGATTCGGGACGCAGTTCAGGCTACCCCTGCCCCCATCGGCATCTTCATCACCACGAACTTCCAGCTTATCGCCCTGGTATTTGTCGCGATCATCATCTTGCTGGACGCCATCATCTACCTACCGTTCTTGAAGGCATACGATAAGCTGCTCTGCGACCAGGAGGCCGAGCGCGCCGCCGAGCTGGGTCTCGAGTCCGATGGTGCTGCCACCATCGCCGCCAACGCCTCTGCGCCCGCTATCGAGCAGACCGCCGCTGCCGTCGAGCCGACCGCCGCTGCCGCCGATAGCAAGCCTGTCGCCGATCAGCCCGAGCCCGCCGCCGACGCATCCGCTAAGAAGGATGTCGACGGTCTGAAGGTCCTCGTCCTGTGCGCCGGCGCCGGCACCTCTGCCATGCTCGCCAACGCCATCAAGGAAGGTGCCGCACAGACCGGAGAGAACATCGCTTCCTCCGCAGGCGCCTATGGCCAGCACACTGCCATCATGGATCAGTACGACGTCATCGTGCTCGCTCCGCAGGTTCGTAGCTACTACAACGACATGAAGGCCGACACCGATCGTCTGGGCATTAAGCTGCTCGCCCCGCGCGGCAAGGAATATATCGACCTTACCCGCGACCCCGCTGGCGCCATCAAGTGGCTCCGCGAGAACCTCGACTAGTTCCTCCCTCTGTTGGTGCCCGGATCCCCAGTTCGGGCACCTCTCCCTATTCGTATCCCACAGAAAGGATGACTCATGACCAACCCCATGCAGTTCCCCGACGGCTTTGTGTTTGGCGGCGCCACCGCCGCTTACCAGGTTGAGGGCGAGACCCGCACGCACGGCAAGGGCAAAGTGCCCTGGGACGATTTCCTGGCAGCTCAGGGTCGCTTCTCCCCCGATCCCGCAAGCGATTTCTACAACAAGTACCCGGTCGATATCGACCTGTGCCAGCGCTTTGGCATCAACGGTATTCGCGTCTCCATCGCTTGGAGCCGTATCTTCCCCAGCGGCACTGGTGAGATTAACCCCGAGGGTGTCGCCTTCTATCACGAGCTTTTCGCCACCTGCAATAAAGCCGGCGTTACCCCCTATGTCACGCTCGATCACTTCGATACGCCCGAGGCCTTTTACCAGAACGGCGGCGAGGGCTTCCTGACGCGCACGACGATCGACGCCTTTGTCGAGTACGCCAAGTTCTGCTTTGCCGAGTTCACCGAGGTCAAGCACTGGTTTACCTTTAACGAGATTCCCGCGACCGCCGAGGGCAGCTTTATCGTCGGCAACTGGCCGCACGGCGAGAAGTATCGCCTGGACAAGGCCTTCCAGCTCATGCACAACATGATGGTAGCCCACGCCAAGGCTGTCGTTGCCTTCCATGAGGGCGGCTTTGAGGGCGAGATCGGCATTGTCCAGAACCTGGAGCCCAAGTATCCCCTCGACCCCAACAGCGCTGCCGACTGCGAGGCGGCCCGCATGGCCGACGTCATCAACAACCGCTGGGTACTCGACGCCACCTTCCGCGGCCACTATGCAGCCGACACCATGGAGGCTGCGACCAAGCTGGCCCATATCGCCGGCGGCGAGCTCGACGTTCGTGACGAGGACATCGCCGCGTTGACCGCCGCGCTCCCTTACAACGATTGCCTGGGCGTCAATACCTACAAGTGCCAGTTCCTGCGTGCCGCCGAGGGCGAAAACGACATCAACCACAATGGCACCGGCGACAAGGGCTCCTCGCGCTGGTTCCTCAAGGGCGTGGGCGAGTCATGCGTGCGCGAAGGCGTACCCACCACCGATTGGGACTGGATCATCTATCCCGAGGGCCTGTACGACCTGCTGCTGCGCATTAAGAACGATTATCCCAACTACAAGAAGATCTACATCACCGAGAACGACATGGGCTATAAGGACGACTTCGAGGATGGCTTTATCGACGACGCCCCTCGTATCGACTACATGCGTCAGCATCTCGCGTGGATCCTCAAGGCAATCGACGGCGGCGTGAACGTCGACGGCTACTTTGTGTGGTCGCTGCAGGACCAGTTCTCCTGGACCAACGGCTATAACAAGCGCTATGGCCTGTTCTACATCGACTTTGAGACCCAGAAGCGCTATCCCAAGGCGAGCGCGTACTGGTACAAGAACGCCGCGGAGACCGGCCTGCTCATGGCCTAACTTTTGCCGCATACCCCCTGTCGGCCGCATGCGAGCCCCTCCACGGGTTCGCATGCGGCCTTTTTGTTTTGGCTCAGCCCGTACAAGCCGTTCGTCTCGATCTGTAACATCTAGCAGGGATTTTCAATCCTAACTGTTATAGATTTAGACGAATGGGCGACCAGGGCTGAAAGATCTCAATCTGTAACACGTAGCCCACTTTTAACCGTCTAACTGTTACAGATCGAGACAATAAGATAGTCAAATCCGAACTTTCCAAGCAGTTATAAAGCATGGTTTCTAGTTTTCGGTATCACGAACATACTTTCGGTATCATTTAATGGTATTATGATATCGAAAGTATGTTCGTGATACCGAAAGGAGCCGCATGCGCCAGTTCGATTACACCACAGTCCCAGCGGAACTCGAAGCAACTCCAATCACCAACCTCCTCCTCTCGATACGCGAGCATAAAGGCCGTCAGCTTGCTCTGAGTCAAGTCAAACCCGAGCTTCTATCGTCCCTAATGGAGGAGGCTAAGATCCAAAGCACCCGATCCTCCAACGGACTTGAAGGAATTGTTACCACCCAAAAAAGACTCAAAGCGATTATGGCGTATTCCGCCAAGCCAAGCTCCCGCGCAGAGGAAGAAATTGCTGGATACCGAGATGTGCTGTCGCTTATTCACGAGCAACACGATTCCATTCCCGTAACGCCATCGGTCATTCTGCAGTTGCATCGTGACCTCATGGCGCACACGGCAATCTCGTATGGAGGCCATTGGAAAGATGGCGATAACGAAATCGTCTCCATTGACGATCAAGGAAATCGATTTGTGCGCTTTAGGCCCCCTTCGGCCCTAGCAACCCCGGGACTTATTAAAGAAGCCTGCCAGTCCCTCAACGATGCTTTATCTCGCCAAGTTTGCGATCCCCTCCTTATATCGCTCCGCTTTATCTTCGATTTTGTTAGCATTCATCCCTTCAACGATGGCAATGGCAGGATGAGCCGGCTCCTTACAACGCTGCTGCTCGAAAAGACTGGATACGACGTTGCGCGTTACATCAGCATCGAACGACTTATTGAAGACAACAAAGCGCTTTACTACAACGCTCTCGCTGCAAGCTCCACTGGATGGAATGAAAATCAAAACACCGAAGTACCCTTTATCCGTTTCATGCTCGGAACAACCCTGGCCGCCTACCGACAGCTCGAGCAGCGTACCTTAATTGAATCAAGCACTCGTCCCATGTCGAAGCAAGCGCGCATCGCCGTTCTATTTCAACAGAGACCCGGCGTCATTAAGAAATCCGACATCCGATCCAACTGCCCCGATATCAGCGAGGTTACCGTTAAACGAACCCTCGGTCAGCTTGTTAGTTGCAGCGCAATCGAAAAAACAGGAGCGGGTCGTTCGACGGGCTACATACTCAAAGACGTCCATGCTCTAGAACTATTCTTGCAATCCACAATACCCGATAGCGAGGCCGCAATAACAAAAGAGGCTCCAAAGGATAAGCTCCTTGAACGTATAAACCGCGCCGAGGATGAAAGCAGAGAGGAGCTCTATGAAGACTACGATTCATTCTCAAGGGACATAAAGACGAAATACGGAGTCTAGTCATATCCCAGAATAGCCTCATCCTTGTTGCCCAAAATTATTTGCGCGTCAACGTGAAGCGATAATCCCCGCGCCGGCAGGGGGCAGAAGTATCGTCTGTAGCATTAGCTAGCAGATGACCCGCGTATGTTCCTCGACGGCGACACGATCCTCGGCGGCGATACCTGGCTCGCACACCACGGCGTCCAGGCTGTCCAGGCGGCAGAAGGTGTAGAAATCGCGCTTACCGATTTTGCTGGAGTCGGCGATGAGGTAGCGCGAGTCGGCCTTGCTAAAGGCGAGCTGCTGGATACGACCCTCATCCATATTAGACGTAGACACGTCGCCATCCAAAATGCCGTTGGCGCCGATAAACGCCGCATCGATACCCAACGCACGCAGAGTATCCTCGGCCGTTGGCCCCACAAAAGCGGCGGTGCGGCGACGGTACATACCGCCCACCAGGCACAGTTCGCAGTCTTCGCGCACCTCGAGCAGGTTAAACACCGAAAGCGAATTGGTCACAATGCGCAGGCGAAACGCCGGCAGCATCGAGGCCATCTGCTCCACCGTAGTGCCCGTGCCCAAAAAGATGGTCGAGCCTTCCTCGATAAGCTCCACAGCACGGCGCGCAATCTGCAGCTTTTCCTCGGCATGCTTGGTGCGCTTTTCGCTGTGTGAGCACTCATGGCGCAGCATAGCGTGGGGACGGCCCTGTGCACTGCGGGCTCCGCCGTGCACGCGCTCGATCTCGCCTAGGCTCGCAAGCTCCTCAAGGTCACGGCGGATCGTCATATCCGAGACACCTAACGCATCCGAAATCTCCTTGACCGAGACCGTTCCCTGTTCCTCGAGCAGCTGCCGAACCTTATCCTGTCGCTCCGCTTTAATCACGATGAGTCCTCGCTGTTCCACGCTCACGTCAATTCAAACAATAACGAACAAATTGTATCAGACTCGCGCGCGTCAGAAATGAACGCCCGCACAGCTCCAATCATCACTTTTTTGAGAAAAATACCCCTTGCTTTAGTGGGGTGTAGTGATAATCTCGCCTGTTCGCGCTACAGTTTGTCGGAAATACCTCGATGTTAGGAACCAAATGATCACTTCCGAGCTTTTCGGCACCGCGCCGTGCGGTACCCCCGTTCATCGCTACACCCTCAACGGACCCGAGATCTGCGTTCGCATTATGGACTATGGCGCCACCGTGCTGGGCATCGACGTGCCCGACATTCCCGGCAACGTGCGCGATGTGGTGCTGGGCTTCGATAAGCTCGAGGATTACTTTGACAACCCCGCCTGCTTTGGCGCGACCATCGGCCCCGTGGCAAACCGCACCGCGGGTGCCACGATCACCATCGCCGGCACGGACTGGCATATGCCAGCCAACGAAGGCGTCAACAACCTGCACAGCGATCTTGAGCATGGTCTGCACAAGCGCGTATGGGATGTTGAACTCGACGAGGTCCACAACGCCGTGCGCATGACCACCTCACTTGAGGACGGCGAGCTGGGCCTTCCCGGCAACCGCACCTTTACGGCCGTGTTTACCGTTACACGCACCGGCGTCTTTCGCATCGAGTATGGCTGCGAGAGCGACCGCGCCACCTACGTGTCCATGACCAACCACACATACTTTAACCTTGCCGGCCATAACGCCGGCATGGACTGCGAGCACTTCTTTGTTGCCAACGCTGCCCACTACCTGCCCATCAACGAGCAGAATATCCCCACCGGCGAGATCGCTCCGGTTGAGGGCACGCCGTTTGACTTCCGTGAGCTGCGCCCCGTCGCTCCTGGCATGGAAGCCGACGACCCGCAGATTAAGCAGGCCCGTGGCTACGATCACTGTCTGTGCATCGATGGCTATCAGTACGGCCGTAATCTGCGCCGCGCGATGCACGTCGAGGAGATGTGGACCGGTCGTGAGCTGGACTACTACACCACCGCCCCGGGCGTGCAGCTCTACACCGGCAACTGGCTGGGCGACGAGCACGCCAAGGACGATGCCAACTATGGCTGGGGCGCTGGCTTTGCCCTCGAGGCAGAGATGTACCCCGACACGCCGCACCAGCCGCTGTTCCCGCAGGGCATCGTGGGCCCGGGTCACCCCTACAGCAATGTGATCGAATACCACTTTATGAGGCACTAAGTCCACAACGCAACATATCGCACAGCAGCGCCCGCCGGCACACCGCCGACGGGCGTTTTGCTACCTAGTCATTGGGGACGTTCTTAAATGACTAGTCGTTGGGGACAGTCTTTAACGTTTGGCGGAGTGAACTGCGTCCCGAATCTTGGCCTTCTTTATTAGAAGCGAACACTAGGACGC
>UQNC01000071.1 GCA_900542175.1 uncultured Collinsella sp. | reverse complement strand
GGCCTGGGCATGGGCGTCGGCCGGTGCAGCGGCATCCGCGCTCGCGGGCGTTTCGGTATCGATGTCCACGCCGTCACCAAACAGGCTCGATTGCTCCATAGCGGCACTCCTTCGCTCGATTTCAAACGGATACAAGAGTACCACCGGTCACCATGGCGCCGAATAACCCTTTCGAACCGCACCGAATCGGCAGCCGCCAGACTAGGGTGGATCGCGCGATTAAACCATGCCCTTGCCAGTTCTAAATGATCCGTTTTCCTCCGTCCCCAACGGATCATCGCGAAAAGAGGGGCTGTCCCGCGCTGGCGGAACAGCCCCTCTGGCTTCGATATGTGCGATACAGCTCGTTAGAAACCCTGGCCGTTGCCCTGACCCTGGCCCTGCTGGCCAAGCAGCTCCTCCAGATACTGGCGCAGCTGCTCGTCGGTAATACCGCCGTTGCCGGTATCGGTCGCGCTGTCGTTCTGCTGCTGGTTCTGCAGCTCCTCGTCGGAGCCCAGCTCAACCGTGACCTTCTTCTCTTCCTTGCCGCGCATGAGCGTGATCTCGACCTTCTCGCCCACCTCGTGGCTGCGCAGCGCGATGATCAGGCCGTCGGCGCTCGAAATCTCATCGTCGCCCAGCTTGGTAATGACATCGCCCTCCTGGATGCCGGCCTTGGCGGCGGGACCATCCTCGACGACGCTCGCCACGTACGCGCCGCTATCGGTGCTCAGCTTGTTGGTGCGGGCGTTGAGCGCGTTGACGCTCGAAAGCGTGGCTCCCAGGTACGGGTGCACCGGTGTCTTACCGCCGATGATCTGGTCGGCAATGTTCTTGGCGTAGTTAACGGGAATGGCAAAGCCCACGCCCGAGCTGGAGCCCGAGTAGCTCTCGATGAGCGAGTTGATGCCCACCAGCTCGCCGTTGTCGTTAACGAGCGCGCCGCCGGAGTTGCCCGGGTTGATGGCGGCATCGGTCTGGATCATGTTGGCATAGATGGTGTTACCGTTGGTAGAGCTCATGGCCGTGGAGCGATACAGCGCCGACACAATGCCCGTGGAGACAGACTGCTCGTTGCCAAACGGCGAACCGATCGCCATGACCCACTCGCCCACGTTGAGCTTGGAGGAGTCGCCGATCTCGATCGGCGTGAGCTTAGAGGCGTCGGCGTCCTTGAGCTTGATGACGGCCAGGTCGCTCGAAGCATCGTTGCCCACGAACTCGGCCTCGTAGGTAGTGCCGTCGTCCATGGTCACCACGTACTGGTCGTAGCCATCGACCACGTGGTTGTTGGTGAGGATGTGGCCCTCGGTATCGAGCACCACGCCCGAACCGACGCTGCCCGAGTTGTCCGACTCGTCGGCAGACTGCGAAAGCGAGCCATTCTGGCCACCGCTCGAAGTGGCGGTAATGGAAACCACGGAGGGCAACGCCTTGGCAGAAACGGCCTCGGCCAGCGTGGTGTCCTCGGAATCAATCGTAATCTTTTGCGTCGATGAACCCGAAGCACCCGCCGTCACGGCATTCTTTCCGCCGCCAATGTTGAGCGTGCCGCTCATGATGAGTGCGATGACCAGCAGGGCACCGCAGGCGCAGCCGGCAAGCGCCGTAATAAAGATCGGCAGCTTTTTGGTCTTGGTCTTGACCACTGTGTGCTTGTTTACAACCTGCTGGCTGCCCAGCGGCTTGCCGGTCTGCGTGTCGTATGCCTGCACGTAGGGAATGTTGCTGTCGGCAGGCGTCGACTCCACCTGCACACGCGGCTGCTGCTGGGTCTCGCCGGCGTTGCCCGCATCCTGGGGACGCTGGGAATCGTTCTCGCTCATGGCTGCGATCCTTTCGTCAAATAACCAAAGGCCCGCCAAACACGTGGCGGGCCATCGTTGTTCACGTTGAGTTGTACCCCAATATGCGGGCGCAAGTGTATGAGAACGCAATCTTTTAGGAAGGCTTAAGTTCTGTTGCAGATTCGAGAGGAACCCGCATCTGCGTCAAAACCATCACAAAGGTGCCTGTCCCCTTTGTGGTGGAAATCTAGTCCTTAAACAGATAGCCCACGCCGCGGACGGTGGTGATGTGCGCCGCGATCTGCGGGCCCACCTTGGAGCGGATGCGTCGAATGTGCACGTCGACGGTGCGCGTGCCGCCGCAGTACTCAAAGCCCCACACGCGGTGCAGCAGCACCTCGCGGCTGTAGGCGCGGTTGGGGTGCGTCGCCAAAAAGCTCAGCAGTGAGTACTCCATCAGCGTCAGGTCGATGGGCTCGTTATCGAGCGTCACCTGGTAGGTAGCCAGGTTAATCTCGAGGTTATCGATATTGAGCACATCGTCGGCGGTAACGGTCTCCTCCTCGCCCATCAGGCGCTGCGCGCGAGCCTTGAGCTCGTTGGGCGTCGCCGTGGGGCATACAAAGTCGGCATGCGCGTGATTGGGCAGGCGCAAGGTACCGAGTGCCTCGTCGTCGACGATCACCAGCATGGGGACGCCGCCGCGATCGTCAAGCCACTTGGCAATCTGATCGATGCGGTCGCTGCGGATGCCATCTGAATCGAGAATCAGCAGGTCAAAGTCGTGCGCCGCAGTTGGCGAATCGGGGGTTGCCAGGCTCACCTCGACACCCAGGGTAGTCGTCAAGCTGCGGGCAAACTCGTGGAAGCGCGTCGTGCGCGCCATGAACAGGGCACTCTTTTCGGACATATCGGCCTCCAAAGAAATGAGCTCAATCGTACTGGAACAAGCCAGCGCGATTAGGAGTTCGCCAGGTAGTGCTTGATCTCCCACTCGGTGATCGTAGACTCAAACTTATGCCACTCGTCGCGCTTCTTTTTGAGGAAGAAGCTGTGGATGTGCTCGCCGAGGGCATCCTTCATAAACTGCGAGTCCTCAAACACGTCGAGCGCCTCTTTGAGCGAGCGCGGCAGCGGCGCGTAGCCGGCCTCGACCATCTGACGGTCGGTAAGCTTGAGCGTCTCGGCCGTGGCCTCGGGCGGGAGTTCCAGCTTGCGCTCGATGCCGTCCAGACCAGCCGCCAGCGTGACGGCGTTGACCAGGTACGGGTTGGCCATGGGGTCGGGGCTGCGAAGCTCGATGCGCGTGGACAGCTGCTTGCCGGGCTTGTAGACCGGGATGCGGACCATACTCGCGCGGTTGCGCAGGCCCCACGTGGCATACTGCGGCACGGAGTCGCCGCCGGTAGTAATGCGCTTGTAGGAGTTGACCGTGGGGTTGGTGATGGCGCTGATCTCGCGCGCGTGCGCCAGGATACCGGCCATGTAGTGTTTGGCGATGTCGGAGAGATGGTATCTCTCGTCGTCCTCGCCCCAAAAGACGTTGTTGCCGTCGTGGTCGAATAGCGACTGGCACAGGAACATAGCACTGCCGTCCTCGCCTGCCAACGGCTTGGGCATAAAGGAGGCGTGGCAACCGCTCTCGTAGGCCTGCTGCTTAATGATGAGTTTGGCCGTGGTGATGGCGTCGGACATGCTCAGGGCCTCGGCGTGGCGCAGGCTCATGCCGTGCTGCGAGCGGCCGGCGGCGTGGAAGGTGTACTCCACGGGCACGGACATCTTCTCGAGTGTGAGGACCGTGTTGCGGCGCAGGTCGCGAGCGGCATCGCTCACCGAAAGATCGAAGTAGCCCACGTTGTCGAGCGGCTCGGGGGTGTGCTCGTCGGGGAAGTAGTAATACTCCAGCTCGGCACCCACGTTGAGCAGATAGCCAGCCTTCTCGGCCTTGCGGAACATGCGGCGCAGGGCATCGCGCGGGTCGCCGGCAAACGGCTTGCGATCGGGAGTGCACACATCGCAGAACACGCGGGCGACGCCGTTGTGGCTCGGACGCCACGGCAGAATCTGGAAGGTCGAAGCATCGGGGAATGCGAGCATGTCGGCTTCCTCGGGCGTGGCAAAGCCCTCGATGGCGGAGCCGTCAAAGCCAATACCCTCCTCAAAAGCGACCTCGAGGTCCTCGGGGCTAATGGCAAAGTTCTTGAGGCGGCCGAGAATGTCGACAAACCACAGACGCACAAAGCGGATATCACGCTGCTCTACGGAGCGGAGTACGTAATCGATGTTCTGCTGGTTCATGTCGCTCCCCTTTCTTTCGGGCGGGTTTCGACTGGTCTATATCGCAGATACTATCGCAGAAAAATGTTTCCGCAGGGTTAAAGCGTATCAAGCGCTCAAAAAACGTGTGCGAACAGGCAGTTGCGAACGAGCGGTTAGCGCGAGGTTGATGCGCGGTGTTCGATGTGACCGAGAACCTCGATGCGTTTGGGCGCCAGCTTTGCGGCCTCGCCCACCGTGGTGGTGACAACGTCGATGCGCTCGGACAGGCGCTCGACCACGCGCTCGGCAATGGTGAGGGTGTCCTGCGCGGCCGTGGTCACGCCACCAAAGAGCACATGGTTCCAGGGGTAGTCGTCAAACGTCGCGATCCTGAGCCCCGCCGGCAGCGAGGGTCCCAGCTGCGCTAGCGCCTCGGTCAGACGCAGGAAAACCAGGCCGTTGACGGCAATGAGGCCGAGCTTTTTGCCGGCATAGTCACGCATGGTCTCGTCCAAGCGACCAACGCCCGTGGCACCGCCATCGGCCAAGGTGACGACCTCGCCGGCAAGGCCGCGTCGCGAAAGCTCGTCGGCAAAGGCCTCGGCGCGCTCACGACGCACGGGGCTGTCGTCGCTTGCCTCGGTGAGCAGGCACAGGCGCTCACAGCCCGCAGCGGCGAGCTCGTCTACCAAGCCGGCGACCAGCTCACGGTTGTTCGATGTCACCAGATCGATGCCACCGTCGGCAACATCGCGGTCGAGCAGTACAACGGGTAGGCGCCCCGCGGCCGCGGCGATCGCCTCGTCATTGCCTTCGCAGGTGTTGACGACCAGGCCGTCCACGCCGGCATCGATAAGCCTGGTGAGCGACTCTGTCTCCTTGGCGGGGTCGTTGCCGCTAATGGCCGTCATGAGCGAGCAGCCGCGCGCGGCGGCACTGGCGGAAAGTCCTTCGAGCATGGCGCTCGAGAACGGGTTGGCGATGTCGGCCAAAATCACGCCGATGAGGTTGGTGCGTGAGTTGCGCAGATTGCGCGCGGCGGCACGCGGGCGATAGCCGGTGCGCTCGATAACCGCCGCGATGCGAGCACGGGTTTCCTCGGTCATTTGCCCGGGACGGTTATTGAGATAGCGCGAGACCGTGGCCGGACTCACGCCCGCCTCGACGGCAATGTCCTTGATTCTCATCTGCGCCATAGCGCACCCCGTTTCCCCATTGTCGGCAGCCTGAGCCATTTTAGGCATTTTTTAAAAATCTCAGTTGCAAAACGCTGTAGGTGAGCAGCATCGTTTTTGCGTCTCGAGCAGATGCGATAATGGGCTAGATAGCCGAGTCTTTAGACAGCTCAAAATAGTCGGGATGTAAGGCGATAACCGGGCCCTGCTCCTCGGGCATCAGGTGCAAGTGCGTCTCTGCCAGATAGCTCGCCGCATCGGTATCGCCCCTCTTAATGGCCTCGAGAATCCGGCGATGCTGCCGACGAATCGGCTCCCAATCCAGGTCCTGCGACACCATACGCAACCAGTTGTATCGCTCAAAATGTGTGTTGACGCTCTTCATCCAATCCCACAACATGTGACGGCCGGCAATCTCAAAACACGTCTCATGGAACAGGTTGTCCAGATCGAAAAAGCGACGCGTTTCGCTATGGTCGAGCGACTCGGACTCGGCAAGAATCTGCTCGAGCCGCTGCTTTTGCTCGGGCGAGGCGGCCGAACAACATTTAATGAGCACGCTTCTCTCAAGTTTCTCGCGCAAGAAGCAGGCGTTCTCGGCGCGCTCCATGCTGATTTTTGAGACATAGGTGCCGCTTTTGGGACGCGTTTCCACCAGCTCCTGCTCACGCAGGCGCACAAAGGACTCGCGAATGGGCGTGCGCCCGATTCCCGTCTCCTTTTCCAGACCAATCGCCGAAAGGCGCGTGCCGGGTTTGAGCTCGGCATAGATGATCTTGGAGCGCAATGCGTTGTATGCCTGGTCTTGCAGGCTCTGATTATGCTGGTGTTGTTCCATAAAGCCCTCGGATGAAGCTCACGGTTTGTCGAATTTCACCACGTAATACTATCGCATCGACACGCCCCGGCTCCCAATCAGTCTTTTTGGGACGGGGCTCTTTTAGCTACCCTGGCCCGCAGATCGGCCCCCCCTGTCACAAAAGTGGCCCATCTACTACGTTAACACGGATAGCCTCGGCCATACCGAAAACCGTGAAAACAAAACCGACGCTCCTATAAGTTGTCAAGAGGCAGTTTGCGGGAGCGCTCTCT
>UQNC01000070.1 GCA_900542175.1 uncultured Collinsella sp. | reverse complement strand
GGCCCTCGCGGCCTAGTCGCTATTTAGGGCGTCCAAGATTTGGGACGCAGTTCAGTGCGAGCTGCAGGGTCTTTTGTCAGGTGACGAATCGCTTGTGGAGCCGCGCTCCATTTTGCTCGTTAGCCCTCCTTGCGGACTTTTTGCAGGTAGCGGTACACGCTGGGCTCCGAGATGCCCAACGCGGTGGCAGCGCAGGCCACGGCGCCCTTGAGCATGAACACCCCGTTGCCGTTGAGGTGGCGAATGACGTCCACGCGGTCGCTCTGACCAAGCGACGCTACATCCAGCCCGCGCGCGCTCAGCAACTCGGCAATGCTGCGGTCGATGAGCTCCTGGGTGGACTCCGAAAGGCTTTCGACCTCGATAGGGGCGGGCTCCGTGCGCGTCGGCGCTGCGTCGAAGCACGCCATGAGCTGCTGCGCCATGGCGTTGATGGAGCGTACGGTCGAGAGGTCGGTGTTGACGCAGAGCATACCGACGATCTCGTCATCCTCGCGGATAAAGTACGTCGCTGACTCCAGCGTCTTGCCACCGGCGCCGCGCCCCTCGTAGCCCGTAATAAACGGCAGGTCGCGATACTTGGCGTCGTGCATGATCTTGAGCGCCAGATCGGTGGCGGGACCGCCGACCTTGCGGCCGCTCACGATGCCGTTGCGAATATCGACGATGGCGTGGTCGGGATCCGAGAAATCGTGCAGGACGATCTCGCTGTTCTTACCGAGTATCTGCTCCAGGAAATCGACCATCGGCAAAAAGCGACGTACGGTCTCGTTCACGGGCAACTCCTTTGGGTGAAATCGGAAGGTTCATAACAATTTTTTCTCATGGTAACACGCTACTCTTCATCTCGTATATCCGCAGGTACATTGCGTAATACAGACGAACGGTAGGAATTTGGCGGTAAACGGTTGACCAAAAGAAAAGTTAGATGTTATTTTGACCAGACACTTTCCTGACCTGCGGAAATGCATTATTTCAGCTGAAGAATAGTCTGATAACAAAAAATTATTATTGAGAATGAGAATCATCTTTAATACGATATGCAACGAAGGCACAACCTCAACCCCGCACTGCGTCACAATAGAGCGTTAGATGCGAAAACAACTATTTCGAGGATTGGTGGTCAAATGACCCAGGAGACGGTTAAGAACGGCACTGAAGCCCTGTTCACTCGTGAAGGCATGCCTCCCGTTAAAGAAATGATCCCGTGTGCCCTTCAGCACGTACTGGCTTCGTTTGCCGGTATCATCACCCCGGCTGTCATCATGGCCGGCGTCTACGGTTTTAATAGCCAGCAGAGCACCGACATCATTCAGGTCGCGCTCATTCTTTCGGCGATCGACACGGCCCTTCAGGCCTTCGCTCCCTTTCGTCGCATCGGCGGCGGCCTGCCCATCGTCATGGGCGTTTCGTTCGCGTTCCTGCCGGCCCTGCAGGCCATGGGCGCCTCGGGCTTTAGCTTTGGTGCGCTGCTGGGCGGCGAGATCGTCGGCGGCGCCGTTGCGGTCCTCTTTGGTCTGGCCTACAGCAAGATTAAGTGGCTGTTCCCGCCCGTCGTGACCGGTACGGTCATCTTCTCCATTGGCGTCTCTCTCTATCCCACGGCCGTCAAGTACATGGCCGGCGGCATGGGCACGCCGCTGTGGGGCACCCCGCAGGCCTGGTGCGTCGCTCTTATCACCTTCGCCGTGGTCTTTGCGCTCGCCAACTTTGGCAAGGGCACGCTCAAGCTGGGCTCCGTGTTCTTTGGCATGATCGTTGGCATGATCGTTTCGATCCCCTTTGGCATGATCGACTTCTCCAGCGTCGCCACCGCTCAGGTCTTCGCCCTTCCCAAGCTCATGCCCTATGCGCTTGAGTTTGATCCCGAGGTCTGCATTACCCTCGCCGTCGTGTTCCCCATGGTTGCCATCCAGGTTATCGGCGACGTCTCCGCCGCCTGCCTGGGCTCCATCGACCGTATGCCCACCGAGCGCGAGCTCTCCGGCGCTATCGTGTCCCAGGGCCTCACCTCTATGGTCGGCGGCCTGCTGGGCGGTCTTCCCACCAGCGCCCTTGGCCAGAACGTGGGCATCATCTGCTCCAACAAGGTCGTCAACAAGTGGGTCTTTGTGATCATTGCGGCCGTCTTTGCCATCGCCGGTCTGTTCCCGCAGCTCTCTGCCGTCCTTTCCGCTATCCCGCAGCCCGTCATCGGCGGCGCGACCGTCGGCGTCTTTGGCACCATCACCATGAACGGCGTGCGCATGTTCACCCGCGAGGGCCTCACGCAGCGCACTACCACCATCGTCGGTACCTCCGTCGTCTTTGGCCTGGGTATCTGGATGGCCAGCGGTTGCCTTGCCGGCGAGGGTATGCCCGCCTGGGTGTCCACCGTCATCGGTTCCAATGCCGTAACCCCCACCGCCATCATGGCCATTGTCCTTAACCTGATCCTTCCGCAGACGCCGGTCGTGGCTCAGCACATCGATGCTGCCAAGGACGCTGCCGTTGATCTGGTCTTGCCCGAGAGCAAGAAGTAACCAATTCGGTGCTATTCGTCGGCGGACGCATCGCCTCGTCCGCCGACGTCATGCGGCGCCAAGCCGCACTTCAAAGGGTTCGTCCCTTTGGTGAAGTGTTGACGGGAGAGGGCCCGTTTCCGGTGTAGGCCGGCGCTTCGCACTTCCGCTATGTCAGAGGTGTCAAACCCCGCCCCTGATGTTGAAGGGAGCATTCATGCTTCTGGTCGCTAACGGTTCCGTCTTTACTCGCAACGCTCAGACCCCGTTCATCCCCAACGGTGCGGTCGCCATTGACGGAGATACGATCGTCGAAGTGGGCCCCGAGTGCGAGCTCAAGGTCAAGTACCCGGATGCCGAGTACGTCGACGCCCAGGGCAACCTCATCATGCCCGGACTCATTAACTGCCACACCCACATCTACTCGGGTCTGGCCCGCGGCCTTGCCATTAAGGGCTGCAACCCCACCAACTTCCTGGAGAATCTTGAGCAGCAGTGGTGGAAGATCGACGACAACCTGACGCTCGACGGCACCAAGGCCAGCGCCTATGCCACGATTCTTGACTCCATCCGCGATGGCGTCACCACGATCTTCGATCACCACGCGAGCTTCTGCGAGATTCCGGGGAGCCTCTTTACCATTAAGGACGCCGCTCAGGAGTTGGGCATGCGTTCGTGCCTGTGCTACGAGGTCTCCGACCGCCGCGGCCAGGAAAAGTGCGACCAGGCCATTGCCGAGAACGCCGAGTTTGCCCAGTGGGCCGCCAAGGAGCGTCGCGATAACGACAACCACATGATCGCCGCCATGTTTGGCGGGCATGCCACCTTCACGCTTTCGGACGAGACCATGGACAAGATGGCCGAGGCCAACAACGGCCTGACCGGCTTCCACATCCATGTGTGCGAGGGCATGAATGACGTGTGGGACTCCCGTCTCAACCGCGGCGGCATCAGCCCCGTCGAGCGCCTGCTGCAGCACAACCTGCTGGGTCCCGATACCATGCTGGGCCACTGCATCCACGTGACGCCTGCCGAGATGGATATCGTCAAGGAGTCCGGTACCTGGCTCGTCAACAACCCCGAATCCAATATGGGCAACGCCGTGGGCTGTGCCCCCGTGCTCGAGTTCTTCCGCCGCGGCATCCCCGTGTGCATGGGCACCGACGCCTACACCCACGATATGCTCGAGAGCCTTAAGGTCTTCCTGATTATTCAGCGCCACAACGCCGCCATGCCCAACGTGGGCTGGTGCGAGGCCATGACCATGCTGTTCGAG
Source organism: uncultured Collinsella sp. (assembly GCA_900542175.1). Lineage (GTDB taxonomy): Bacteria > Actinomycetota > Coriobacteriia > Coriobacteriales > Coriobacteriaceae > Collinsella. The sequence continues at coordinate 2,833 of UQNC01000070.1, read as the reverse complement.
AACAACGCCAAGATGGCGAGCAAGTACTTCGATCGCAAGCTCGGTGTGCTCGAGGCCGGCGCTGCCGCCGACGTCATCGTTATGGACTACAAGCCCTTTACGCCGCTGAGCGAGGAGAATATCGACGGCCACATGCTCTTTGGCATGATGGGCAAAAACTGCCGCACCACCATCATCAACGGCCGCGTCCTGTACAAGGATCGCGAGTTCGTTGGCATTGATGAGGAAAAGATCAACGCGTGGACCATGGCTGAGTCCAAGAAGCTCTGGAGCACGCTCAACGGTCGCACCTACTAATTCACAAGTAGATTCGCGCGCGTCGGATGTTTCGCCGCATACGACGCGCGCATAGGCGACCTCCGCGGGGTCGCCGGCGCTGTGCTAGCGCTACACCGTATTTGCGCCCGCCGCGCGGTCTCGCCGGGCGTTACAGAGAGGAGCTCACTATGAGCGACATCATGAGGCCGATCCCGTTTTCGCAGCTGATGAACTGGATCATCGAGGAGCACAAGACCCAGGACGCCATCTTTGGCGTGCGCAAGATGGTCACGACCAACCAGGAGGGTGCGCTTCCCATTTTTGATGAGCGCATCGAGACCCCGTTTGGCCCGGCCGCCGGCCCCAATACGCAGCTTGCCCAGAACATCGTGGCATCCTATGTTGCTGGTTCCCGCTTCTTTGAGCTCAAGACCGTCCAGGTTATGGACGGCGAGGAGCTCTCCAAGTGTGTGAACAAACCCTGCATTGTGGCGCAGGATGAGTGCTACAACTGCGAGTGGTCGACCGAACTCGAGGTTCCGCAGGCCTTTGCCGAGTACGTGAAGGCATGGTTCGCCTGCCACCTGATCGCTCGCGAGTACGGCCTGGGTAGCCCGGACGGCTTTGTCTTCAACATGTCCGTGGGCTATGACCTCGAGGGCATCAAGAGCCCCAAGGTCGACGCCTACATCGAGGGCATGAAGGACGCCAGCGGCTCCGACGTCTGGAACGAGTGCCGCGCATGGGCACTCGCCAACCTGGACAAGTTTGAGCATGTCGACGCTGCGTTTGTCGAGTCCATCCCGGCGCGCGTCTCCAACTCCATCACCGAGTCTACCCTGCACGGCTGCCCGCCTGCCGAGATCGAGCGCATCGCGACCTACCTCATCACCGAGAAGGGCCTTAACACCTACATCAAGTGTAACCCCACGCTGTTGGGCTATGAGTTTGCCCGCCAGCGCCTCAACGAGCTGGGCTTTGATTACATCGTCTTTGATGACACGCACTTCCGCGAGGATCTGCAGTGGGCTGATGCCGTGCCCATGTTCGAGCGCCTGATTGCCCTGTGCGCCGAGCGCGGTCTGGAGTTTGGCGTCAAGCTGACCAACACGTTCCCCGTCGACGTGACGAGGAACGAGCTGCCTTCCACCGAGATGTACATGTCCGGCCGTTCGCTGTTCTCGCTGACCATCGAGGCCGCCCGCCGCATTACCGAGCAGTTCGATGGCAAGCTGCGCATCAGCTACTCCGGCGGTGCCACGGTCTACAACATCCGTGCCCTGTATGACGCCGGCATTTGGCCCGTCACCCTGGCGACCGACGTGCTCAAGCCCGGTGGCTACGAGCGCTTTAGCCAGATGGCCGGCGAGTTTACCGATCTGGACGGCAAGCCGTTCGCGGGCGTCTCTCTCGAGGCCGTGACCGCGATCCAGACCGACTCACTCACCAACCCGCTCTACAAGAAGCCGCTGCGTCCGCTGCCCGACCGCAAGGTCGCTGGCAAGAGCCCGCTTTCCGACTGCTTTACCACGCCGTGCCGTACGAGCTGCCCCATCCAGCAGGATATCCCTGCCTATCTGGCGGCTGTTGACGAGGGCCGCTACGAGGACGCGCTCAACATCATCATCGAGCGCAACGCCCTGCCGTTCATTACCGGTACCATCTGCCCGCATCCCTGCGGCCGTGCCTGCGAGCGTGCATTCTACGAGCCCGAGGGCGCCCAGATTCGCGCCAGCAAGCTCAAGGCCGCCCGCGAGGCCATGACCGCCGTGCTGCCCAAGCTGCGCGCCCAGGCCATTGCCAACGACGCCGAGCGCAACGTTGCCGTTATCGGCGGCGGCCCGGCCGGTCTGGCGACGGCGTTCTTCCTGACGCGCGCCGGCGTGCCCGTCACTATCTTCGAGGCCCGCGACTCTCTCGGCGGCGTGGTCCGTCACGTGATCCCCGAGTTCCGTATCGCGAGCGACGATATCTCCCACGATGCCGAGCTCTGTCTGGCCTTTGGCGCCAAGGTGCAGCTCAACGCCCGCGTGGAGTCCATTGACGAGCTCAAGGCCCAGGGCTTTACCGACGTAGTCGTGGCCACTGGTGCCTGGATGCCCGGCTCTGCGGGCCTGGGCGAGGGTGCCGAGCTCGACGTGCTGGAGTTCCTCGAGGCCGCCAAGAAGGGCGAGAAGCTCGAGCTGGGCGAGGACGTCGTGGTCATCGGCGCCGGCAACACCGCCATGGACGCGGCCCGCGTGGCCAAGCGCCTTGCTGGCGTGAAGAACGTGCGCCTGGTGTATCGCCGCACCAAGAAGCAGATGCCCGCCGACGAGGAAGAGCTCGATCTTGCTCTTGCCGACGGCGTTGAGTTCTGCGAGCTGCTGGCGCCCAAGGCGCTCAACGGCGCCGTGCTGACCTGCGACGTCATGGAACTTGGCGAGCCGGATGCAAGCGGCCGTCGCAGCCCCGTCGCCACGGGCGAGACCGTCGAGCTTTCCGCCACCACGGTGATCTGCGCCGTGGGCGAGGGCATCGATGCCAGCCTGTACGACGCCGCGGGCGTCGAGCACGACCGTCGCGGCCGCCTTGC
>UQNC01000069.1 GCA_900542175.1 uncultured Collinsella sp. | reverse complement strand
CGCCGAGGGCGGCTGCCAGGCCGAAGTGGGAAGTGCCGCCGCCATGGCCGCCGCCGCGCTGGTGCAGATGCTCGGCGGCACCCCCGAGCAGGCACTCGATGCCAGTTCCATCGCGCTGAGCAACCTGCTGGGCCTCGTTTGCGACCCCGTGGGCGGACTTGTTGAGGTGCCGTGCCAAAACCGCAATGCCATCGGCGTGGCCGCGGCCTTCAGCTCGGCCCAGCTCGCGCTCGCCGGTATAAAGAGTCTGGTGCCGTTTGACCAGATGGCGCATGTGATGCTCTCGGTGGGCCACGCCCTGCCGGCAACCCTGCGCGAGACGGCCAAGGGCGGCATCGCTCAAGCCCCCGCCGCGCTTTCTGCCTGCGCCAAATGCGGCATATGCGGATAGACAGACTTCTCCAAACTGATACTGTTTCCGCACCACAAACAACAGGCTAATCGCTATAATGCAAGCCCAGTTAAAACACGATGAGCCGCAAGTCGAAACTCGAAGGAAATATAAACGATGTCGCAAATCGACCGCAGCAACATGATTCCCGATCCGCAACAGCCCAGTAGGCATACTGGCGGCGTCCAATCGCCGCGCCCCATCGCGCCGGCTCACAGCCAACAACACGGCCCGGCCAATGCCTCTCAGCGCCCGAATCAGCGTCAATACCAGCCGCATCAACAATATCAGCAGCGTTCCGCACAAGGTGCCGCCCCCAAGCAGGGCCCTTCACACGCTCGCGCGGTAAGCAATCGCGGACCCGCGGACAAGCACACCAACAAAAGCAGCAAGTCGGGCGGAAAGACGGCCCTCTTTGTCGTCCTCGGCCTCGTCGCGATCGTCTACATCGTAGGCGTCGTGGCGTTCTCGCAGGTCGCTTACCCCAACACCACCATCGCCGGCGTCGACATCTCGCTCTCTAACGCATCTTCGGCAGCCACCAAGGTCAACTCGGCATGGAAGCACTACAAGCTCACCGTGGCGGGAGATGACTTTAGCTGGACCTACCAGCCCGAGTCCGACGAGCCCATCGTCGATGGCGAGGAAGCCGCCCACGAGATTATCAGCAAAAACGAGCCGCTGCTGTGGCCATCGCGCCTCATCGCGTCGCTCGGCGGCAAAACCGTTAGCGCCACCAAGAACGGCTCGGTCGACTTGGACCAGGACGTCGACCTGTCCATGCTCTCCGATGCCTTTGACCAAAAGCAGTTTGAGGAGGACCTGGGCAGCGCCATCGACGAGTTCAACGAGGGCCGCTCGGGCACCTTCGAGGCCACCAGCTCCTATGACGAGAAGGCCGGCAAGTTCACCGTTGAGAAGGCCCGTTCCAACGAGAAGATCAACCGCGAGCATGTCATCAAATATGCCGAGATCGAGCTCGCGTCGCTCGCCGAGAACGTCGATATCACCAAGATCGGCAACGACGCCTACGAACCGCTCAACGGCACCCTCACCAACGACCAGATTCAGGCTGCGTGCGATGCCGCCAACAACTTCCTGGGCGTCAACGTGACCCTTAAGCTCAACGGCAATGATGCCGGTAAAGTGGACGGCAGCTCGGTGCTGCAGTGGATCAGCTTTGCCGATCCGGCCAACCCCACGCTCGATACGTCGCAGATCGGCAGCTGGGCCGCCGAGCTCGCTAACGGCTTTAACACCGTGGGAACCACCCGCTGGTGGACACGCGCCGACGGCAAGGAATGCGCTGTCGAGGGCGGCGACTTTGGCTGGTCCATCGACAGCGACACGCTCGCCAAGCAGGTCGAGGACGCTATCAATAACAAGCAGACCGGCGATATCGAGATTTCGTACTCCAAGAAGGCCGACACGTTTACTGCCAAGGGCGAGCCCGATTGGAAGGCCTATATCGACGTCGACCTGTCCGAGCAGCACGCGCGCTACTACGACGAGAACGGCAATATCGTGTGGGAGGCCAACTTTATTTCCGGCAAACCGGGCGAAGACGCCACCCCGGAGGGCGTGTGGCAGATCAACAGCAACGACGGCGCAAGCAAGCTCATCGGTGCTAAAGACCCCGAGACCGGAAAGCCCAAATACGAGAGCCCGGTCAGCTATTGGATGCCGTTCGAGGGCAATATGATCGGTTTCCACGACGCCACCTGGCAAAACGACAAGAGCTTCGACAATTCCGAGTCCTATAAGTGGTGCGGAAGCCACGGCTGCATCAACCTGCGCCTGGCCGACGCCAAGGCGCTCCACGACTGCATTAGCGTTGGCCTGTGCGTGGTCGTGCACTCGTAGGGAATCACGCCTTCGCACAACGGGGAGCTGACGCTCCAATCTAACAGTTCCGAAAGATACCGACATAATGCGCCCGCCTCTCGCGACGGGCGCATATACTTATCGAGGAACTTTCTATAAAGGAGACGCCATGTCGAATGTCCCCACCATCACCCCGGGACCGAATGATGCCGAGCGAGTGCCCGAGGGTGCCACCGAAACACTTCCCCTCATAACAAACGTGCACGTCGCACAGCAAAACGGCAGCACAAGCGATACAACCGAGATTTCTGACGAAGAGGCCTACGCCAAACTCAAAGCGAAACGTGCCGAGCGTCGGCGCAAAAAGCTCATCCGGCGCGGCATTGCGGCCGGCGTCGTGGCCGCCATTGTGCTCATCGCCGTTGTCGTGACCTTAGTCATCAACGCACGGCCCGCAGGTACCAACGGGCCGGTGACCGACATGGTCACCGAGGGCACGTTTACGACCACCGTCGAGGCTAAAGGCCAGCTTAAGCCCATCTCGGCTTCGGTGGTCTCCCCTTCTGTCGACGGCACGGTGGCATCGATCAACGTGCAAGCCGGCCAGTCCGTCAACGAGGGCGACGTGCTCATGACCATTAAAAACGACGAGCTCGATCGCAACGTTGCCGAGGCGCAGCGCGCGGTGACAGCGGCACAGGAAGACCTCGCCAACGCGAAGAAAGCCGCAGCTGCCGCGCAGGCCGCCCCAACGACTGATGTCGATGGAGCTTCCGCAGCGACTGGCGTCTCCGCCGCATCAGCGGACACGAACGCCGTATCGGCCGCGCAGCGCAGCCTCGCATCGGCCCAGGCAAACCTCGATCAGGCTAACGCCAAGGCCGCCAGCCGTACGGTCACGGCCCCGAGCTCGGGCAGCATCGTGGAGCTCAACGCCAAGGTGGGCGCCACGGTAACAGGAGGCATGATCATGGGCGAAGGCGACACGAGCGGCGGCAAACAGTGCATGCAAATCGCCGACCTGTCCAAGATGAAGGTGACGGTTCAGGTGGGCGAAAAGGATATCGCCAAAATTGCCGTGGGCCAAAGCGCCAACGTGACCTATCCCGCGTTTCCCGATATCGTGAGCCAAGGCACCGTCACGGCTATCGCCTCGGTGGCAAACTCCGACTCCTCCTCCGGGAGCGGCGGCAGCGTGACCTTTAACGTCGACATCCTCATCGAAGCACCCGACAGTCGCCTTAAGCCGGGTATGACTGCCGAGATCTCGGTAGTGACCGAGAAGCTCGACGACGTGGTGATGGTGCCGACCATGGCGCTGATGACCGAAGATGGCGAGCACTATTACGTCAATCTGGCCACCGATTCGGAAGGCAAAAAGACGCGCCGCGTGAAGGTGACCGTCGTGACGCAAAACGACAACGAGGCTGTAGTCGGCAAGACCCAGGTCACGCGCGACGACCAGGGCAACGAGATCAACCCAGACGTCCCGCTTACCAAGCTACGCGACGGCGACACCATCGTGACGGATACCGGCACAGGCATGACGGCAGACGGCGGCGACAACATGCCTGCCGACGAGGGCAAGTAATGCGTCCCGTCATCGACATCCGTAACGTGCACCGCATCTTTGAGAGCGAGGCCGGTTGCGCCCACATCCTGCATAACGTGAGCCTGGCAGTAGATCCCGGTGAGTTCGTCGCCATCACCGGCCCCTCGGGCTCGGGCAAGTCAACGCTCATGAACATCCTGGGCTGCCTGGACAAGCCGACGGCGGGCGATTACTTCCTGCAAGGGCTCAACGTCGCCGAGCTCGACGATGATGAGCTCACCGAGGTGCGCGCGCTGAGCATCGGCTTTGTCTTTCAAAGCTTTAATCTGCTGCCGCGCCTGACGGTGATCGAAAACGTCATGCTGCCGCTGTCGTACACCGACGTGCCGCGGGCTCAGCGTGAGATGCGCGCCGTCCATGCGCTGCAAGCCGTCACGCTGCCGGTCGACCATTGGGACCATCGCATCTCCGAGCTCTCGGGCGGACAGATGCAGCGCGTCGCCATCGCGCGCGCCCTCGTCAACGACCCGCCCATCATCTTGGCCGATGAACCGACGGGAAACCTGGACTCCGCCACCGGAGCGCTCGTGATGGAGACCTTCCACAAGCTCCAGGAGCGCGGCAAGACCATCGTGCTCATCACGCATGATCCCGGCATTGCCGCCGAGGCCGACCGCGCCGTAACCATTCGCGACGGACGGATTCACGACGGCGCATATATCGCGCATACACCGAATACGCTACGCGGGGCCGTCAACAATCTGCCCGTGATTTCTACAACCACCAATCAGCCGAAAGGAGCGAAGGCATGAGCACCCGCGATCTTGTCCAAGAAGCCCTTCACTCGCTCGAGGCCAACAAGGGACGCAGCCTGCTCACCATCCTGGGCATCGTCATTGGAATCGCGTCGGTCATAGCCATGACCTCGCTTATCGGAGGCATCCAAAACAGCCTAGTCAACAGCCTGGGTCTTAACGCCGCCCGCATGGTGCAGATCTATTCGTCCCAAGAGCTCACCGATTCGGACGTCGAGAAACTGCGTAAGATGGTGCCGCAAATCGAGCAGATAGGCATTGTCGACAGTGCCTATTCCGAGTACAAGGTCGGGGATAAAAGCTATACCGTCATGGCACACGGCGTCGATAGTGACATGCTCGATGCCGTGGGCGCCAGCAAGATCGTCGCAGGGCGCACCTACAACGGTATCGAGTCGAAATCCGGTGCGCGCGTGGCGCTCATCGGCCGCGGCGGTGCCGAGCAGCTGTACGGTAACGAACAGGACGCACTCGGCAAGACCATCAAGGTGTCGAGCGGAGAAGTGCAAATTGTCGGCGTTATCGATGGTGGCAACGAATCCATGGGTTCGCTGAACCTGTACATGCCACGGGCCGCGATCGCCGAGCTCTACGGCGACGACAATCCGTCGTTTCCGAGCGTGACGGCGCTCGCCGCCGAAGGCACGGATATGGATAAGCTCTGCAAGACCATCGAGTCCAAGGTGCGTAGCATAAAGGGCATCTCGAAGGACGACGAGTACGATAGCGTATCGGCAAGCTCCATGAAAAGCGCTATCGACTCCCTCAATTCCTTTATGGACGCGTTTTCGCTCATCATGGGCGCCGTTGCCAGCATTTCGCTGCTCGTGGGCGGTATCGGCATCATGAATATGATGCTCACCAATGTGACCGAGCGTATCCGCGAGATCGGCATTCGCCGTGCCCTGGGGGCCAGCCGCCGCGATATCACCGCGCAGTTTTTGGCCGAGTCCTCGGCGCTGTGCGTCTCCGGTGGTCTATTGGGTGTTTTGATTGGCTACCTGCTTGCCTGGGGTCTAACGATGTTCGCCGCGGGTTCCGGCGTGCTGAGCGAGCTCGGTGCCAGCGGTACCATTACGCCGAGTTTTTCAATCGCCACGGTGCTGTTGGCCTTTGCGGTATCGGTCGGCATCGGCGTGATCTTTGGCTTCTACCCCGCCCGCCGCGCGGCAAAGCTCAACCCGGTGGAGTGCCTACGCTACCAGTAAGCCACCACCAGCTACCAGTAAGCCACTACCAACAAGTTGCGGTGAATTAGGGACTGAATATGCTATCTAGCAGCAAAAACAGACACTATTTCACCGCAACTTATTGAAGGGCTGCTTGCGCCAGTTCTGGGCGTCGTCCTCGAGCTATTGATGGATGACGGGCTTGTACGGGTCGAGCTTGCTCGGGGCGCTCCTCCTCGCGGGCGGGAGGGCGCGCAGGCGCGGCAAGCGCCTAGCGCGCGAACTCCCGTAAGAGCGCGTCTTCCACTTCCCGAAGCGAAAGGGCCCCGCTTCCCTCGGCGGGACGGGTGACCACGATGCAGCGCGCTCCCACGTCGCGCGCGGCGGCGAGCTTCTCGGCCGTGCCGCCTACGGTTCCCGAGTCCTTAGTCACAAGCCACTGGGCGCCCACCTGCCGAAGCATCGCCTCGTTGAGCTCGCGGGTGAAGGGCCCCTGCATGCCGATGACGTGCGACGGCGAAAACCCCGCGTCGATGCACTTCGTTATAGCACCGGGCAGCGGGAGCACACGCACGAAGAAGCGCTCCGCGAAATCGGCGACGCTCGTGTAGGGAGCAAGCTCCTTGCTCCCCGTCGTGAGAAGCGCGCGACCCGGGTTCTCGGAGAGAAAGCGCGCCGCGCAGGCGATCGACGCGACCGCCACGACGCCTTTGGGCAGCGCCTCGACCGGGCGCGCAAGGCGCAGGCATCGTGCACCCACGGCGAGCGAAGCGGCCCGGATGTTGCCGCTTGCGAGCGTAGCGAAGGGGTGCGTGGCGTCGACAACGATGCACGCGCCGGAAAGCTCGCGCTCCATGTCG
>UQNC01000068.1 GCA_900542175.1 uncultured Collinsella sp. | reverse complement strand
CAGCGCGAGCCCCGCTTATCCGATGCTCCGAAGGAGCAGGATAAGCGGGGCTCATGCGCGAGGACGTTTACAAAACTAAAGGTCAGAGCCCCCGATGGGATGGTTACCTCGAAACCCTGGCCGACCACTCCCAGCAGCCCACCGGCTCGCCGTCGATGAGTACGTTGCCCCCGTCGAAGTCTTGATAACACAGGTCGTTGAATTGGTGGATCCACACGCCGTGGTTGAACGTCTTCTTGGCCGAGCCGTCGGCCTCGCGATACACGCCGGTCAGGTCCTCGACATGGCTAAAGTAGGTGAGATGCACGTTGGCGCCGGCATCGCGCAGGCGCGCGAACAGCGGCAGCACGGTCTGTTGCGGGTGCACGAGCTCGTCGCCCTTGGAGTGCGTAAACCACAGCGGCGTCTTGGCGAGCGCGGCCACGTCCTCGTCCGTGGCGTTGTACCACGGGGCGCAGCAGGGAAGGCCCGCGGCGAAGAAATCGGGGTAGTCGGCGCACAGGCGCAGGGTCATAAAGCCGCCGTTGGAAAGACCGGCGACCACGATGCGGTCGGTGTCGATGCGGTCGGCATGCTCGGCGACAAACTCGTCGATAAGCGCCTTGAGCACGGAGGAGTAGATGCTCTGGTTGGAGCGACCGAGTTGCTCGACGCCGTTGTCCATCCAAAACGTGGGCGACTGCGGCACGAGCACCCAGGCAAAGCCGCCAAAGTAGCGCTGGATCTGCGCCTGGCTGATGGCCGTCACGCGGTTGCCGATATAGGCGCGCGTGGCGCCTTCGCCCCGCGTGGCGCCCTTGCCCTCGCCGGCGCCGTGCAGGTACACCACGAGCGGTGCCTTTTGGGGCATGGCCGTGGCCTCGGGCGCAAAGGGGTTGAAGCATGCCGAGTCCTCGGCCTTAAAGCTGGGCTCAAAGAAGCCGTATTCGAGCGCGATACCGTCGACGGCGGTCTTTTGCGTGGCGTTGCTCCAGCCTTTGAGCGCGGGGCAGATATCGCCACGGCAGGTGTCGAAGACCAGGCCGCAGGTGGGATCGTCGCCGTCATTGCCGGGAAGAGCCGCGAGCTGCGTGATGTGCAGCTGGTCATCGAGCATGCGCGAGCCCATGACGCCGCCTTCGATCTTTTTGGTCAGGCGCTGCTCGGCGACCTCGAGTGCCACATGGGTGCCCACGGCGAGCTTACGTCCGTTCTCGTCGCACGGATATGCGGCGAGAATGTCGATGTAACCCACGGAGGGCGCGGCATGGTCGGCGCCGCGCTCCTTGCGCATCAGAACCTCGCCCGAGCGCTCGTGACGCTCTACATATATATGGAAGGTGTTCGTGTCGATGTCGTTGGCGCGCACGGTGCAGGGCAGGTCGAGTACGACCTTGCTGATCCAGGGGCCAAAGTCGCCCAAGGTGGTGACGGTTGCGTAGGTACACAATTTGAGTTCCATGAGCTGCCTCCCTTGCGCCGCTAGTGGGAAACAAAAGCGGCAATACAATCTAAACATGTTTAGTGTAATCTAGAATTGAAGAATAACCAGATGAACTCGGTAAACGGCAAAATTGAACACGCCATGAACTACTAAACATATGTTTATTAGCTTCTAGCAGGGCTTCTGTTGATGAGTTAACAGGTCATAGAGGTGTTAATCAAAATAAAAGCCCACGTAAAGAGCCATATATCAATAGACAGTCAAAGAGACCATCTCCCACCATTGGAATACGTTCACCCCCGATTTCCTACCGTTCGCCGGACTCTGCACGGTAAAATTGCCACAAATGAGGCGCTCCGTGTAAACTAAAGCTCGTAAACGTTCAGTAAACACTTTGTTTACGACAGCGTATCCAAGGGTCCGGCAACCGTAAGGGGTTATAGTCGCCGGGCCAAAGGCGTGCCTAAGCCCAAGGGGGCTGGCACACGAAGATATGGGGAGGGGTCCCATGGCAGTAGATAACAAGCAGATTGCCACCGATGTCCTCGAGCTCGTGGGCGGTGCGGAGAATGTCACCGTCGCCACCAACTGCATGACGCGCCTGCGTCTGACGCTCAAGGATAACAACAAGGTTGACGTGGAGAAGATCAAGAAGGTCAAGGGTGTTCTGGGTTGCCAGTTCGCCGGCAGCCAGCTCCAGGTCATCATCGGCCAGAACGTGCCCAAGGTGCTCGCCGAGTTCGTCGCCATCTCCGGCGTCAAGCAGGGTGAGGCCGTCAACGAGAACCTCGATGCTCCCAAGGAGAAGTTCGAGCTCAAGAACCTGCCCAATATCATCCTCGACTATCTGTCCGGCTCCATGACCCAGCTCATCCCGCTGCTCATGGCCGGCGGTCTGTTCCGTACCATCGCGGCCGTCCTCGGCCCCACCATGCTCGGTGTGCTCTCGGCCGACGACCCGACCTATACGTTCCTCTACACCACGCTGTACGAGGCCACGTTCACCTTTATCCCCATCTACCTGGGTTATGCCGCGGCTAAGAAGCTCGGCGCCAGCCCCGTGCTCGGCATGCTGCTCGGTGGCGCCCTCATGGCTCCTTCCGTGGTGAGCGTCGCCACCCAGGAGGGCGGCGGCATCATTTCCGTCTACGGCATCCAGATCGCTGCTGCCAACTATCAGCAGTCCGTCCTGCCGATCATCCTTTCGGTGCCTGTCCTCTACTTCGTCGAGAAGTTCTTTAAGAAGGTCATGCCCGACGTGCTCTCCACGGTCTTCACGCCGTTCTGCACCATGATCGTCACGATCCCCATTGCCTTCATCGTCCTCGCCCCCATCGGCAACGAGATCGGTACGCTGATCGCCAACGCCCTCTTCGGCCTTGCTGACCTTGGCGGCATCGGCATCCTGATCGTCATGGCCGTCCTCGGCGCCTTCTGGCAGCTCTTCGTGGTCTGCGGCATGCACATGCCCGTCATCCTGCTCGCCCAGGTTCAGATCATCGCTGCCGGTTACGATCCCTTCGTCTTCGTTTCCACCAACTGCGCTATGGCCGCTGTCTGGGGCTGCGCCTTCGGTGCCTTCCTCAAGATGAAGAACCCCGACGAGAAGTCTCTCGCCATCGGTTACGTCATCTCCGCCATCGCCGGCGGCGTCACCGAGCCCGCGCTCTTCGGCATCCTCATGCGCTTCCGTCGCACCATGTTTGGCATGTTCATCGGCGGTGCTATCGGCGCTGTGTTCTCCGGCCTCATGGGTGTTACCTACTACCTCGCAGGCGGTGCCTCCAACTTCCTGGTCTTCACCAACTACCTGCAGGGTGGCCAGATGAACACCGTCTGGGCTATCGTTGGTATGGCAATCTCCTTTGTCATCGCCGCTGCCGTCGTCTTTGCCTGCGGCTTCTCCAAGGAGGAACTCGCCGAGATGGAGGCCTAAGGCCAAACCGTTCGGTCACATATGACCTCACCTACACGACAGGGCCCCGTCAGGCGTAAGCCCGGCGGGGCCCTTCTTGCAAGGTAGACTGATGGAGGCGGGCGAGATTCGCCCGCAAGGGTTTGCCAAGCGGCGGGGGCTTTCGCGCGGGGCTACCGCGAAAGCCCCCGGCGGTTCGCAAATCCTTTATCAAATGAAAGGACATGCAGATGAGTTTGGGAAAGCTGACCGTCAACGGTCGCCAGGACGGCTTTTTGTGCGAGGGCAAACCGTTCTTCTGGTTTGCCGATACGTGCTGGAGCGCTTTTACGAGCATCGCCGAGGACGACTGGGATTACTACCTGACCCGCCGTGCCGAGCAGGGCATGAACGCACTGCAGATCAACACGCTGCCGCAGTGGGATCGCTGCTGCCCCGACCTGGGCATTTGGCCCTATGCCAGCGAGGACGGCGTGCACTTTGATTGGTCCCGTCCCAACCAAGCATATTGGGACCGCGCCGCCGCCATGTGCCGCGCGGCCGTCGAGCACGGCATCCGCCCGGCGCTCGTGCTCATGTGGTGCAACTACGTGCCCGGTACCTGGGGTGCCAAGATCGCCGAGCGTTGCGGTGCCGAGGTTATGCCGCGTGAGGAGGTCCGCGCCCACGTTGCCCGCGTCGTCGAGAACCTGGGCGAGTTCGACCCCGTCTACGTGGTGACGGGCGATACCGACTTTGCCGGCGACGAGGCGATCGCCTATTACGAGGACGCCCTCGACGAGGTCGTCAAGCGCGCGCCCGAGGCACTGCGCACCATGCATATCAACCGCGGTAACCGCACCATTCCGGCGCAGTATCTGGACCGTCTGGACTTTTATATGTTCCAGCCCGGCCACAACTACGAGGGCCAGCCCGAGGCATGGCGTCTGCCGCAGGACTTTATCGCCAACTATCCCAAAAAGCCGATGGTCAACTCCGAGCCTTGCTACGAGCAGATGGGCGCGTCGCGCAACGTGTACTGGCGTTTTACCGCGCAGGATTGCCGCGCGAGCGTATGGTCGTCGATTCTTGCCGGCGCCAGTGCCGGCGTGACCTATGGCGCACACGGCGTGTGGAACTGGCAGACATCGCGCAGCCAGGGTTCGGTCCTGGGCGAGGGCTTTGACATGCCCTTCCGCTGGCAAGAGTGCCTGCAGTTTGCGGGTGTGTGGGACTTTGGCGCGATCGAGCACGTGCTTGCCGCCCTGGGCGCTACGGCTGCCGACGATGCACTTGCCGTGGTTCCGGCGCAGGAGCTCCTCGACGACGCGCGCGAGTCCATCCGTGTGGCGCGCGCTGGCGATCGCATCGTCGCGTACCTGCCGCGTACCACGGCGCTCAAGTTTAAGCTCGACGGCGCGCGTGGCTGGACGGCGACGGTCCTCGACATGGAGGACAAGCGCATCGCAAAGCTGCCCGTCCGTGACAACGGTGACGGCACCGTGCGCGTGGCTCAGCATCCCTTTGAGCACGACGCGCTGGTGATCCTGGCCCCCGGGCGCTAACGGCTCTTCTCCAACATTTACAACCCAGTCCCTTTCATTAGGCTGCGACGGAATGGTTCCTGCATGACGGCTTCAAGCTGCCAAGGGGGAGCCATTCCGTCGCACCCTTTGCTTACTCATTGGGTACTCATTGGGGACGTACTTAAATGAGTGGCAGTTGGGGGATACTCCTTGCCGAGTTGGAGCTTGCGCGCGCCCCTTCTGGGTCATGCGGCTCAAAATCGCGGCGTCATGCGGACGGCTGGGGTCGAATTTGCAACATTTCGAACTTGGCTTCGATATTGAGATTGGTTCTTTATTAAAATGGTGTTCCGGACAACAAAGCGGGTGGGGGTTACCATGAGGGACCTGGGAGACACAACCGCATATTTGCGCCGGGGCATGCGGGAGATTCTGTGCCTAGCGCTGTTCTTCTTCACGTTTTTGGCGTGCGAGTATTTCTTTGATGCGCGCATGGCCGAGTTCGTGCCATCGAGTGAGGTCGTCATCTACGAGAGCATCGTTGTCGGCGCGAGCGTGATTGGCTTTTTCGTGCGCCCATTTCTGTACTATCGCCGTCCCCAGACGATCGATGCGACGAGCGATATTACGGGCGTGCTGTTGGTATCGGCGTTGCTGCTGATGATTATGGCAGTGCGGTTTGAGGTAGTAATTGCCGGCGGCCTGGTGGCGTGCTGCGCCCTGGGCTATTGCGGATCGACCGCCCATGCCAATCTTGCGCGGCGTTTTGCGCAGACGCCCTGCCTGGCGCGCACCGTGGCGGTTTCCTATGCTGTGGGCATTTTGGTGCAGGTGCTCAACCATATGGTGATGCCTGCGGGCATTCCCCAGCAGTCTGTTCTCATTGCCTGTGCGATTGCGCTGGTGGGGCTGCTTCACGGTGTCCGCCGCGCTAAATTGCGTGATGAGCCTGCGCCCGAGTTCGAGGTCGAGATTGCCGAGCTATCGGTCGATGCGTCGGAGCGTGGCGCCAGGTGGCACGATGACCCCGAGGCAAAGGCGGCCTTTCAGGGTGCCGTGGTGCGTCTGACGGTGGCGACCGCTTGCCTCACCGGCGTGTTCGCGGCCCTCAATGCCGGCCTTACGACCTCGCATGCCGCTGGCGCTATCGATCTGGGCGACTGGCCGCGCTTGCTGCTGGTTGTGAGCGCCCTTGCCGCCGGCGTCCTGTATGACCTGCGTGGGCGTTCGTATATGAATATCATCATGACGTGCGCCGCCATGCTGTCCACGCTCTCGTTCTTTGTGCTTATCACCGATGGCAACGGTGGCAACACGCTTGCCGCCACGATTATCTTTTACCTTGGCACGGGCTTTTTCGTGGTGTTCTTCACCGCGAAGTTCGCCGCGATTTCGATGTATGCCCGCTGGGCGTATCTGTGGCCGTGCATGGGCCGTGTTATCAACAACGTTTGCTCGATGCTCGTGACGGCTCCGGCAGTGGCGATTATCTCGAGTCAAAACGTGCTGGCGGCAGTGAGCGTCGTGCTCGTGCTGTTTGTCGGCATCGCGATTTCGCTGTTGGGACAGTTTGGACAAGACGGTGAGGGCGAGGCGACGCGCGGCAGGCTGGCGCTTGCCACCGACGATCTTGGCGTGAGCTGTGAGCCCGGCCAGGCCGACACGGTGCCCCTGGAGGCGCCGGAGCTTTCGTTTGACGATCGGCTCGATGGCTTCGTTGCCGCCTTTGGGCTCACCAAGCGCGAGCGCGATGTTCTGGAGGCACTGGTCGTTTCGGACGACAGCGTGCAGGACGTGGCGGCGGCACTCTTCCTTTCGCGTTCCACGCTCTATCGCCACATCGCTTCGATTAACAAAAAGACAGGTGCCTCCTCGCGCGTAGCCCTCATCAACTTCTTCTGGTCCTGGACACCCCAAGACTAGCTAACCACCACAAAGGGGACAG
>UQNC01000067.1 GCA_900542175.1 uncultured Collinsella sp. | reverse complement strand
CCTTGCCCATGGGCAGGCAGCCGGCATCGAGCATGCGCTGGACGCAGGTGGCGGTGTAAACGCTCTGGTAGTCCGCGAGCATGCGGGAAGCGCAGGTGGTGCGCGTGCCCACGAGGTTCATGTTGTCCTTGATGGCCAGCGGCACGCCCGCGAGCGGGGGCAGCGGCTTGCCTGCGGCACGGTCGGCATCCACGCGCGCAGCAGCCTCGAGCGCAAGCTCGGGCGCCACCTGCAGGAATGCCTGGACCCCGCCCTCACGCGCCTCGATGGCGGCAAGGGAGGCCTGGGCCACCTCGGTAGCGGTAAAGTCGCCGGCGGCAACGCCCGCGGCGATCTGGGCGGCGGTAAGGGAATCGAAGCTTAGCGCCATTACTCGCTCTCCCCCTCTCCCAAAATGGACGGCACGCGGAAGTAGCGGTCGCGCGCGCTGCCGGCGTTTTCGAGCGCAACGTCGAGCGGCAGGTCGCGCTCGGGCTCGCGCAGGTCGTCGCCCATCACGTTGGACAGGCTTCCGATGGGATGGAACGTGGGCTCCACGTCGGGCAAGTCATATTGCAAGACGGGCTCGAGCATCTGGACGGCGTCGTTCAGGTAGGACGTCATCTGGGTGAGCTCGTCATCGGTCAGTGCGATCTTTGCGTACTCGGCGATGCCGCGCACGTCTTTCTCGCTGAGTGCCATAGGCGCTCCCTTCCGCATAACAGATAAACCGCTCTAGTATACAAGGCAACGCCGCTTGGAGCAGGTGCTTTACCCAAATGCAGCGAAAACGTAACGAGGGCGGCGGGCTGGCAGGCGGCGGGCCGGCGGTTCTACAGCGAAACCGCACCGTCCATAGCGAAAAGCATCTCGCCCGCAACGAAGACCGTCGCGTCCGCAACGAAAAGCATCACAACATTCAACGCTTATCGCCAAAATCGAGATTTTCATCGAATGTTGTGATGGTTTGGAAGTCCCGACCACCACAAAGGTGCCTGTCCCCTTTGTGGTGGTTCCGAACGATGTCCTATGCCGAGGCCTTGGCCTTGCGGCGCTTGCGGACCGCGTGGATCACGATATCCAGCAGCAACAGCACAATGGCCACAACCACGATGAGCACGGCAAACTCACGCTTGCCCCAGTGGCGGCCGGCCAGCGACTTTTGCTTGTCGACGTCCTTCTTGTTGTACTTGGTGCGCACGCAATGCACCAGCAGGCGATGGTCGTTCACGCCGTAGGGCGTGCAGGTGACGAGCGTCACCTTGTCGGCGCCGGGCTCGATGGTCAGCGACTCCATCTCCTCGGGCAGCACCACCTCGGAGTCCACCATCTTGTAGGCGAGCGTCTTGTTCATGGTGTGTAGCAGCACCAGGTCGCCGGGCTCCAGCGAGTGGATGTCGTCGAACATGCTCAGGTTGCGCATGCCCGAATGCGCGGTGAGCACGCAATGCGTCGAGGTGCCGCCCACCGGCAGGCTCGTGCCCTCCAAGTGGCCGACGCCCGCCATAAGGACTTCTTCGCTCGTGCCGTGGTAGATGGGCATGCTCACGTCGATGGAGGGGATCTCGACCCAGCTCATCATGGGATCGCGGTCAAAGATGAGCTGCTGAGCGTAGGGCTCGATCTGGTCGGCGGGAAGCTCGGTGGCCTCGCCCGCCAGCTGCTCGTTAAAGGAGCGAGCCTGGAGCAGGATGCGCTCGCGCTCCTCGGCAGGCAGCGCGTCCACGGTGCTGGACACGGTGCTGATCTGGTTGAACACGCCCGAGGCCTCGAGCCGGTCCAAGATCCACGGCCAGGTCATAAGGCCCACGCCAATAAGGATGATGACGATGGTGATGAGCCGGTCGGCCCAGCGCGGCAGTCGCTTGCGGCGGCGCTTGGGCTTTGGTTGAGATTTGGGCTGAGGGCTTGAGCCGCCGTTGTCCGCGGCGTTATTGCTCTTCATATGTTTGGCGCCCTGCACCATCGCCGGTCACTCCTTTACAGCTCAGGTTGTCTAAACAAATAATAGCCGATTAGCGAGCTCATGCGCCGGACAACGCAGCTAGGCTGCACCGTTCGGGCCACGTAACCCCACTCAACCAATCAAGCCATATGTTGCTTTCATCGTCTCGAGCAACTGCGCCATCGTTACGCCCGCAACCCCGATCTGTTTCAGATTGACGTCGCCCACCTCGCAATCTTTAACAAACGCAAGCATATCGTCCTTCAGTTCTTCGCCCAGGTCGACACCTTCCGACTCGCCAAGCAGCTGAGCAAGCCTCAGCGCATCGCGTTTATGCTTTTTTACCTTCTTCGAATCAACGTTCTCCCCCGCTTCCCTTCTGGCTTTTAGGTCGAGATACGCCTTCGCTTTGAACGGGACAATGTATTCCGTACCCAGGACCGAAACGCCGTCTACGGTCCGAATTCCCTGAAGGAACAAGCTGTAGTAAGCATCGTCCAACAAAATTGCCGAAAGACTGCTTATGTTTTCATCAACGTGAATTGGCGCCACATCAATCCCCTCACGACCCTTTAGAAAGTCGGGGCACTTCGCGAAGAGTTCGATCATATGGGGGTAACCCGGCCTCTTAGGCTCTGTAAACCGATAAAAACATGAGCCTTTGCCTTCGCCCCAGCCGCAGCGGTAACCGCCATCACGCACCAAAGTCCATATAGCTTCTGCCGTCTGAGGCAACCGGTCATCGGCGACAATTACCACATCAAAATCGTGAGTCGCCCTGAATGAAAGCCCCGCCTCCGCGAGCAAAATGTCGCATGCCGTGCCGCCGATAAGGGCATACGATCCTTCAGCTTCTTGCATATGCTGCTGAAATTCTTGGAGACCTTCTACAGCGCTTCTTGCCATGGATATTCCTTTCCAAACATGCGATCGACTTCGAGCTGAATTCGCTCATCGTCGATTGCCGCCAAAGATAGCGCAAGCGAAATGTTGTCGACACGGGAGGAGTCGGCAAACACGGGTGCATAGCGCCACACTTGGATCATCGCCGTCTCGTTATCCGGCAACTCCCCGTCTGCGACTTCGAGATCGCTCAGTTGACGCCATGCACTTCTTAAGACGGCCTTTTGTTCCATGCCCGGCGCAGCGAGCATCGAACGCGCAGCGAGCGCCGTCTCCCCGGCGTCAACAAGATAGTCGATCTGCGGCGTCTTCCTTGCAAAAAAGACCTTCGAGACAGGCGAGGAGAGCTCTGCCATGTGCTCACTGAGCAGAAGATCAACGGCAACAGGGAACACGACGACACGTCGCTTGCGACGCTCGCGCCTCGCGAGCCCCCTGTCAACAAGCTCGGTTATGGCCTCACTCGCGCGGCTTGCCGAGATCCCAAGCGCACGACAAAGGTCGTAGGGACGATATGGCTCCTGGGCTGCTCCCCAGATTGCGGCAGCCTGCGCGTTGGGTGACATCTTGGTCGCGTGATTGCGAAACCGGACACTGCCCCTCTCCGTGCAGGCCGTGCCCATAAATGGAAGAAAAGCCTGTCTGCCGGGGCAAACAAACGGAATCCCTTGTGCGACCAATGCTTTGCGCTGACGTGCATCGGCATCAGGAAACGAAACGACAACAGGAGTCTCCGCACGCAAGGCTAGCTGACTATAGACCCTCTTAGCCTCGGGAAGCCCGACGCCAGTAGGCAAACTTGCAAGCAAAAACGAAAAACCGTTTGCGTCAACAGCGCGGACCTCAATCGCCCGCAGATGCAGCGGCAAGCATGCGGATCCAGGCCAAGTTTTGGTCTTGGCGGAAAGGCCTAGTGCTTCTTGTAAGTAGATTAGTGCTTCGTTCATTTCCATTGTTTTCGTTCGATTCCAGTTTATATTGGAATTATACATAATTTTCGGAATTAACGAGATTCCGTTCGCGCCTAAGCCCATATTTGAGTTTTCAAAATGTCCCGAATCGGCTGGGCGATTCGGGATACAATGTCTGTAGGAAACGACGCACCCCGCGTAAGTGATCGAAAGCGCGGGCGACCAGTTTCCGACGTTGTTAAATGCCCGGGCCTCTAACCCCGGGCATTCTTATTTGCGCTTGTTGCGGCGCAACTGCCTTCTACCGTCCGCACCGCGCGTGCGCCTACGGACCTTAAACCGAACCTCATACGAGTCAAGAAACGCGATGACGAACGTGCCCACCGCCGCGAGGGCGGCGAGCGCGTTAAGGAATTTCAGCATATGGTGACCTCCGATCGAGTCGTCGGCCGCCCGCGCACGGGATGCGTCGCAAGGATATTTTACTGCGAGCGTATGCACCCACAGCTGGTAAACGCGATTTTGACAAACATTTGTTCGATAGCTACAAACACTATTCCTCATCCAGCGGAGCCTGGCCGCATTGTCCGGGTTTGCCCGACGTGTTTGCGTTTTCAAAATGTCCCGGATCGGCGGGGCGATTCGGGATACAATATCAATAGAAAACGACGCACCCCGCGTAAGTGTACGAGAGCGCGGGCGGCCTAGTTTTCTGGTTTTGTTAAATGCCCGGGCCTCTAACCCCGGGCATTCTTATTTGCGCTTGTTGCGGCGCAAATGCCTTCTACCGTCCGCATCGCGCGTGCGCCTACGGACCTTAAACCGAACTTCATACGAGTCAAGAAACGCGATGACGAACGTGCCCGCATCGGACGATGAAGGCTGGCTGTGTTATCCCAAAAAAAAACGGGGCAGACTCCAGTGCGGAGTCTGCCCCGAAAAGAGAATGGCAAAGCAAGGACGTAGATGGACGAGAAAAGTGTCCGCAAGTCTCATGGCCATCACATCCCACCTGCCAAAGGGATGGGTGAGCGAGCGTTACTCCTGCTCGGACTCCTCAGCCTGTTTACGGCTGCGGATGAGGTGCGCCACGCCGATGCACAGCACCGCGCCACCAGCGATCCAAGTGAAGGTCACGCCGTTAAGGCCGGTGAGCGGGAGGTTGGAGCCCTTCTGGTCGACGATGATGAAGCTCAGCTTACCGGTAGAAGTGACAGCAGAATCAGCCTTTACAACACCATCAGCAGCAGTGACGTGGGCAGAATTCTTGTCAGGGATCACTTCGGAGCCATCCTGCTTAAGCGTGCCGCGGGCAATAGTGAACTTGACGCCATTGGAGGCAGAGTTATTGTAACCAGGCGCCGGAGTTACCTCTTTAAGGATATAGGTGCCCTCATCAAGACCGACAACGTTGATCATGCCCTTATCGTTGGTAGTTAGTATTGCGGCATCTGTATCTGTCGTCGTGGTACCGTCGGCCTTGATAAATTCGCTGGAGCCTTCCTCCTTCAGCGTGAACTGAACGCCCTGGAGTTTCTTGAGATTGCCGGTCTCATCCTTGTCGCTACCGACCTTGGTAACATCGATACCATAAGTGTAGTCATAGGCCGGATGGTCAACCGTGGTACCGGTGTCGCTGGTGTTGTACGGGTTGTTGGAATAGGTCAACTTGACATTGTTCACCTGGGCCTTGCCGAGCATATCCGCGTTAATCTTGCCAGCAACAAGTTTTGCCTCATAGTTCACATAGACTGTCGAACTACCGTCAACGGTGATAGGATTGCCAGCCTTATCCTTTGCTCCTTTGAGGTTTTCGAAGGAAACAGTGAGCGTATTCGTGCTTTCCCCCGGGACATAGGTCGCACTGTAGTAAGCGGGATCTACGACTGAATCGTTAATCTTGACCTCAACGACCGGTTTATTTCCATCAAGATTCGGCACCATCGTGGAGGGAAGATTGTCGGTGAAAGCGTAGCTGTACTTGACGTATGTGTTAATGTTGCTAGCCACAGTGCCGGCAAGCTGATATTTAACAAGCTGTCCAGCAGCGGAGTCGGCGGCCTTGTTGGCTGCGGTGAAAACATTCTTGCTATCGTCCGTAACAAACTTGCCGTTCTTGTCATCCTTTACGGCCTTGGTCACGTTGGGGACGTCCTTCTTGGGGGTCACGTTAACGTCAGAGCCACCGACGATGGTGAAAATCGGCGAGGTATACGCATCAGTATTGCCATTAGCACCGCTGGTCGTACTGGGCGTATCGGTCACGAAAAGCCAGTAGCCATGATCAAGATCCTTAAAGCTACCTTTGGTGGAATCGCTTGGCTTTGTCCACGTGAGGTTCTTGTCCCCTTCCAAGGCCTTGGCAATCAAGTCAAGAGTTGTGCCAGCATCAACCGCCGTAGTCTCTCCAGAATTAGGGCCCTGAGTCGTGCTGATGAACTCCGCCCACGTCTGGGCGTCAGCATCTACGCCAGGTGCTCCAGTAACGTCTTTGAGCGCAGTCGTAACGAGGGTTTTCACATTACCCGGAGCCCACTGAATATCGGAAAGAGTCTTAGCGGCCGAGCCATCCCAGCTCCCATCGCCCTTCTGATCCTGCGTGACCTTCGCGGTGAAGATCTGAATGCCCTTGAATGTCGTGCCGGTGTATGTTTCGTCGGTGATAGCCACCTTACCCTTCTCCGTGGCCACCGTCGGCGTACCCGCCGCAAACGCCATCGTGACCGGGGCCATGACGCCGCCGAAGCTCAACGCCGCTGTGAGGCCTGCGGTTACTGCCAGGCGTACGATGTTCTTGCTCATGCTCATCTTCTTTTCCTCTGCTTTCTGCTTGAAGTCCATTTGATCTAAATCTGTCTGTCTGTGTCTTAGCATCTGCTTCGCTACGTCTCGCCCCGCTCTCTGTGGGGCTGCCAGCTACTCTTTATGGCTGCCACCTCCCCGCTTGACCAGGAGCGCGACCACGATGAGCGCGGCTCCGGCGACCGCTGCGGCGGCCGCGGCGTACATTGCCATATCGCCAGTCGAGGGCATAAAGCCTCCGGTGGTAATGCTAGGGGGTGTGCCGGTGGGCGCGTTGATGAGCGACGCCTCCAGGCTGCCCGTCGACCCGTCCGCGCTGTCGGCGCGCAGGGGCGACTCGGCCGTGATGGTGAGCTTGGGCTTGGCGGCGGCCACCTGGTCGACGTCCAGGCCCTCGGCTTTGACCGTCACGGATCGCGTGCCCTCGAAGGCGGTGTAGCCCTTGGGCGCCTTGAGCTCGCGGACCTCCAGCTTGCCCGAGTCCACGCCCGAGACGGTCACGCGGCCGTCCTCGCCGCGGATCAGCTGACGGGCGGGAGAATCAAAGTAGGCTTCCAGACCGTTCTCGGCCACGGCCTTGTCAAAGTTGGCCTGCAGCACGGGGGTGTGTCCCTTGGGGCGGAAGTTCAGGGTGCCGGAGAAGATGCGCTCGTGGTCCACAGTGGGGTCATACTCCGGGAAAGCACCCATGGGGATGGTGTAGACCTGATTTTCGTCGGCGGGCT
>UQNC01000066.1 GCA_900542175.1 uncultured Collinsella sp. | reverse complement strand
CATCATAGTAATAAGGGGCTTCATCAACAGCGTCATCGGGCTCTGGCGCTATGAGATAGAGTTTTCTATCTCTGGATATAATGCAGGGATTGTCGATTTGCCCCGATTCGTTCCTGATTTGCCAAATAGTCTCATTTATCTCAAATCTCGAGACTGGATTGGGGGCACAGGAGTTGTAGAGCTCAATAAGTTCATCGAGTGAAATGATTCCACAGGCATCTGTGTAGGCGCGGGCGAAGCGCCGTACTTCTTGATTTGATTCAAGCACACGGCGCTCCCAAGCATCCAAAGTGTCCTGCGGATTTCGATAGCGGGCATGACGATCGATGCGCAACGCGCTCCAATGGTTATCTGCGGCAACGTTCATCAGATCTAAGCGCAGATCTTTGTCGGCGATGTGAGCGAGCGACTGATAATGTTCCAGATCAAGCTCCGGTCGAAAACCCATGTCTTCCGGAACAAATCGTGCGAGCTTTATGCAACGCTTGAGATAAGTCGGGCCCAGGCTTGGGCTAAAGTGCTGCTTGAGGTGGCGAGCGATGGGCGAGAGTAAGCCATTGAGATTGGAGATGGGGTATCCGGAAATCTCTTGCTCGAGACGGCGCCCGATGAGCAGAGCCCCTTCCGAAGATGTCTCATGGTTGATACCTTTCTGGCCGAGGTGTTTGGCCTCGACAATCCTGCTGATATCTGAGCAGGTGTTTGAAATAATGTCGGATGAAAGGGTTGGAATCTTTTTAGCCATAGCGATGCACTCCTGTGTGACTCACGGATAACGGAAACGTTTGGTTGTGAGTGTCGTTCTTTGATGGCGACGACGAACAGGAGCGCAGCCTGTCTGAGATGGGCGAGTGCGGTAACCACCGATCTTACTTACCGAGCTCGCTCCAGCGTGTCATTGGGGACCTCCGCGGGAGCTCTCGACCAGTCTCATGCCTTGAGGCGAGTATAGCATATAAGCAAACATATGTTCTATTAATTTGAGAAACTGAATTCCTACCTACTCATTCAAGTACGTCCCCAATGAGTGAAACTACTCATTTAAGTGCGTCCCCAATGAGTGCTAGAGCAGATGTTCTTGTGCCCAGGTGATGATGTCGCTCGATTCGTAGAGTGGCTTGCCGTCGATGAACAGGCAGGGAACCTGGCGCTTGCCGCCGACGGCGATGAGTGCCTGCTCGGCATCGGGGTCGGTCGAGATATTGCGCTCGGGAATGGTCACGCCGTTATCGGCCAGGAAGCGCTTGACCTTAATGCAATACGGGCAGCCGGTCATAACGTACAGCGCGAGCTCGTGATCAGTAGCCATGGGTCTCCAATCGGTTGAGGTTTCGATTGAGATACCCAAAGCCGCCGCGGTCTATGCGCGAGTCGGCGACGACTCGATGGCCTGAACCAAAAACGCCGTGGCACCTGTCCCGCAGGGCTTGTCGTAGTAGTCAACAAAGCGCTGATCGGCAAGATAGCCGTGGGCGAGGCCCAGATACGCTTCGTCCTGGGGCGCGGCCCCCCAGTTAAGGCCAATCCATCGACGGTGCATTGCGACAAGTTTGCGGGCATCGTTGCCTTCCGGTTCGCCGTCGTCCATGGCAATCGAGAGCTGGCCCAGAATGGCGCGTTCAAGTTCTTTCATGTCGTTCCATGTCTGAGGATCCATGTCCAGTAACGTTTCGTTTGCTGCATCGATAGCCTCGTCGCCATAGCGCGCCCGCGCCTCGGCACCGTAGCGCTCCTCGTTTTCCTGCACGGTGCGCCAGCGCTCCAGTTGCGGCAGCACGGCGCCCATGAGCGAGACGGCTTCGTCGAGCGACATACCGGTGTTTTGTGCCAGCCGCGGGGCACAATCCTCGATCATCGCCTCCATTGTGGTGTCGTAGGTGTACTTGCCGTGGTCGTAGCACCACTTGCAGTAATGGTCGGTCGTGGCGCCCGTGGCGTCGGTGCCGCAGTCGTCGGGTGTGAGTATCATGCCGCAGCTCTGGCAATAGTGCTCGGGCATTTCGAGCAGGTGAGACAGGGGCTCGCCGGTCACGGCGGCGATGAGCTTCATCATATCGATGCCCGGTGTGACCTCGCTGCGTTCCCAACGGCTGACGGCTTGGCGTGTGACGAAGAGCTTGGCGGCGAGCTGCTCTTGGGTAAGGTGATGGGCGCGACGGACAGCGATGAGCTTTTCTGCAAAGGCCATAACGGCTCCTTTCTGCTGGTTGATGGCTTAAGCATACGCGGCGGCCGGCACCCTTCCAAGCAACCGTTGGTTGCACGACGGGGGACCGCGGCGAAGAATTGCGCGCAACGCCCTACACCTCCATGCCGTACAATGACCGGCATGGAACCTATTGCTCACATACATACCGACCTGCCGCAGAAGTTCGGCATCCCACGCAACAGCTTTTTGGCGCCCCATCTGCAGGGACGCATCGTCTTTGAACCGGAATTTGCCTCCAACGCAGCAGTTGAGGGTCTGGATTCCTTCTCTCACCTATGGCTGCTCTGGCGCTTCGAAAACGGCACGCCCGGCGGCACGGCTAAGGACATAGCTGCCGATGCCAAGACGCAGAACAGGTCCGGCACTAATGCCAAGTGGTCGAAGACCGTGCGCCCGCCGCGTCTGGGTGGAGCCGAGCGCGTGGGCGTGTTTGCCACGCGCAGCCCGTTTCGCCCTAATCCCATCGGGCTCACCTGTGTCAAGCTCGATCGTGTTGAGCTTACCGACGATGGTCCCATCATTCATGTGCTGGGGGCCGACCTGCGCGACGGCACGCCCATCTACGACATTAAGCCCTACATTCCGTTTGCGGACTGCCACCCGGATGCAACGGGCGGCTGGATTGAAGACGCGCCGTGGCAAGAGCTCGACGTCGAGTTTCCGCAAGTGCTGCAGGATATGGTCCCGCCCGCAAAGCTTCCCGGTTTGGTCGAGGTTCTTCACCAGGATCCGCGCCGCGCGGGCAGCAAACACGAGCCAAACCGCATTTACCATTTGGCTTACGCTGGGCTCGACATATCGTTTACGGTCGACGGAACCAGGTTGAAGATAACCGCCGTCAACGGCGCGCAAGACTAACCAGCCATTCGCCCGCACCCGTCAAATTAAGCGCCAAACCCCATGCCAAAATCGCCCGTGCTGGTGGACAATAACGCCTACCAAAACAATCACTTTGCACGGGAGCTCAGCATGAAATACGACTTTAGCTCGCTAATCGACCGCCATAGCATGGACTCCATCGCCGTTGACTCCTGGGGTGAGATTCCCGGTATGGCTCCGAACGCACCCGACGAGGGCTTCGACCGCATCCCCATGTGGGTAGCGGACATGAACTTTGCCACGGTGCCCACGGTCCAGGAGTACATCATTCAGCGCGCCCAGCACCCCATGTTTGGCTATTTCGATCCGCGCCCCGAGTACTTCGACCGCATCATCGAATGGCAGAGTCGCCGTAATGGCGTCGAGGGCCTGGCGCCTGAGCACATCGGCTACGAAAACGGTGTGCTGGGCGGTGTCGTGTCGACGCTGCGCGCATATGTCCAGCCGGGCGATGCGGTGCTGGTCCACAGCCCCACCTACATCGGCTTTACCAAGTCCATCGAGGCCGCGGGCTATCGCATTGTCCACAGCCCGCTTAAGCTCGACGACCAGGGCGTGTGGCGCATGGACTTTGAGGACATGGAGCGCAAGCTCGCCCAAAACCACATCCATGCCGCGGTGTTCTGCTCGCCGCACAACCCCTGCGGCCGCGTATGGGAGCGCGATGAGATCGAGCGCGCCATGGATACCTATCGCCAGCACGATTGCGTGGTGATCTCGGATGAGATTTGGTCCGATATCATCCTGCCGGGGCACAAGCATATCCCGACGCAGTCGGTGAGCGAGGATGCCCGCATGCGCACGGTTGCCCTCTACGCGCCCAGCAAGACGTTCAACCTGGCGGGCTTGGTCGGCAGCTACCACATCATCTATAACGAGACGCTGCGCGACCGCGTGTGCGCCGTGTCCAACAAGACTCACTACAACGAGATGAACGTCCTCTCCATGCATGCGCTTATCGGTGCCTACCAGCCGCAAGGCTACGAGTGGGTGGACGAGCTCAATGAGGTCATCGAGGGCAACGTCGACTACTTCTGCAATTACGTGGACAAGCATTTTGCGGGCGTGTCCTATTCGCGTCCGCAGGGCACCTACATGGTGTTTCTGGACTGCACCGAGTGGTGCCGCGAGCATGGCCGCGATATTCAGTGGCTGCTCGACGAGGGCGCTCGTGTGGGCGTGGGGTATCAGGACGGCCGCCCGTTCCACGGGCCCTGCCACATTCGCGTGAATCTGGCACTGCCCCTTTCGCGGGTAAAGGAGGCGTGTGAGCGCCTGGACCGCTACGTTTTTGGGGTATAGGGGGGCGCTCGATTCGAGTGCTGCCCCATGCGCCCACGCCGTCAAAATGCGTGGGCGCATGGGGCGCAGAGGGTAGCGAGCGCGTTTTTCGCATTCGCTACTTTTCCTGAATCTGCTTGCCGCAAAGATGCTCAATTGAAATCTCGTAGAGTTGGACGCCCTTGATGTCTTTGGCGATTTCTTCCTCGACTTCTTCGGCAGAAGGGTAGTACTTAAGCGCGAGCTGGCGGACTTTGTCCTCGATAAACGCAGGCGCTTCATCTACCAGGCGGCAACGGCCAAAGACCACAGTGCTCATGACGTAAGGAGCCCAGTCGCCGTCCTTGTACCACTCGTTGCCGTAAACGGTAAAGCAGACTTTATCGTCACGCCTGAGCGAATCGACCTTGTGGCCGGCCTTGGCGCCATGGAAATAAATCTTGTCGTGCTCGGCGTCAAAGAAGTAGTTGACGGGAATGGCATAGGGGTAGCCATCATCGCCGTTGACGGCAAAGACGCCGCGCTTACAGGTGGCGAGCAACTCGCGCGCTTCCTCGTCAGTGATGGCGCGTTTCTTTCGACGTAAGGGCCTAAACATCGTTGGCTTCCTTTCTGGCTGTGCATGGTGGTTGAGCACAGACTATAGCGAAACGGATCCGTATTTCTTGATGCGGGCGAGTATGTTTTTGAGCTTGTTAAAGTCGAGCGGTTTGGGCAGATGGGCGTTCATACCGGCATCGTGTGCCGCCTTGGCGTCCTCGTTGAAGGCGTTGGCAGTGAGCGCGATGATGGGGATGTCGGCTGCATCGGCCTTTTCGCTCAGACGAATCGCGCGGGTTGCCTCGTAGCCATCCATGCCCGGCATCATGATGTCCATCAGGATCGCATCGAAGCTGCCGGCGGGACGACTAACGTATAGGTCGACTGCTTTGTTGCCGTCGGCGGCGCGCGTTACGACGATGCCTTCGCTTTCGAGTAGAGCCTGGGCAATTTCGGCATTGAGCTCGTTGTCTTCTGCCAAAAGGACGTTCATGCCGGCAAGCGAGCAACTGTATGTCTGCTTGGACGCACGTTCTTTTGCCTGAGGGTTCTTGTCGATATCGAGCGGTATCTGGACGTTGAACGTGCTTCCCGCGCCAACCTCACTCGAAATCTCAATCGTGCCGCCCATCATATCGATGAGCGATTTGACGATAGACATGCCAATGCCGGTTCCTTGGAACTTGCTGCGCGCATCGTCGCCTTCCTGGGCAAACGGCTCGTAAATGTGCGTCAAAAACTCGGGCGTCATACCAATGCCGGTATCCGAGACGCTAAAGCAAAACACGGCGTGCTCGTCGTCGACCGGTTTGATGGTCGATGAGAACGTGACGGTGCCTCCGTGCTTGTTGTACTTGATGCTGTTGTCGAGCAGGTTGACAAGGATCTGCCGAATATGGGTGGGGCTGCCGATCATATATTGGTCGACAGCGTAGGGCTCGCTGGTGTCGAGCATGGTTATGCCGCGGTCCGATGCGCGGAGCTTGCACAGTACGAGCGCATTGTCGCACAGCTCTTTAAGGTTGAATGATTCGTGCTCGAGCGTCACTTTGCACTCCTCGATCCTGCCCATCTCGAGGATGTCGTTAATCAGTGACAGCAGGTGATTGGCGGCAACGCGCGCCTTGGCGCGGCTTTCGCGGGCGACCTGCATGTCGCCTTCTCTCAATTCCTCAATTTCGATAAGGCCTAGGATGCCGTTGAGCGGCGTGCGGATGTCGTGGCTCATGCGCGTGAGGAAAGCGGTTTTGGCGGCGTTGGCGGCATCAGCTTTCTGCCGTTCCTCCTGTGCGCGGTAAAGCGACCAGACAAGGATAGCGATGCTGGTGAGCAAGATGCAGATGATAACAGTCGCAATGGCGGTGCGGTTACGATAGAAAAACTGGAACGTGTCCGATTCTTGCGCCGAGTACGATGTGGGGAAATAGCTGTTTGCAGAGAGCGATTCACCTGCATTGACGATGCCCTTATTGATGATTCCCAGCAGCTCGGGCTTGCCGCGCGAAATTAAACACGATAGCTGCGCCGTGTTGGTGAGTTCCTGTGTTTCGAAATCCTCGATGTCGTAGGTGTCGCGGAGAGTTTCCAGGCGCGTGCTGGGGACAATGATGCAACGTGCCTTCCCCTCATTGAGGGCTTTGAGCACCTCGCCGTCATTCGAGTACTCGGTTACTGTTGCGTTCGGGAAGAGACTTTCGAGCTCAAAACGGTTAACGATTGTGCTCTTTGTACAAGCGATGTTCTTAAGGTCGCTGTTCAGGTTTTTGCCACTGTGAATGGCGGTCAGCGAAACCGTTCCCATCGAGTTTGACTGGATGACTCCTGTCTGCTCGGCGAGCCAGTAGTCGCGAAACAATGGCAGGGCGACATCGATGGTTCCGTTGGAAAGGGCTTTGATCATTTGCCTGTTGTTCGAGAGTGCGATTGTTTTGACCGTAATACCAAACTTGTCGTGCAACGTCGTTGCAAGCGAGGCGAGCGATCCTTCCATCTCGCCGTCGTCATTTTGCGTGCAGTAGGGAAGTTGGTTTTTAAGATAGCCGAGCGTGATGGTATTGCCGTTTGCTTTGAGCCAGGTGGTCTCGGGGCCGGTGAGCGATGACGAGCCACTGTTTTGGGTCGAGTAACTCGATTTGACTTCCTCGTTATAGCGCGGGTTATCGCGGGCGATGGTCGTCATGGCGGCGTTGATGTCGTTCATCAGATCGGGGCGGCTTTTGGGAACGGCAAAATAGTAGTCGCTCGAGCCTACGTAGAACATGGGTGACGCATCGGGCGACGAAATGGTATCGTTCATGATGACGGCGTCGACCTCGCCGTCTGCAAGCGCCTCAAAGAGGGCACTGCCGGTGTCGATTTCTTTATAGGTGCAGGTGACGCCTTCGTCGGCGAGCCACTGCTGGCCGACGATAGTTTGCATAACGCCAGAGTTGCAGCCGATGGTGAGGCCTTGGAGCGCCTGGGGGTCACCCTTGGCCAGATCGTCGCGGTCGGGCCTGGCGTAGATGTAGTAGCGCTCGGTGCCCTCGGGGTTCGAGGAAAAGAGCAGCTTCTGCTCGCGCTCTGCCGAATACGAGATGTTGGGCATGAGGTCGATTTCGCCTACTTCGAGCATGTCCATAAGCTCGGAGAAGGTGCCGCTAACGTATTCGTATTGCCAGCCCTTTGTGTAATACGAGAGGGTCTGGAGATACTCGTAGCCCCACCCCGAGAGTCGCTCGCCCGGCATGCCTTCCTGGAAGCCTTTGTTGTTGACGAGCCAGCCAACGCGGACCGTCTTGACCTGCTGGTCGGAGTCGGCGGCAAAGGCGGGGGCGGGCATGACGGCGCTCAGTATGGCGAGCGCGGCAAGCGCGACGGCCAGGGTGCGATATAGAGCCAAGCGAAGGACGGCGGAAGGTTTCACATGAAATCCTATCGAGTTGAGACAATTTCGCATAAGGATACCAGCTCAGCCTGCCCATTCAGCCGCCGCACCGCTAAACGGTCACTCCCGGCAGTTGGGGACAGTCCCTTTCTG
>UQNC01000065.1 GCA_900542175.1 uncultured Collinsella sp. | reverse complement strand
GTATACGGGCGCATCATCGACGTCTTCAATACAGACAATATCAGTGCGGAATGTTTACAAAACTAAAGGTCAGAGCCCCCTAAGTTAACGTTGTTCGAAACGCTGGTCGGCCGCTTCCGGCGGGCCGCCGGGTCGCGGGCGATGGGGGCGTGGGTCCCGTCTTGCCTTGCGCGTAACTGGCTGAATTGATTTTGATTGGAGCTGTTCCTATGTCCCAGAAGTTGACTCGGGTGATTGTTACCACTGATATGGAAGTCGATGATATGAACTCGCTTGTTCATTTGGCTCTGTATCTTAACTTGCTTGATGTGCAGGCTGTGGTGTATACGGCTTCGCAGTATCACTTTCTTGGGGATGGGGTTCATACGCTCGGCGAGGTGAATTCGCATTGGCGGACCAAAGGGCGGCGCTCTTATGAGTGGGCTGTTGTGCCTCATGAGCCCGATCCGCTAGCCGGCGAGCTTCGTGAGTATCGGCCGTTTCCCGAGCATTGGATTGAGAGTCTCTGGAGTAATGAATATGCCCAGGCTTGGCCGCAGTTGCAAGCAAATGCGGCCGCTGCCGGTGAGCCGCCGTTTCCCACGCCCGCCCAGATGATCGAGCGCACCTTTGTGGGAAATGTAGCCTTTGAGGGTGATGTGACTGAGGAAACTGAGGGGTCTCGCGTAATTGCGCAGGCGATTTTAGATGATGATCCGCGTACGTTATGGTTGCTCAGCTGGGGTGGTATGAATACGATCGTTCGCGCCCTCATGAGTATTGCCGAGCGCTATCGCGCCACGCCCGAGTGGCCCGCCGTGCAGCAGCGGGTCTATCAGAAGGTGCGCGTGATGGGCGTTGCCGATGGCGTGGGACAGGACAACTCGTGGCTCGACCATGGGCGCGAGCTCTTTCCCGAGCTCATCTTTTGGCGTACGCCCTATATGTATGGCAACTATTTCGACGCCAAAACAGCTCAGCCCGATACGCTGCCGCTGTTTAAGGCTCCCTGGCCCGAGCAGAATCTCACGCAGGGCAACGGCCCCCTCATGGCACGCTATATGCTCTATGGCGATGGTAAGGTCTACGAAAACGAGCCTGAGCGCTTTCAGTTTGGCAAGCATGCCCGTCTGGATTGGGGCCTGGAAGGCATGCCCGCGATGCAGTTTGAGCGCGGCGATTTTATGGCCGAAGGCGACAGCATGACCTATATTCCGCTGCTGCCGTTTGGCCTGCGCGGTATCGACGACCGCGGCTTCGATACGCTGCTGGGACGCATGTTTTTTGATGGGCATCCCGATGCGAACGCGCCCGCCGGTTTTGCCTCCATCGGCACGCCCGCAGGCGACAATCTCAATCCCTATCTGCGTGCCTATCAGGAAGACTTTGCCGCCCGCGCGCAATGGTGTGCCCATGATCCGGCAGCCTGCTCGCATCCGGCACATGTTGTCGAGACCACGGCCGACCGCAGCGCCACAGCCGGCGAGCGCGTCGACCTTACAGCGACCATCGTCGACCCCGACGGCAAGGGCTTCGATGTACATTGGGATGTCGCCGTGGACCCGTCGAGCTATGCAGGCGCCCAGGATCTGTCGCTGTGGCAAGAATGCACGGTAGACACCGCTTTCATCGTGCCCGCCGACGCGCGGCCCGGCGACCGCCTTGTGCTCACCCTTACCGTGCAGACGCGCGCCGAGTGCCCCTGCAGCCGCTACGCCCAGGTCGCCGTAACCGTGGCATAGCAAGGACGGCGCCCACATTCGGCAGCCGCCGCATTCGACAAAGAGTGTCCCCAGGCGCCAAACGAGCGGGGATTTTTGGACACCCAAATGACGAGAGTGGATAATCTCCCACTTTGAGCCTGCACACAGGCCAAAAACGGGAGATTATCCACTCTCATTCTACGGGTACTCATTGGGGACGCACTTAAATGACTAGTCAGACAAGAACGTCCAAGTGCCAAAAAGGGGCACCGTCGGAATATCTCGGCGGTGCCCCTTGCGCTGAACTGTCCCCCAGAGGAGAAAAATACCTGTAGGAAGCGTTACTCCTCGTCAAGCTCGGCCTGGTCGGCCTCGGTGATGCCAAAGAAGAAGGCGAGCACAGCGGAGACGATAAAGGCCACGGCAAAGCAGATGCCAAAGTTGATGAGGTTGCCCATGCCCGGGGTGAGGTAGCCCAGGAACACCAGGAAGTTGGAGTTGGCGCCCGGCATACCCAGCGTCACGCCCAGAATGCCGGCGAGCAGACCAGAGATGGCGCCGCCGATAACCATGCAGGGAATCATACGCTTAAAGCGCATGATGCAGCCAAACAGCGCGGGCTCGGTCACGCCGCCAAGGATGGCCGAGATCACATAGCCAAAAGTCAGAGCCTTCTCCTCCTTGTTGCGGATGCGCAGCGCGGCACCAAACACGGCACCCCACACGGCAATCATGGCAAAGTTGGACGCAACAAAGATGAACTTGTCCTCGCCCAGCGCCATAAAGGTAGCGAGCGCCGGCATGATCACGGCGATGTGCATACCAGTCAGAACAAACAGCTGCCACAGACCGCCGACGATTGCCATGGCGATGTAGAAGCCGATACCGGTGCCCGCCATACCAAAGAGGACGGCGGAGAGCAGGTTACCGAGCTCGTTGCCGATAGGACCAAGCACGATAAGCTCGATGGGCACCATAACGACCATCGTAAAGAACGGCGTAAAGACGGTAGACAGAACGTCCGGCACAATCTTCTTAAAAAACTTCTCGACCCAGTAGAGCGCCACGACCGAAAGCAAGATCGGCAGGACGGTCTGCTGGTAGTTCTGCAGCGGAGCGCTGATGCCATAGACCGTGAGCGAGGTCTCGCCGCTCTGGGCGAGCGCCACGATGTCGGGGCAGATGAGGATACCGCCGCAGAACATGCCGAGCACCGGACTCGCGCCGATCTTCTTGGCCGCGCTGTAGCCCAGATAGACCGGCAGCAGGTACATGGCCGCGTCAAACAGGTAGGTGTAGAACAGCAGGTAGGTGGGATCGGTCTCGGGCACCAGGTTAAAGACCTGCGGACCGATGAGAGTGCCGATACACTTGAACAGGCCACCGGCCATCAAGATGGGGATCAACGCCACCATGGAGCCGGACAGGTAGTTGAGGATGTTGTTGCCGATCACCTTGGGCGTGAGCTTTTGCTTAGGTGCATCGAGGTTCTCGTCGATTGCGGCGCTCTTGGCAAAGCCGCCCATTGCACACACCTCGTCATAGACCTTGGGCACGTTCTGGCCGATGATGACCTGGTACTGGCCGCCCGACTCCTGGGCGCCGATGACACCCTTGATCTTCTTGACCTTATTAGTATCGGGGATACCGTTGTCCTTGAGCGTGAAACGCAGACGCGTCATGCAGTGCGTCACGCCCGAGACGTTCTCCTTGCCGCCGACGGCTGCAAGCACGTCCTCGGCAATCTTCTTGTTGTCGGCCATAATGACCTCCTTTTCTCGCGGGACCCGCCCGCCGGCACCTCTACGGCGCCCTCAACAACCCGTCGCCCGGCTGCCGCGATTTGTAAGGGGTATGGGGAGCTTCGCGGCGGCCTCAGGCCGGTTTACCCGCAGCGATAACCGACGCTGCTGCGGTATATCTACACCCGGGGGTGCGAGATACGATGAATGTGCATGAGCACGTATAGCTTCTCGGAGTCGCTGATCTGGCATCCAAAATGTTCCTCGATAAGCACGCAGGCGTAGTCGAGAACCTCAGCCGAACGGCCCATCTCGCCGCGCACGGTTCCGTAAAGCTCCGCGCCGTCGGTGTTCATGGGCTCACCGGTACGAATGCGCCCAAACAAATAGTGGATATGGGTAGCGAAGCGTGCAAACTCAAAGCCGTGGCGGTCGACCTCGATTCCGTAGGTCTTCTCGATCCTTGCGATGATGGCGCCAATGAGACGTTCATCGTCGCGGGCCTCGGCGTCGGTTTCGGCCTCGTTCTCGGGCGCTAGACGCGCGTTGAGCAGGCACATGGCGATCCCCACGCCCTCGCTCTCTGCAAGCTCCACATTGAGGCCATCGAAGATACGCCTGAGGGCAAAAACGCCCACCTTGTACTCGATGGGATACATCTGCGCCACGTCATAGGCGAGCGGCATCTGCACGGTAATGCCGCGCTTGGCGCGCTGCAGGGCAAAAGTAATGTGGTCTGCAAGGGCGAGCACGGCGTTGTGACTGAGTTCGTAGGGGAGCTCCAGGTCGGCGGCTTGAATGATTTCGGCAGAGACCGCGAGCACGCGGGGCGATAGCTCTTCGAGAAGCGCCAGGTAATGTTCGTCCACGTTGTAGAAGGTGCGCTCGATAGCGGCGAGCGGTAGGTCACCCGTCTCCTTGTCGATAGCGAAGGCGATTCCCTTGCCAAATGCAACGACGCTTCGACCCTTTGAGTCGGTGCACATAACTGCGTTGTTGTTGATTCGCTTGACGACCTTCACAGTTCTTCCCTTCGGCAACGGCGTTCTACGGCGGCGCATGGCGTGCATGCGCGGGCGCAAATCGACGAGCCGCCCGATCATGCCTCGAAGGGAGTCGCACTCAAGCTGAGCTCTTTATAGTATTTAAGCGTCATTGAATCGCTTTAATAGCGGAATTGTGGCCGCGCTTGGCGAACGGTCGGCATTAATCGGTGAACGGTCGGCCCCCTGCGCGGCCGACACCGTCTCCCGTTTAGAGGTAGCCCCCAGGCAAGGAGTGTCCCCAGGTGCCGGCACAAAAGGAACGTCCCCAAGTGCCAAACGAGCGGGGATTTTTGGACACCCAAACAACGAGAGTGGACAATCTCCCACTTTGAGCCCACAAGCAGGCCAAAAATGGGAGATTATCCACTCTCGTTCTGCGAGCACTCATTGGGGACGCACTTAAATGAGTAGTTTCACTCATTTAAGTGCGTCCCCAATGAGTAGGAAAAATGGG
Organism: uncultured Collinsella sp.; assembly: GCA_900542175.1. Taxonomy (GTDB): domain Bacteria; phylum Actinomycetota; class Coriobacteriia; order Coriobacteriales; family Coriobacteriaceae; genus Collinsella. The sequence goes on along the minus strand of UQNC01000065.1, from coordinate 3,288 downwards.
CCATGTGTCCCAGTTGTGGAGACTCGTTGAGCCGTCTGGGTATCGTGAAAGGCTGCGCACTCCCCCATCATCAAAAGTGACACACGCTACCAGTTGATGGGAGGCAGCCATGGGCTTCTTTGACAAGATGTTCGAGAAGAAAGAGTGCGCGATTTGCGGTACCGAGCTGGGACTTCTAGGTAAGACAAAAATCAATGAAGGCTACCTGTGCAAAGAGTGCGCCGGCAAGCTCTCCCCCTACTTTCACGGCTATCGCTCCAGCACCGCGGACGATATCCGCGAGCAGCTCGCCTACCGCGAGGCCAATGCCGAGCGCCTGGCGTCGTTCAACCCCACGCGCACGCTTTCTGCCGGGCGCACCAACATCATGCTCGATGAGGACGCGGGCCTGCTGATCATCACCTCGCAGAGCCGCTGGCGCGACGCCAATCCCGACATCATCGAGTTCTCGCAGGTACTCGGCTGCGATATGGATATCGACGAGCATCGCACCGAAATCTATCGCGAGACCAAGGACGGCGAGCGCGAGAGCTACAACCCGCCGCGCTACGACCTGGATTACGACTTTAATCTGACCATTCACGTCAACACGCCGTACTTTACCGAGATCAACCTGCGCGTAAACGACTCCACCATCGATCAGCGCGGCTCCATCGAATACCGCGAGGCCAAGCGCCAGGCAACCGAGGTCCGCGACGCGCTGGTGCAGCTGCGCCAGGAGACGCGCGACAGCGTCGTGGCCGCCAAGGCCCCCAAGACCGCGGTGACCCGCCCCTTCTGCGGAGCCACCACCATTCCCGATGCCAGTGGGCGCTGCGAATACTGCGGCGGCGCCATCGGCGCATAGCCTCCGGCACGGAAAGGACCGATCATGGCCTTCGAGAGCGTCAACTATCAGTGCCCTGCCTGCGGTGGCCCCCTGCATTTTGCAAGCGCCGAGCAAAAACTCGTCTGCGACTACTGCGATTCGCGTTTTGAAGTCGAAGAAGTCGAGGCTCTCTATCGCGAGCGCCAGGACAAGGCAGATGCCAAAGCCGATGCCGCAGCCGCAGCTCCCAAACCTGCTGCCGACGATGCCGTGCAGGAGCTCGCCCAAAACGCCGGTTACATCTGCTCGTCGTGCGGCGCCGAGCTCGTGTCCGACGGCACCGTCGCCGTCACCACCTGCCCGTACTGCGGCAACTCCGCCGTGGCGCCTGGCCAGCTCTCTGGCGACTTCTCGCCCGACCTGGTGATTCCATTTAAGCTCGGGCGCGACGACGTCACGGCCGCACTCAAGGAACACTACAAGGACAAAATCTTGCTGCCCAAGAGCTTTGTCACCGGCAACCACATCGACGAGGTCCAAGGTGTCTACGTGCCGTTTTGGCTCTACGGTGCCCGCGTTGACGGCGAAGTGTACTTTGACGCGACCAACGAGACCGTGACCGAGGAATCCGACCGCACCGTCACGACCACCGACCACTACGATGCCTATCGCAAGGGCAATATCTCGTTTAGGCGCGTGCCCGTCGACGGATCGTCCAAGATGCCCGACGGCCACATGGACGCCATCGAGCCGTTTGACTACGACGCGCTGCGTCCGTTCTCGGTCGCATATATGCCCGGCTACATCGCCAACCGTTACGACGAGGACTGCGAGACCTGCAAGGCGCGCGCCGAGCGCCGTATGGAAGAAAGCGCGATCTCGGCCCTGCGCGAGACTGTCGTCGACGAATACGACGATGCCACGGTCGAAAGCAAGCAGCTCGACTACACCTGGGAAGACAGCGACTACGCCCTGTTCCCCGTCTGGATGCTCTCCACCTCGTGGAACGGCAAGAGCTACCTGTTTGCCATGAACGGCCAGACCGGCCGCTTGGTCGGCGAGCTCCCCTGCTCCAAGCCCAAGCTCGCTATTGCCTCGGTGCTGTTCTTTGTGATCGGATTTGTCCTCTCCCAGATTCTCTTTATGGGCGAGAACGCCTTCGATCCGGATTACCTCGCCTTTGATATCGAGGGCATCCTCATCAACATCATCGCGCCGCTGATCATCGTGATTATCGGAGACGTGCTGCTGGTAGGCCAGCTCAAGACGGCCAACGAGGCCACCCACGCCGACGAGTACTGCGGCGAGCTCGACCTGACCGAGAAGCACGACACCTTCAGCCACACCGAGACCACCGTTGTCATGAAAGACGACAAGGACGACTAAGCAATCCAACCAATACCACCCGGCCTTTGACGAGAAAGGAAGATCACCATGGGACTCTTGAAAGCTGGATTGGGAGCTGCCGGCGGCGTCATGGCCGACCAGTGGAAGGAATTTATCTACTGCGAATCGATGCCTGCTGACGTCTTGGCCTGCAAGGGCAGCAAACGTACCGGTGGCCGCAGCTCCAACACGCGCGGCGAGGACAACGTCATCTCCAACGGCTCCGTCATCGCCGTCAACGACGGCCAGGGCATGCTCGTGGTGCAAAACGGCAAGATCATCGAAGTCGCGCTGGAGCCTGGTGAGTTCGTCTTCGATACCGGCAGCGAGCCGAGCGTCTTTAGCGGCAACCTGGGCGATTCCATCAAGGAGACCTTCGCCAATATCGGCAGCCGCTTTACCTTTGGCGGCGACGCGGGCAAGGACCAGCGCGTCTACTTCATCAACACCAAGGAGATCATCGGCAACAAGTACGGCACCGCCTCGCCCGTGCCCTTCCGCGTGGTCGATAACAACATTGGCCTGGACGTTGACATCTCCGTGCGCTGCAACGGCGAGCACTCGTACCGCATCACCAACCCGCTGCTGTTCTACACCAACGTGTGCGGCAACGTGACCGATAGCTACACGCGCGACAAGATCGACAGCCAGCTTAAGTCCGAGCTGCTCACCGCCCTGCAGCCCGCCTTCGCCAAGATCTCGGAGATGGGCATCCGCTACAGCGCCATCCCCGGCCACACCACCGAGCTCGCTCGTGCGCTCAACGAGGTCCTCTCTGCCGACTGGCGCGACCTGCGTGGTGTCGAGATCGTGAGTTTTGGCGTCAACTCCATCGCAGCCTCGCAAGAAGACGAGCAGATGATCAAGGACCTGCAGAAGGCCGCCGTCATGCGCGATCCCACCATGGCGGCAGCCAACATTGCCAGCGCCCAGAGCGACGCAATGCGCGCGGCAGCCGCCAATCCCAACGGCGCGATGGCAGGCTTTATGGGCATGGGCATGGCAGGTGGCATGGGCGGCATGAACGCCAGCCAGCTGTTCGCCGCCGGCCAGGCACAGCAGCAGGCCGCCCCGCAGCCGGCTCCGGCACCCGC
>UQNC01000064.1 GCA_900542175.1 uncultured Collinsella sp. | reverse complement strand
ACGGTGCCGGCCGCGACGCGCTCGCGGTGCCGGCGCCGTGCGACCGCCACGAGGCTTTCGTGATCCCCAGCGACATCTGCTTTGCCGCGCGTGCGTGCGATCCGCGTCGCCTGGGCATTGACGTGACAGGCGCTTGGGCCGTGGCTGCCAACGCGCTCTCCTACGATTACCTGTGGAACGAGATTCGCGTGAAGGGCGGTGCATACGGCTGCGGATTCCGCGCAGCCGGCGAGCGCCAGACGGCGTTCTACACCTACCGCGACCCGGCGATCGATCCTTCGATTGAGCGCGTGGAGCGCGCGGGTGCATGGCTTGGCAGCTTTGAGCCCGACGAAGCCGCCTTTGAGGGCTTTATCGTGAGCTGCGTGAGCGGCATGGACGCGCCGGTGAAGCCGTACGCGCTCACCAAGCGCCGCAACACGACCTACCTGGCCGGGCTCGATCCGCATGCGCGCGAGGAGCGTCGCGCCCAGATGCTCGCCGCCACGCCCGGTGAGCTGCGCTCGCTCGGCACCGACGTGACGCGCATCGCAGCCGAGTCGCCCACCTGCGTCTTTGGCGGCCGTGACGTCATCGCCAAGAGCAACGCCGGCTTTAACGTAGTCGACCTGATGGGCTAACCACAGCAAGCAAAACCACTACAAAGGGGACAGGCCCCTTTGTAGTGGTTCGAACACTTGTTCTATACGTACACATGTTCTATAGTATGGGTGATTGCATCGGATCTAAATTGCAACTAGAATATAGTTGCAGAATGTGAGGCGGGATGACTCGAGCCGATAAACTCATCGCCCAACTGTTTAGCTGCCCTTCGACGTATCGGTATGCCGATTTTTTAAAAGTCATGGCCTCATATGGCTTTGAAATGGACAGCAAAGGCAAGACATCCGGATCGCGCATTCGCTTCTACAGGCCCTCAGATGGCAGGATGTTCGTGATGCACGCGCCTCATCCATCTGACGAATTGACAGCGGGGACAATTCGAAACATCGTTCGATTTCTGCAGGATGTCGGAGGCAGTCATGAGTAACGTTTTGGCATACAAGGGCTATTTCGCCCCAGTCGAGTTCGATGCCGAGCAGCATGTACTAACAGGTATGGTCGCCGGCATTAGGGACGCAATTGTATTTGAAGGCTCCACGGCTGAAGAAGTGGAGCAATGCTTCCACGACGCCGTCGACGATTACCTTGAGTTTTGTGCCGAAAAGGGCAAGGAACCAGAGCGGGCTTTTAAGGGCTCGTTCAATGTGAGAACAGGCTCCGAGCTTCACAAGCAGGCAGCACTGGCGGCGGCAAAGAAGGGCGAGTCACTCAATAAGTTTGTGACCGAAGCAATCGCCGCGGCGTTATAGCGTTAACGCATGGGCCAAAACCACCACAAAGGGGACAGGCACCTTTGTGGTAGTTTCGACATTTGCCCAGATAAAACCTGCCAAAATAAACCTGTCCCTTTTTGGTAGGTTTGGGAGAGGAAGCCGGGATGGACAAGGCTGAGTTGCGGCGGGCGGTGATTGCTCGGCGCGATGCTCTTGATTTGGACTTGCGGGCGGCGAAGTCTGCTGATATCTGTGCGCGGCTGGTTGAGCTGCTGGGCCGCTTGGATGCCGCGGCGCCGCACACCGTTGCCGTCTATGCCGCGATGGGTTCCGAAGTCGACTCAGCCGCGTTTGCCGCAGCTGCCTCCAAACGTGGCTGGCGCGTGGCCTATCCGTGCATGCTCTCGGCAACAGACGCCGCAGCTTGTGGCCAGCGCATGTGTATGCGGGCAGTTGCTGCCGGCGACGCGGACGCGGCTACGTTTATCGCCCACCCCACGCGGGCCTTTGCGGCCACGGACATCGACAGCAGCCGCTTCCCTATCGTGCCTGCCGAAGCTCTCGACATGATCGTCGTGCCGCTCGTAGCATTCGACCGCACCGGCACGCGCCTAGGCTACGGCGGCGGCTGCTATGACCGCTACCTGCCCATGCTCTCGCCCGTATGTCAAATCGTCGGCATCGCCTTTGACGAACAACGCGTCGACCACATCCCCACCGACGCCCACGATCTGCCGCTGCCCCACATCATCAGCGCCTAACCGCTGCCACATCAACCACGGCTACAGCGGCATCGTCGCAGCCTAGTGCTCCTCGCCGGCGCGTGCTAGGTCGTAGGGCGTGGTTTGATAGACGTAGTAGTTGAGCCAGTTGGTGTAGAACAGCTGAGCCTGGCTGCGCCAGACGTTACGCGGCTCGGCGGTGGGGTCGTCGCCCGGAAAGTAATGCGCTGGAACCTCTGGATTAAGCCCGCGCTTCACGTCGCGCTCGTATTCCAGGCGCAACGTGTCGGTATCGTACTCGGGGTGGCCAAAGACAAAGAAGCGACGGCTGTCGGTCGACTTGACGATGTACAGGCCCACCTCGTCGGACACGGCCACGACCTCAAGCTGCGGCTCAGCCTCCACGTCCTCGCGGCGCACATCGGTGTTGCGCGAATGCACGGCATAGAAGCGGTCGTCGAAGCCGCGGACCAGCGGGCTTTGCGGCTTCACCAGATAATGCTCGAACACGCCGCTCGCCTTTGCCGGCAGGTCGTGCTTCTGAATACCGTAGTGGTGGTACAGGCCGGCCTGCGCACCCCAACAAATGTGCAGCGTAGAGTGCACGTGTGTGGTGGACCAATCCATAATCTGGCAGAGTTCGGGCCAATAGTCGACCTCCTCGAACGGCATCTGTTCCACCGGCGCGCCCGTGATAATCAGGCCATCGTAGTGGATGTCGCGGATGTCGTCGAACGTGCGGTAGAACGTCTCCAGGTGGCCGGCGCTCACGTGCGTGGCCTCGTGCGTCTTGGTGCGCAGCAGGTCCACCTCCACCTGCAACGGCGTGTTGGAGAGTTTGCGCATAATCTGCGTCTCGGTGGCGATCTTGGTGGGCATGAGGTTGAGGATGAGCACACGCAGCGGACGGATGTCCTGGTGCAGCGCGCGGTACTCGGTCATGACAAAGATGTTCTCGCTCTCGAGCTGCGCGGCGGCAGGGAGGGCGTCGGGGATGCGAATGGGCATGGATGCTCCTTACGAGTCAGTTGCAGCTATGGTACAACGAGCGGCCCCATCCGCGCGAGCACATCGCCCAGCGATGCCGTCAGCGGCCCAAATCACCCCAAAAATAGAGATTAAGGCATGTCCCAAAAAACTACTTCGCTTTAGCTTAGCAAAGTGACAGCAGGACGCTACAATGGTTCGACGCGAAAAACTCGGCCGAAAGGATACATATATGTACCAGACGCGCAAGATCGGTGTGGTCGGCCAGGGCCACGTAGGAGCACATGTCGCCAACAGCCTGCTCATGCAGGGCATTGCCGATGAGCTGTACCTGTGCGATATCAACGAGGCCAAGGTGACGTCCGAGGTCCAGGACCTGCGCGACTCCCTTTCGTTTGTCCCGTACAACACCAAGATCGTCAACTGCTACGACCACTACGAGGAGCTGGCCTGCTGCGACGTCATCGTCAACGCCGCCGGCAAGGTCGCGCTGGCCGCCGGCAACCGCGACGGCGAGCTGTTCTTTACCACCGACGCCGCCCGCACCTTTGCCAAGCGTATCGTCGACGCCGGCTTTGACGGCATCTTCGTGAGCATCTCCAACCCCTGCGACGTCGTGTGCACCGAGCTGTGGCACCTGACCGGCTACGATCCCAAGAAGATCATCGGCTCGGGCTGCGGCCTGGACTCCGCCCGCCTGCGCACCGAGATCTCCAAGAAGGTCGGCGTGAGCCCCAAGTCCATCGACGCCTACATGATCGGCGAGCACGGCTTTAGCCAGCTTGCCGCCTTTAAGGCCGCAACCATCGCCGGCAAAAACCTCAACGAGCTTCAGGCCGAGAACCCCGACAAGTACTCCTTTGACCACATGGAGGTCGAGGAGCTCGCGCGTAAGGGCGGCTATGTGACCTACCAGGGCAAGCAGTGCACCGAGTACGCCGTCGCCAACTCCGCCGCGCGCGTCTGCGCTGCCGTTCTGCACAACGAGCACGCCGTGCTTTCCGCCTCCACGCTCATGACCGGCCAGTATGGCGAGGAGGGCATCTTCACGTCCCTGCCGTGCGTGATCGGCGCCGAGGGCGTCGAGGAGGTCTACACGCTCGACCTTTCCGAGTACGAGCTCGAGGGCTTCCACAAGAGCTGCCAGCACATCCGCGACAACATCGCCCAGCTCGACTGGTGGGACACCGAGGCCTACGACGCAAAGTAGGCCGCTGGCTACCGCAACCTTGCGAATCTAAGCGCGATACTAAGCGGGCCGCGCCGGAAATCCCCGGCGCGGCCCACTTTTTTGACTCACGCAGCGCCCTTGCGAATCGAAGGTGAATGGTTTTCCCGTTACTTAGTACTGCTCGATGCCCATGTAGCGACGAATCTCGGGGCTGTGGTCGAACACCTTACCGCGGGCTGCGCGCAGCTCGCAGCTCATCGCGTAGAAGAAGATTGGCTCCAGGTACGAACGCACGCTGGCAGGCACGTCGCCCACGCCGTACTCGAGTGCGTCGAGCACCATGATCGTGTCGGTGTGCGTGTTGAGGAACGCCAGCGCGCGCTCCTCCATGGGGCGACACTCGCCCGATCCGAGCTGCACAAAGTAGAACACGCCGGGCTCGGTAGCCTCGAACGGGCCGTGGAAGTACTCGCCGGAGTGGATGTAGCAGCAGTGCTGCCACTGCATCTCCATGAGCGAGCAGATGGCCATGGCATAGGTCTGGCTAAAGTTGGGGCCGGAGCCCAGGATATAGAAGAACTTGTGCTGCTGGCAGAGCTCGGCAAAGCGATCGCCCAGCTCGGCGTTGACCTTCTCGCGGGCGGCGGGCAGCAGCGCGTCCATCTGCTTAAGGCCGGCATACATGTCGGCGAGCGCCTCGTAGCCCTCCTGCTGGTCGAGCAGCTCGGCAGCCATTAGCACGCCAATGCCCTGCGGGACCTCGGCCTGCGACTCGCCCTTGCCCCACGGATAGACCCAGGTGGTCCACTTGCCGTTGTCGATCTTGGAGCCCGCGTAGTCGGTCATAGTCACGACCTCGGCGCCGGCGGCGAGCGCCATCTCGCAGGCATCGACAACCTCCTGCGTATTGCCGCTGTGGCTGCAGGCGACGACGAGCGACTTCGGCCCCAGGCTCTTGGGCGCCATCAGGCAAAACTCGCGTGCCGTGTAGACCGTCGAGGCAAACGTGGTGGCCTCGCGCTTGAGCAGCTCGTTAGCCGGCATCAGGTCGATCATCGAACCGCCGCAGGCGATCCAAAAGACGTTCTCGATCTTACCCTTGCGCTCGATAATTTCCTGAATCAGATCGTGTGCGTTCACGGTGACGCTCCTCCTTGTGTGGCGGCTTTGAACGACGGCAGCTCGTACCTGCGGTCGTTCTATGTTGTCCTATTTATAACACGTGTAATAACGCCCGTGAAGTCATCTCGGCAAATTTGTTCTATGTTGTTCTATCTATGGACGTTAGATGTCGAACACGTAGCGCGAGCCCACGATCTTTTGACGCCCGAGCAGTAGAGGGCGCCCGCCGGCGTCGGTAAAGTAGGCCTCCATATAGAAGAGCGGCTCGCCGACCGGCACCTCCAGCAGCGGGGCCGCCTGGGCATCCGCCAGCGCAATCTCCACGGTGCAGGGGTCGGACTTGAGCGGCGCGCGACCCGAATGCTCGGCAACGAGCGAGAAGATCGAGTTGTCGGCGAGGTCCTTATCGGCAAGCGTCTGCAGGTAGGGATGGTCGGCGAGCACAAAGGCGTTGTTCTCGAGCATGACGGGCACGCCGTCTGCCGTGCGCACGCGCTCGACCACAATGAGCTCGCAGCCGGGTTCCACGCCAAAAAATGCCGCGTCCTCGTGCGTCGCCGCAACCACCGTGCGCGACACCAAGCGCGCTCCGGCCACCATGTCGTTGGCGGCGCAACCCTCGGAAAAGCTCTGGACGTCGCCTTTCTGGACAATCTTGCGCTTGAGCTTGGGAGCGCACACAAAGGTGCCCCTCCCCTGCTGTCGGTGGAGATACCCCGCGCGCGACAGCTCCTCGATGGCACGGCGCACGGTGATGCGCCCCACGCCGTAGGACTTCGCGAGCTCCATCTCGGCAGGAATGCGCGAACCGGCAGGGTACACGCCGCGCGCGATCTCGCCCTTTAGGTCGTCCATGACCTGCTGGTACAGCGGCACGGCGGACGAGCCAGCGCGGCCGGTTTTATCGTCGGTTGCCATCGTTACGCCCCATCCCGTGCATGCTCGGATTCAAACTCTTCAATCGCCGCCATAAACTGCTCGCCAAAGGCGTCGGCCTTTTTCTCGCCAATGCCGTTGACCTGGATCAGCTCCTCGCGCGTTTGAGGGCGCAGGCGGCACAGGCCGCGCAGAGCCTTGTCGGAAAAGACCATATACGGCGCCATCTCCAGCTCGGTCGAGATCTCCTTGCGCAGGGCGCGTAGGCGCTCGAACAGCTCGGCATCGTCGCCCACGCGCGGGCGCTGATCCAGCTCGGCCTCCTCGCGCAGCAGATCCACCGCACGGCGGGCGCGGGCCGAGGCCTTGCGCTTGGACGCGCGACGTTTAACGGTAAAGGCGAACGCCTCGTCCTCGACCTCGCCGGCACGCGGGCCCAGCCCCACGACCGGGTACTGCCCCTGCGAGGTAGCCAAATAACCGCGGCCGCACAGCTGGCCGATGATGTCCTTGATGCGCCCAACCGATTCGCTCGACAGCTCACCATAGCCGCAGTCCTCGTCCAGATGCATCTGGCGAATGCGCTCGGTGTTGCCGCCGTGGAGCACGTCGGCGATGAGCGACTTGCCAAAGCGCATGGGGCGCGTGGCGACGTAGCGCACGGCGGCGCGGGCCATATCGGTGACGTCCTCGACCTCGAACTGCGTGAGGCAGTTGCTGCAGTTGCCGCAGCCCTCGGCGTCGTCCGTGGCGGCGCCGCCCGCAGCCGCATGCTCGGCTGCAGCCTCGTCGCCAAAGTAGCGCAGCATGTATTCGCGCAGACAGCCGGTGGTATTGCAGTAGCCCTCCATCTGGCTGAGCAGGCGATATCGATTTTGGAGCGCCCACGCGCGTTGCTCGTCGTCGAGCGCCTCGTCGGCCGCATCGCCGCGGTCGATCAAGAAGCGACGCATTCGAAAATCGTTTCCGTTCCACAGCAGGTGACAGCTGGCCGGATCGCCATCGCGGCCGGCGCGGCCCGCCTCTTGGTAGTATGCCTCGATGCTCTCGGGCACGTTGTTGTGGATCACGTAGCGCACGTTGGGCTTGTCGATGCCCATGCCAAAGGCGTTGGTGGCAACCATCACCTGAATATCGTCATCGATAAAGGCGCGCTGGCTTTGGCGGCGGGTGTCATTACCCATGCCGGCATGGTAGCGACCCACGCGAATGCCGCTGGGGCCCAGAGCCTCGGTAAGCTCTCCTGCCAGCGCATCGACCGTCTTGCGGGTCGAGCAATACACGATGCCGCTCTCGCCCGAATGCGCAATCACATAGTCGCGCACCCAGGCTGCCTTGGCCTTGTCGCCCATCTCCTCGCAGCCAAAGTAGAGGTTCTTGCGATCGAAGCCCGTCACCACCGTCGCGGGATTTTGCAGGCCGAGCATCTGCTGAATGTCCGCGCGCACACGCTCAGTCGCCGTAGCGGTAAAGGCCGCCACGATGGGGCGCTGCGGCAGGGAATCGATGAACTCACGAATCTGCAGGTAGGCGGGGCGGAAATCCTGGCCCCATTGGCTCACGCAGTGGGCCTCGTCAATGGCCACGAGCGGCACGCCAATGCCGCCGTCCGCCGCGGCCTCCTGCGCAAAGGCTAAAAAGCGCGGCTCGAGCAGGCGCTCGGGCGCCACGTACATAAGTTGGTAGCGGCCCTCGCGCGCCCGCTTGAGCACGGTGTTTTGCTGGGCCGGAGTAAGGCTGGAGTTGAGATAACTGGGGCGCGCACCCGCCGCGAGCAGCGCGCGGGTCTGGTCCTCCATAAGCGACAGCAGCGGACTCACCACAAAGGTAATGCCGGGCAGCATGAGCGCGGGCACCTGGTAGCAAATGGACTTGCCGGCGCCTGTGGGCATAACGCCCAGCGCATCGCGACCGGCAAGGATCGCATCGACCATGCGGTCCTGCCCCGGGCGAAACGAGGTGTAGCCAAAATAGGCGCCGAGCGTGTCGAGCGCCATCTGCTGCATGCTATCGGTCATGGTTTCCTAACGTCCAAGTCATCTGCCGCCGATTATACGCCGCCACGCGGACCGGTGCCCCACGGTTGCCGGCCACGCTCATTCTGCGGGTAGTCATTGGGGACGTTCTTGAATGACTAGTCGTTTAAGAACGTCCATTACAGTCGAAATTGTCAGCCCGGGACCGTCTCGGGCTACG
>UQNC01000063.1 GCA_900542175.1 uncultured Collinsella sp. | reverse complement strand
AGAGAGCGCTCCCGCAAACTGCCTCTTGACAACTTATAGGAGCGTCGGTTTTATTGGTGAAAAACCGGGGTGTGCTCGAGGGCTCCGGAATTTGCCGCATACTTCCGAAAACAACGTCTCGGTGGCACCAAAAATTGCCTCCAGAACCCTGAGATAATGAATATATGTAGCCGTTCGCCGCAAATTATCGTCCGTTCATGGAACCTATCTCCAACGAGTTGTAACCATATGGTTTGATGTTGGAAACATATGATTGCCGGCAGGCCGTAGGTGACGTTTGCCCTGATATCGGAGGTACCAAGTATGTTTCGTGCTCCGTTAAACAAGTATCGGGCTGGCTAACATGAGCCGCCGTTTTGTCTCGATAACCCTTGCAGTGGTCTGCCTGGCTGTGCTCTTAGGCGCTACGGGGCTGTTTGCTATAAGTCGAGAAACATCCTATATGCAGGAATGTGCTTCCGAAGGCTTTGCCATTGATGGTTACTATCGGGATGACAAAACGAGTCGGGAAACCCTGGCTTTTCTTGAGGAGGACAACTGTCGATGGCAGCTGGTCGACCAAGACGGAATCTGCACAGACGGGCAGTTTAAGCGTACGGATGACCCCAACATCCTGATATTAAAGAAGGAAAACGGTGAAGAATTCGGTACGGTCCACGTGGCGTACTTGTCACGCCGACGCGATCAGGGCTTGCTCTACCTATTTAGAGATACCAGGGTGACCCGTTTTTATCTGGTGAGTACCGGTCCGGCGTTTACGGTGGGGTCTGGCGATGTCGATGCGGACAGTTGATTCACGGCAATAAAACAGCGAGCGGGGCACGGACATGAATCGCGCCCCGCTTTTTTGCTCGCGGCCTGCGTCGCGTCTGCGCTTCGTTCCGACTCGCGCCTGTGCGCGCATCCATCTCACATCCCGCATCACTTCACATCGAACTCCACGCGATCGAGCTCGGGCACATTGAGGTCGATGAGCTTGCGGGCTACACGGCGGTCGTGTGCCCCAAGCGCCTCGCTTGTCGTCACATGGGCGACAACCTCGCGCTCGACAAGGCCCTCCTCCTCGCCTTCGGTGGCCGAGGTCTCGACGGCGACGGTGTAATCCTTAAAGCCCGGCAGCACCGCGGCAAGCTCGCGTGTGGTCTCGGTGACGCCGTAGCCGTCCTGCACGCCGACCTGCGCCGAGCCAATAGACCCCGCGGTCATAACGATGCAGGGGATGGCAAAGATCACCGTGCCCACAATAATGCGGCGGCGCACCTTGCGTGACAGCTCGTCGACCTCGGCATTTTCCTCAGCAGTCACAATACCGTCGCCGTTGAGGTCGCGCTTGAGCGGCACACGCAATAGAAGTAGTACGGCTTCGGCAGCCAGTGCGATAAAGACCACGTTGATGCCAAACTCGTAAAGCGCCGAGAGAAACAGCGACCCGCTTGCGATGGCGATGCCGTAGCCCGCCGCGCACAGGGGTGGCATGAGCGCGGTCGCCACGGCCACACCGGCGATGAGCGTGGCGGGTTCCTGGTCGCGCGAGTTGCCCAGGCCGCCTGCAAAGCCGCCGGCGAGCGCGACAGCGAGGTCCCAGACAGTCGGTGTCGAATTGTCGATAATGGCGGCCGTGGTGGTGCCAAGGGGCGAGAGCTTAAAGTACAACGTGGATGTGACCAGGCAAAAGGCCATTTGCAGCGCAAGGCTGGCGACGGCTTCGACGGTAATCTCGCGGTCGAGCGTGGCAATGCCGTATGCCATGGCGAGAACCGAGCCCATGAGCGGGCAGATGAGCATGGCGCCCACGATGGCGATGTCCGAGTCGATATCGAGGCCGATGCTCGCGATCAACATGGCGATGATGAGGATGCATAGGTGGGAGCCAGTCAGACGCGCCCCGTTTACAAAACGCTTGCGGATCACGTGATAGGGCGCGCGTCCCTCGCGAATGTTGAATGCGCGCTTTAGGAAGCGGGTGGCGTTCTCCATGGCCTCACTATGGGCAGGGCGGATGCCGTGGCGCCGGTGATGGCGTTCGCGCAGCCGCTTGATCTGTTGTTTATCGAGTTCCATGTCCACCTCGTTCTGGCAAGGGCCGCGTATCCCGCCCGTCGCCCTTACTCTACACCGTGGCGGGCGGGGTGCCTGTTGGATGCGGAATCCGATAGGGCGGATGACGCGGGAGCAAATGCAAATCACAGGCTCAATTCGATCCCGCAAGAATATGATGCGCCAGCTCCTACATATGTGACGAAATTGTGAAGCACGAGAGCGCGAATTTCAAAAAATCCGCTGGTGACCAATGTTGCGCAACAGAATTCAAAAATCAGCTGCTACATTTTGAAGTGTATGGATACATCCGTGTCAAAGGGAGAAAGCCATGGCAAACTACAGTCCACAACACTTTGAGCCTCGGGCCAAGGCCGTCAACGTCAAGGGCGTTGCCAACCGCGCCGTCGCAACCGTTTTGACGGCGGGCCTCATCGCTCAGCCGCTCATGTCGCCGCTGGCGGCAATCGCCGCACCGACGGCAGATAACGGCGATTCTGTTCAGGGGGGGGGTAGTTCTGTAGAGAACACCGTTGCCGCCGGCAACCAAGCGGTCGTAAAGACGGCTGCCCAGCTGGCAGAGGAGTCGGCAAAGCAGCTCAAGGACGCTCAGGCCGCCTACGATGCGGCTCAGAAGAAGGCCGACGCGGCGGGCCAGTCTCAAAAGCAGGCACAGCAGCAAAAGAATCAGGCCTCGCAGGCTGTGAGCGACAACGAAATCGAGCAGAACGCAGCAGAAGTCGCCGCGCTCCAGGAGAAGATTGACGAGCTCAAAGCCGCCGCCGAAAAGACCGAGCAGCAGCAGAAGAAGCTGGGCGACCTGAACGATCAGCTCGATCAAGCCAACAAGAGTGTCGAGGATAAGACCCAGGCGCTCAAGGACGCCAAGGCAAAGCAGGATGAGGCCAAGAAGGCCCTCGATGATGCCCAGGCCAAGCTCGAGGCCATGGGTATGGACGAGTACGAGGCCGCCAAGAAGGCCGTCGAGGACGCGCAGGCAAAGCTCGATGACGCCAATAAGGCCGTTACTACTGCACAGGCCAATCTGGACCAGGTCAAGGCTGCCGAGGCCAGCGCCCAGCAGGAAAAGCAGAATACCGAGGCGGCTTTGACGACTGCCCAGGCCAAGAAGCAGGAGACTGCCGCTGCTCTCGCAGCCGCAACCACCGCGCGCGATAACGCCCAGCAGAAGTTCAACCAGGCGCAGGCCGCGCTCGATGCTGCCGTCTCGGGTACGGGTGTTGACCTGAGTGCGCTTGAGGCCGCCAAGAAAGCTGCTGCTGGTGAGCTCAAGACCGCGCAGGCGGAGCTCAATGCCGCGACGGATGCCGACGCCACCGCACAGACAAATCTGCAGGCCGCCCAGGCTGCCGTCGCTGCCGCGCAGGAGAAGGCCAACGCCGCCAACGCTGCTGTGGCATCTGCCCAGTCTGCATACGATGCGGCAAACAAGGAGTACAAGGACGCGGCCAGTAAGCGTGACGCCGCGAAGACGGCATACGAGCAGGCCCAGCAGACCGAGGCCGACAAGAAGGCGGAGTACGATAAGCTTGTCGAAGTTCGCAAGCAGAAGCGCAGCGAGTGGGAGGCAGCCTGCGCTGCTTCGAACGCCGCGGAAAAGGCTTATGACGCTGCTAATGTCCAGGTTGAGGCTCTTGAGCAGCAGATTGCTGAGCTCAAGTCCAACATGACCGTTGACCAGGAAGTCATCAGCCAAGGTATACTCGGCTTCATGAACTATATTAGCGACGGCAGCCAGTTCACAGCCACGCAGAAAAAGAACGCCCAGGAAGCCGTATCGATGCTGACCGGTGCCGCTGACAAGGCCGAATGGTATGACCAGTACGTCGATCAGGACATGTCTCGCGACACCAACCCGCTTTCCTTGGAGCAGATGCGCAACGCCCTGACATATCTCGACACCCAGAACAACCTCCGCAAGGCGAACGGTCAGTCGGCGCTCAGCGTCAGCCTCCGCATGACTGCGGCAGCCGCTCTTAATACATCATATTCATCGAACATCTGGGGACACTCGAACTGTTACTTCGACAACGGCGAAAATCTTGCTGGCGGAGGCGGCGCATATACCGGCGGCGAGACCGAGGATACGCTTGGCTGGCCATATACCGGTCTCTACACCCAGGAGAAAAAGGCATTCGATAAGTACGTCGAACAGTATGGTGACGCACTTGGAAGCCATCGATATGATTCATACTATATCTACCAGCACTACTACAGCATCTACAAAGAGTGCGGGCACTATCTCAACATCATCGATGCCGGCACGAAGGCTATCGGTATCGCGACCGGTAGCGGTAAGAACACCGATTCCGAGGTAACCATATTCGATTACAGCGCTGATGACACTCAGGCCGATTTCACTGTCTCCGAGTTCAAGAAACTCCTCAACGACTACATCGATTCCGCTTACAACGCAGGCGGCACGCAGGAGCAGAAGGAGCAGCTCAAGGAGCTTCAGGGCAAGCTCGCCGAGGCGCAGAAGAACTTTGGAACTACTAGGAAAGCTTACTTCGCAGCTGTAAACGGGCAGGATGCCGCCCAGGACGCTTTCACCGCAGCAGATGTGAACATGAACACCGCCAAGGGTGAGTACGAGAAGGCTAAGTCCGACACCGCCGCCGCGAAGACGGCATACGACGCCGCGAAGGACGCACTCGGCGGAATCGACATCGAGTCCCTCAAGCAGAACCTCGATGCCGCCAAGAGCAAGGCCGCCACTGCCCAGGCAGCTCTCGATAAGGCAAACGCCACGCTTGCTGACAGCAAGACGAAGGCAGCCGAGGCCGCTGCTCACAAGGCGAAGGCTCGCAGCGCCCGCGACGCCGCCAAGACAAAGTCCGAGCAGGCCAATGAGGCGTATGACAATGCCACTGCTTCGGTCAAGGATCTTACCGCCAAGCGCGATGCCGCCAAGACGGATCTTGCGAACAAGCAGGGCACGCTTAACGATGCCAAGAAGGCCGACGACACTGCCCAGGCTGGCGTTGACAAGGCTCAGGCCGCAGATGTGCACGCCGCGACCGCTCTTTCGGGCGCCAAGCAGGCAGTTGCCGCCAAGACGCAGACCCTGTCCGACGCACAGGCGAAGGCCAAGGCCGCCGAGGGCGAGCTGGCTACCGCGAACAAGGCCTTCGAGCGCTTCGCCGGCGCTCAGAAGGCGGTCGACGACGCCAAGGCCGCCTATGACGCTGCCGTCACCGGTGTCGCCGATGCCCAGAAGCAGCTCGAGGCCGCCAACGAAGCCGTCGTCGATGCGAACCTCGATATCGTCAAGGCCAAGGCCGAGCTTGCCAACGACGAGGCGCTCAAGGCCGATCTTGAGGCTGTCGACCACAAGGCATCCCTTGCCGCGGGCACGACGGGTAACGAGAAGCTGGTCAAGCTGAACGCTGCCTACGCTCGCTATAAGGCCGCCGTCGATGCCGCCGCTGGTCTCAAGGCTGCTCTGAGCGATGCCGATGCCAAGCTGTCCGATGCCAACGACGCCTATGCCGCCGCGCTTGCCGAGCTTGGCGATGCCAAGGATGCCCTGGCTGCCGCTCAGGCCGAGTACGACAAGTATCATCCCAAGGCTGAGCCGCAGGCCAAGCCTCAGGTTGCGCAGGCTGCTGCAAAGGTCTCCGTTGCCAAGAAACAGGCTGCGCCTGCCGCGCTCGCCCAGACCGGTGATGACTCCGCGCTTGCGGGCGAGGTCTTCGTTATCGGCGGTATTACACTCGTGGCTGCGGGTGTGACGCTCGGCGATCGTCGTCGCAAGCAGATGTAGCGTTTCGAGCGTAGTTTCTGCAACGAACTTCAATTCATAACGGGACCGTCTCGTTAGCCAAACGATAAGGCCGGCGCGCTGTTAAATGCAGCGCGCCGGCCTTTCTTTGCGTTGGTATAAAAAGCCCGGTCGGCAGCCGCAAAAGCTACCGACCGGGCAAGTCGTAGGCAATATGGTTGCCGTCGAGCAGCTGCTCAGCTTAGCCCAGCAGGCTTAAGCCCACGGAGACAAACGCCAGGATAACGCCGACGATGGACTCGCCGCCCAGCAGGCCGCTGGCAACGACCAGGCCCTGTTCCTGGAAGGCGGCGTCCTTGGCAGCCCTCTCCTCGTCAGAAAGACCAGCGGTGGCGTCGCGGTGGGCGGACCACTTGTCGTAGGCGAGCTTGACGCAGGAGCCCAGGAATGCCGTGAGTGACATGTAGAACGGCAGGTACACGCCCAGGCCGATCATCATGGCCGGAATGCCGAGCCAGTACATGACGATGCCGGCGATAAAGCCACCTGCGAACCACGGCACGCTCGGGATGCCCGAGACCATGGTGGCGACGACGCTTGCCTGCGCGGCAACAAAGCTCTTGTCGGGGCCAAAGGCGTCCGGACCATAGGCGGTGACGAGCGCGACCATGACGGCTGCGGCGACCAGGGCGCCCACGATGCCGCCGATGGCTTGGCCGATCCACTGCGCACGCGGGTTGGTGCCCAGCACGGCGCCGGCCTTAAAGTCGTTCATGACGTCGCCCGCAAGGCCGCACGCTACGGCCACGATGCCGGCGATAAAGAACAGCTTGACCTGAGCGAGCTGCGCGAAGGCGGCAACGATGAGCATGACGATGAGGCCAAAGATCTCCATGGGGTCGATGCCCGTCTGGCCGCAGCTCTGCGCACTCATGATGGTGGTGACAAAGGTGAACAGCGTGATGATGACGGCCGGAACGGGGCCAAGGTCGAGCACGATGGCGATGATCACGGCGATGGCGGCAGCGCCCAGGCCGATGATACCGGCGTCGAGCTTAAGGGAACCCGAGATGAGCGACTGCTCGTCGGTGTCGGTGGAGCTGTCGGCGGCGAGGCCGCGGACGATACCGGCGACCTGCGGCAGGATGTCCTTGAGGACGACGGCGACACCAAAGCCCATCATGAGGCCCATACCCAGGGACTTGACGATGCCCTGCGCAGTCACAACGTCGAACAGACCGGCAGCGGTGCCGCCCACAATGATGCCAAAGTTGCCCAGCAGGGCGCCGGCAAACCAGAAGGCGACGGGGGCGAAGCCCACGAGGAAGCCGACGGAGAGCAGCATGGGCGAGTTGTAGATACCAAAGGTCACGCCGGGAATGTTGAGCGTGCACAGCATGCTGGGCACAATGCCCAGGGCGTCGCGCAGCACGCTATAGATGCCGGCGATGGCCATGGAGCCAAAGAGCTGCTTGCCGGTCTTGCCGCCGGCCTCGGTCGCGCGCAGGGTCTGAGCTGCGGCGTTGCCAGTGGGGAACTCAAGCGCGGCGTCCACGATAAAGTGACGGTGGATGAGTGCAGTGGCCAACAGGCCCAGGATAGTGCCGGCGAGTGCCACGATAAACATGTCGAGCCAGCTGATCTGGTTGGCATAGCCCAGCATCCAGGCGCCCGGGATGGTAAACGCCAGACCGCCGGCGACCATGGCGCCTGCGGACATGATGGTGTGGGTGACGTTTGCCTCGTTGAGGCTGGCGTTGCCCATGAGCTTAAGGAAGAACAGCGAGATGACGGCAGCGAAGACGATTGGCCAGGGGAGTGCGCCCATCTTGAGGGCGGTGTAGGCCGAGCTTGCCGTGATGATCACGCAGCCAAGGACGCCGATGACGACGCCGCGCAGCGTGAGTTGCCCGCGCATCGAAGCGCGGTTCGAGGGATTGCTCATATAAAACTCCTTTGCGTATATCCGCTTCCCCCGGGAGCGCCGTTACGGATACGGCGCGGGAAGTCGGGTTACCAAGGGCCGCCGCGTGAGCTCGCAAACGACCGCGCACCAGTATAGCCGCAAGCTAGTCATTTTGGGACGGAGCTTTTTAGCTGCCCCAGGCTCGGCCAAAGGATGATTGTTCTGGGACGGGGATTTAAAAATCATTGCGTACCTGATGATTTTTAAATCCCCGTCCCAGAACAATCATCGGGATATACTGCTGGACAGACGAAAGGAGCGCCGACGATGCTTAATGGGTGCGCATATATATTGACGGTCGACGTGGGCAACACGTTCATTCGCTTTGGCCTGTTTGCCGAGGATTCGGCCGCGGCGCAGGAATGCCCGCTTGCGACGTGCGAGATCACGACGCCGTCGAGCATTACGGCCGACGAAGCGCGTATGCGTCTCGCTCAAGTCATGGCCGCGCTGGCGGCCGATGCGGGTATGCCCGACGCGCTCGTTCCCGCAGCTGCAGTCCTGAGTTGCGTGGTGCCGGCGCTCGAGCGTCCGTGGAAGGCGGCACTTTTTCGCACCTGCACGGGGCGCGTGCTCACCGTGGGGCCGGGCCTCAAGACCGGCATGCCCGTCCGCTACGACGACCCGGCCGAGATCGGCCCCGACCGCATTGCCGACGCCG
>UQNC01000062.1 GCA_900542175.1 uncultured Collinsella sp. | reverse complement strand
GAGAGCGCTCCCGCAAACTGCCTCTTGACAACTTATAGGAGCGTCGGTTTTGTTGGGCGCTACCCGCAATGTGCTCGACAGATCCAAAAAAGTCTACTCACTTAGTTTTGAGATGCATCAGGCGGGCAAAAAACCGCCACGAAGGGGGCCCGGCTTCCTTCGCGGCGTTTGTTCGCTGTGGTTATGCGGCGGTTTTGCCCGCTCGCTACTCGCTGTAGCGGGTGGCGATGGCGGCTCGCACCATGCCGGTACTCATGAGGTGCGTTACCAGGAAGTAGCCGCCGTAGGCTGCCAGGAAAATCGCACAGGTAAGGCCCACCGTGCCGCCGATGCTCATGTTGCCAAACGTGCTCACCAGCTCGATGATCACCTTGAGCGCCACAAAGGAGTGCGCCAGACCCACTGCCAGCGGGAACAGGAAGAACACCGCTTGCTGCGCCATCACCGAATGGCGAATCTGGCGGTCGTCACAGCCGATCTGCGCCAGCACGCGATAGCTGCGGCTTCCGTCGGCCACATTGGAGAGCTGCTGGATCGACAGAATTGCCGCACATGCAACGACCAGTACAAAGCCAATATAGATGGCTAGATAGCTAATCATGCCGTTCATCTGTGCCGCCTGCGTATAGATCTCGGAGCGTGTCATGAAGATTCCCCACGACCCCGGCTCCTTGCCGTCAACGAGCAGATTGTCGAGCATGGTGTATTTAATGCTCTCGTCTGCCTTGGTCACATCCATCCCCTGCTTGTAGTTAACGAGCAGATTACTGGAATACGGCTGCAGGTTAAGCTGGGACAGCAGCTCGTCGGCTACGACCACGGTACCGGGATTGCTGCCGAGTGCCGAGTTGGCGATGGCAGCCGTGTCCTCGTCCGACTTATCGGTTGCGGGCTTGAGCGTATGTCCGCCCAAGGTGAGGGTATGGCCCCCAGCCATGTACTTAGTGTACAGGTCGCCCAACTCGCCGCCCATATCACACGTAAGCAAGTACTGGTCGCGGCCAATGCTCACCGGCTCCTCGCCCATCATCTGGCGCAGTTTGTTGTACTGGCTCGCCGGCGTCACAAACAGGCCCATATCATCGGCATTGCTACCCTCGAGCGCCTTGGGGAGCTTTTCGCCCATGGCCTTGCACATCTCGCCCGCCGTCACCGAAGGATCCGAGCCGCCAAGCGTATAGCTCAGATACGAATCAATCTGCACATGCTCGCCGGCAACATCGGCGATATTGACCTTCTTTCCGGCCTCGTTGCCATTATCTGCCGACTTGCCCTTGATACTTTCCGCAACGTTATCGGGATCGATACGGTCACCGTGCCATGCAGAGTACAAATCGACCGTTGCGTCTGCCAGCACCATGCGATCGGCCTCGGAAGGATTGACATACTCCTTGTAGTAGTCGAGCCTATCGGACGCGTAATAGATATACGTCTGCGACATATCCGCCGGCGTATAGCGCTCCAGGTTCTCGTTCATCACGTTGGCGATCGACATGCCGCAGGTCACCGAGGTAATGGCCAGAAACAGGATCATCGCGATAACGCCCATCGAAAAGCACACCGTGTTGACCTTGGCCGCAAGCTGGCGCACGGTAAACATGTTGAGGCCGCGCCAATACACGCTGCGCAGGCTCTGCAGCAGCTTGATGAGCATGCCCGAAAGTCCCCAAAATAGGGCAAAGGTACCCACCGTAACCATGGCCGTGGTGATACCGAACTGGTTCATGGCCTCCTGCAGCTTACCCTCCGTCGCGGTGAGCGGGAACCCGTCGCGCAGCAGACGGTAACAGGCCACGCCCACCAGCACCACGCCCACGACAAAGATGGCAATCGCGATCCAGGGGTTGCGCGTCTTGATGCTCTCGTTGCGACGCTCGGCACCCATAAGCTCGATGAGCCTGGTGCGGCGCACGGCGCGAAGGTTCAGCAGCAGCGTGAGCACAAACATCACGAGCATGCAGGCAAGGGTCAGGTTGAACGCATGCACCGAGAAAAAGAAGTGAAAATCGGCGATCTGCGTCTTAAAGAGCGAGGCCGTAAAGAATGTCATGAGCTGGGAGAGCCCCACGCCCAGCACAATGCCAGCGACAAAAGCGCCGACCGAAACAAATACGGTCTCGAGCGCCATGATCGTGGCGACGCGCCCGCGGCGCATGCCGAGCACCTGGTACAGGCCGAACTCCTTTTTGCGGCGCTTCATGATGAAGTTGTTGGCATACACCATCAAAAAGGCCATGACGCCGGCCAAAAAGTACGTCAGGTAGCCGAGCATGCTGCCCACGAGCTCGGACAGTCCCTCCTCCTTGATGCCGGCAATGTCGACCTGCATCGAGACGGTATTGAAGGCATAGAAGACCGTGGCACCCAGGGTGAGCGTCAGCAAGTAGACAAGGTAATCGCGGCCGGCGCGGCGGACGTTGCCCCAAGCGAGTTTACAGAGCATCGGAGCCCTCACCGCCCATCATGGCAACGACCTCCATAATGCGGTCGAAGAACTCTCGGCGGTCGGTGTCGCCGCGGCGCAGCTCGGTGAAGATCTTGCCGTCACGAATAAACAGCACACGGCTCGTGTAGCTGGCAGCAAAGCTGTCGTGCGTGACCATGAGCACCGTGGCGCGCAGGCGGCGGTTGAGGGCCTCTAGGCTCTCGAGCAGCAGGCGGGCGCTCTTGGAATCGAGGGCGCCGGTGGGCTCGTCGGCCATGATCATGGTGGGGTCGGTGACGAGCGCGCGAGCCGCGGCAACGCGCTGCTGCTGGCCGCCGGACATCTGGTAGGGATACTTGTCGAGCACCTGGCTAATGGACAGGCGCGCGGCCACGTCCTGCACGCGGGTCGAGATCTCTGCCGAGTTTGTGCGGGCGATGGTGAGCGGCAGGGCGATGTTCTCGCGCGCCGTGAGCGTATCGAGCAAGTTGGAGTCCTGGAAGATAAAGCCCAGCTCCTCGCGGCGGAACTGCGAAAGCTTGGCCTGCTTCATGCGCGTCACATCCTGGCCGTTGATGCGAATGGTGCCGCTCGTGGCGCTATCGATGGTCGACACGCAGTTGAGCAGCGTCGACTTACCCGAGCCCGAGGCGCCCATGATGCCAACAAATTCGCCGCGGTTGACGGTAAAGCTGACGTCGTTGAGCGCGCGGGTCACGTTGCCCAGCGCTCCATATACCTTTTCGAGATGCGCGACCTCCAGTACCGGGGTCGCCATGTGCGTGGTTTGCATACCGAGTCCTTTCTTGCGATTAGTCTACGGCATCTATAGTCGCAAGAAGCCGAGTCGGCTACCATCGATATGGCTTACGCTTGCCTTACCGTTGCGTAAGGTAAGGGTAGTCTTTTTGGGACGGGGCTTTTTTGCTGCCCCATCCGAAGCTTTTGAGGCATGAGGGCGC
Organism: uncultured Collinsella sp.; assembly: GCA_900542175.1. GTDB lineage: Bacteria > Actinomycetota > Coriobacteriia > Coriobacteriales > Coriobacteriaceae > Collinsella. Next base: position 5,555 of record UQNC01000062.1, on the reverse strand, counting down.
ATTTGACATAGGGCAGCTAAAAAAGCCCCGTTCCAAAAAGACTACCCCGTCATGTAATGATGTTGAGGAAGGACTCCTGTTGAAGACTGTTCATGTTGCCGCCGGGATCATTCGCAAGGATGGATCTGACGAGCTGCTTGCCGTGCAGCGCGGCTACGGCGACATGCAGGGACTATGGGAGTTCCCAGGCGGCAAGCTCATGCGCGGCGAGACACCCGAAGACGCCGTGCGCCGCGAGCTTATGGAAGAGCTGCAGGCAAACGTTACCAACCTGCGTGATTTTTACACCGTTGAGTATGACTACCCCGATTTTCATCTCTCAATGGAGTGCTATTACTGCTCGCTGGCTAAAGAGTCCGGCGAGCCCCAGAAGCACGACCGTCAGCTCGATATCCGCTGGATTCCACGCACCTCGCTTGCCACGGTGGAGTGGATGCCCGCCGACAAGGGGCTTATCGATGCACTGATTGAGCTAAAGGAAGACCGGCTTGAGGCCAACGGCAGCACCAACGACGCCGAGACCGCCACGGCTGACGAGCCTGCCGCCAAATCCAAGCGCAAACCTAAGCGCCGCAGCAAAATGCGCCCCAAGCCCGGCCTGCTGGACGGCATCGACACCTCGGACCTTTCCGCCGACGAGCGCGAACTGGTGCGCCGTCGCGCCGCCATCAAAAAGTCCATGAAGGGCAACAAGCGCGCCAACACCAAGCCCGAGCTGCTCGTACGACAGCGCCTGCGGGCAGCGGGCCTTACGGGTTATCGCTTGGAATGGAAGGTTCCCGGCAAGCCCGACATCGCCTTCCCCGGGCGCAAGATCGCCATCTTCGTCAACGGTTGCTTTTGGCATCGCTGCCCTAAGTGCAATCCGAGCCAGCCCAAGCGCAATGTTGAGTTTTGGGAGGCAAAGTTCCGTCGCAACGTCGAGCGTGACCACGCTGCCGTGGCAGCACTCACTCAAATGGGCTGGACGCCCATAACTATCTGGGAATGCGAGCTCAAAAAAGATCGCATCGACGCCACGATGGAAAAGGTCATCGAGCAGGTACGGGCTGCAGAGCCGCAGCGCTAACAGCGAGCATTCACACGCCCCACACAGGCGAGCCACATCCACGTCACAAACCTTAGAAAGCCCTTAAGCTCAAAACCTTTCAAGAGTGTTACTCAATAGCCTTGACCTGCGGTTTCATGGTTACACCAAACCAGGTTAAGCCTTTCTTTAGCGCTTCTTTGCGACGGCCGCGGCATAATACTGCCAACGCACGGGACCTAGCAGCAAACCCCGCGCGCAATCTTTTGGTGGACATCGAGGAGGCCGCATAAGCATGCATTCTTCCAATGACGCAGCACAGCAGCCATCCCTAAAATATGCAGACCTTTTCTCCTTCCCCCCGACACAGAGAAACGGCCTCCCCGACTCCCCCACCACAAAAGCCAAACGCTCAACCGACCAGAGCCACAACTTGCGAGCATCCTTCGATAAGCTCCAAGCATCCCTAGACAAGGCGTTCCCCGAACAGGCAAGAGCAATCTAAGCCCATCGCGCTTTATACTGATGCCATGCGAAACATGGATCACATAGAATTGCACCGCGGAGGACGCGAGGAAGCGTTTCCCGAGACCGCCGAAGACTGGCCCTATATTGCCGAACGCGCAGAATTCGCTCGCTATCCGGGCAATTCCGTCCCCTGGCACTGGCATTCCGAAGTTGAGCTTTTCTACATGGAGCAGGGAGCGATTGACTATCGAACGCACGCGGCTCATGAGCACGTACGCTTTGAGGAAGGGTCCGCCGGCTTTATCAACGGCGGCGTTTTGCACAGCACGCTGCAATCACCCAATTCGGCGCCAGCCATTCAAATGCTGCATATCTTTCAGCCGTCGATGCTCGGCGATCCCGCGGGACGTCTCCAAAAGCGCTACATCAACCCATTGCTTCAATGTCGAGGCGTCGATGTGCTCAAATGGTCGCCCACCAATCCCGACGATATGCCCTTTATCGATTTGCTAAAGAGTTCCTTTAACCACGACCTTCAACGGCCGCAGAACGAGATGGCGCTTCGGAATAGCTTGTCAGAGCTCTGGATTCAGATTTACGCCAAGGCCGAACCGCTCTTTTCCTCCGACAACGCCTCTTGGATGACCAACCGCGACGTACAGTTCAAGGCAATCCTGGACTATATCCGCGCAAACTATGCAGCCGCTATAGATGTGCCCCAGATGGCATCTGCAGCCGGCGTAAGCGAAAGAGAGTGTTACCGCATTATCGAAGCTTGCGCAGGAACGACCCCGGCGGCATATCTGCGCGCATACCGCGTAAACCGTGCTTGCGAACTTTTGGCACACACCACGCGAACGGTACAGACAGTCGCGCGCCAATGCGGATTTATAACAGCAAGCCATCTTGGCCAGGTATTTAAAGAACAAATGGGGTGCACTCCTTCGAGCTATCGAGCAGCGAGGCAGAATCTCGATAGCACCAGGCAGAAATCCCGCTAACCCTTCTTCTGTCACTGCATCAAACTTGCAGGCAAACAACAGAGAGGAGCAATCATATGAAGCACTTTGACCATATCGTATTTGACGTTGATGGGACATTGGCAGATACAGAAGAAAGCGTTCTGTCATCGCTTGTCCAGATTGTCCAAGAAGAGACCAGCAAAACGCTTCCCCGACACGAGCTTGACTTTGCCCTCGGCATACCCGGCAAGGATGCCCTTGAGAAACTTGGGATCTACTCGCAGGCAACGTTGGATCGCTGGTGCCAAGTTGCCGCCAGCTTTAAAAGCACCATCAGCGTGTTTCCAGGTTTGCTTGAAGTCATCGCAACACTCGCCGATAGCGGCTGCAAACTTGGTATCGTCTCCTCACGTGCGCGCGACGAATACGCAAAAGAAATTGCACCCCTTGGTTTCGATAAGTATTTTGAGCACATCATCCTTGTCGAAGACACAACCGAACATAAACCCGCACCCGCACCCATGCTCGAATATCTCCGACGTGCGGGCGCGAATCCTGGCAACGTCGTCTACGTTGGCGACACCGTCTACGACGAACAATGCGCAACTTCAGCAGGGGTCAGTTTTGCCCGAGCAGCATGGGGATCACACCAAGATATCCCAAACGCCACCTACAACCTCAAAACCCCCAACGACCTACTAACCCTAACAACCAAATAACCCACGCGTCCCACCCTTTCAGTCCCAACACCACAAGGGCGATTGAGCAGAACGGCTTGGGCGGGTCCCCGTACTTAGTTTCCAAAATCATTCCGCAGCGCGAAGGCTTCTTATTATTTTCCGCCCTAACGCCACAAGGGCGACGACCTCGAGTAGGTCAACCTGGGAGGGACGAGGGCTTAGTTCCCCAATCTTTCCGCAGGGGGCAAAAAGCCTCGCCGCACGAAGTGCGCAGCGAGGCTTTTTGCATGCCCGAGGACGATTGGGGAACTAAGTCCTCGTCCCCCCCCCGGGATATGTAGCGAGTCGGAGTACCCTTGCTGTTACTCTGCCTTGCCCACAGAGTTGAGGTTGGTCATGCGGATCTTAACCAGCTCGGTGATCTCACGCATGCCCTCCTTGGCCGGCTTCTTGGGGTCGAAGCAGGCGGGGTTCTCGGCCATGTAGGTCATGAAGCCCTTGGTGTAGGCCTGGCGCAGCTCGGTGGCGTAGTTAACCTTGCAGATGCCGTTCTTCACAGCCTCGGCAACCTGCTCATCGGGCACACCGGAGGTGCCGTGCAGAACCAGCGGCACGTCGACGGCGTCGCGGATGGCCTTGACCACGGACTGCTCGATGTGCGGATCGCTCGTGTACACGCCGTGGCTGGTGCCAACGCCAATAGCGAGGGAGGTGCAGCCAGTGCGCTCGACGAACTCCTTGGCCTCGGCCGGATCGGTGTAGGGGCTCTCACCCTCAACCGCGGGGCCGTCGTCCTCCTTGCCGCCAACCTTGCCAAGCTCAGCCTCGACGGGCACGCCCATGGCGCGGCCAGCGTCGGCGACGGACTTGGTCAGAGCGATATTGTCCTCGAAGGACTCGTGCGAACCGTCGATCATAACGGAGGTATAGCCGGTGCGGAAAGCCTGCATGCAGCGGTCATAGCCGTCGCCGTGATCGAGGTGCAGGGCAACGGGCACGGAAGCGCGCTCGGCGGCAGCCTTGACCATGCCGTAGAAGTAATCCAGGCCAGCGGTCTTGATGGTGCCCGGGGTGGTCTGCATGATGACGGGGGACTTGGTCTCCTCGGCAGCGGCCAGAACGGCCATAACAAACTCGAGGTTCTCGACGTTGAACGCGCCGACAGCGTAGTGGCCGGCCTGAGCGTCCTTGAGCATCTTTTCGGTGGTAACAAGTGCCATGAGCGTTTGCTCCTCTCCCTCGCCCGCATCTGGACATCGGGCGTAGTTGTTCACAAGGCGTTTTACCTTGCGTTTTGCTGTGACCATTGTATGAAATTCAGCGGCTTTGCATGTGTGAGATATTGAGCCCGTGCAGGTCAATACAGTCGTTTTTGAAAAGTAAACGGAAGGAATTGGAGCCGAGCGGGCGTATTCGATATTGAATTTTGGGCGTTCGGCGTCTTTCTTTTATAGAAAAGATAAGTAATCGAAAGGCGTTTTCTTACTCAAAAAGAAAATGAACGAAAATGGACTCAACACAATTCCTGCAAATTTCAGACGATGGAGTGGAGTGGATATGGCCCATGCAACAACCCGAGCTTTCGCCGATGAGCGTCGTTCTGCCATCATGGAAATGCTCGAGCATAACGCCTCGGTGCAGGTGGCGGAAATCGCCCAGACCTTTGGCGTGTCCTCCGTTACCGCCCGTGCCGACCTAGACGCGCTCGCCGAGTCCGGCAAGCTGCGCCGCACGCATGGCGGCGCCGTGTCGCTCCAGAAGCGGCTGACCGTATCCACCCAGGATCGCCGCATCAACGTCAATGTCGCCGCCAAGCAGGCCATCGCACAAAGCGCCATCGAGCTCGTCAATGACGGCGGCACGCTGCTCGTAGACTCGGGCACCACGGCGCTCGAGTTCGTCCGACTCCTCGATCAGCGCGACGGCATCACCGTTATCACGGCCGACATTACCATCGCCGATTATATCGACGAGAGCATGCCCTCGGTCGATGTCGTCATGCTGGGCGGGGCACTGCGCAAAGGTCATCGCTATCTGTACGGCCCACTTACCATGCAGGCGCTCCAAATGGTCCACGCCGACCTTGCCGTCATGTGCCCTGGCGCTTTTGTTCCCGGCTGCGGCTTTACCACCGACTTTCCGCAGATGGCCGAGACCAAAACAGCCATGATCGCCGCAGCCCATCAAAGCGTCGCCCTCATGGACGCCAGCAAGGTTAACGGACGTGGCATGTACCGCTTTGCCGAGCTTGCCGACGTCGACTCCATCGTGATGGACCGTGACCCTCATCACGCCGTCGCCACCTCAATCGCCGAGGCCACCGACGACGCCCGCCCAAATCTCCTCATCGCCGGCGCTTAAACAAAAACCACCACAAAGGTGCCTGTGAACTGCGCCCCGAAACTTGGACTGAATAAA
>UQNC01000061.1 GCA_900542175.1 uncultured Collinsella sp. | reverse complement strand
AAGAAGCCCTCGCCGCACGAAGTGCGCAGCGAGGGCTTCTTGCATGTCCGAGGACACCATATAATTTAGCGTAGTTCCCTAAAGGGCGACAACGCAGGAGACCCGGCAAGGCCGGGAGCACTTTGTCTCGCAAACATTCCGCAGCCGCGAAGCGGCGAGGACGTTTGAGAGGCAAAGTGCGTAGGCCTTACCGGGCCTCCGGTGGGAGTTGAGTCCCTTTAGAACTTGTCGTGGAAGGTACGCGAAATGACCTCGTCCTGCTGCTCCTTGGTGAGCGTGTGGAAGTTCACGGCATAGCCGGAAACGCGGATGGTCAGCTGCGGGTACTTCTCGGGGTGAGCCTGAGCGTCGAGCAGCGTCTCACGGTTGAAGACGTTGATGTTCAGGTGGTGACCACCCTTCTCGGCGTAAGCGTCGAGCATGTGGACCAGGTTATCGGCCTGAGTCTCGGAAACTTCAGAAACCTTCATAATGTGTCTCCTTCGATTGATAGGCGCCGGCCGAAACCGGCGCGCTAATCAGTAATCGTTATTGTTAGTATAGCACTAACAATAGTTACTCGCCCAGCTGATCAAGGTCGATATCACCAAAGAACACCTGGTCCTCCTTGCCGAGCGCGCCCGGGATGATGGAGAAGGTGTTGGAGATGCCGTCCTGAGCATCGCGGAACGGGAGCTTGGAAACCGAAGACAGCGAAGCGATGGCGCCGTGGCTATCGCGCTTGTGCATGGGGTTAGCACCCGGGGCGAAGGGCTGGCCAGCCTTGCGGCCATCAGGCGTAGAACCGGTCTTCTTGCCGTACACGACGTTGGAGGTGATGGTCAGAACCGAGGTCGTGGGCACGGAGTTGCGGTAGGTGTCGTTCATGCGGATGTACTCCATGAACTGGTGCACAACGTCGTGAGCGATCTGGTCGACGCGGTCGTCGTCGTTACCGTACTTGGGGAACTCGCCCTCGGTCTCGAAGTCGACAATGATGCCGTTCTCGTCGCGGACGGGGTGGACCTTGGCGTACTTGATGGCGGACAGGGAGTCAGCCACGACGGAAAGGCCAGCAATGCCCGTAGCGAACCAGCGGTGCACGTGCTTGTCGTGCAGAGCCATCTGGATGCGCTCGTAGCAATACTTGTCGTGCATGTAGTGGATGATGTTCAGCGAGTTGACGTACACGCCAGCGAGCCACTTCATCATGTCGTTGTACTTGGCCACAACGTCGTCGTAATCGAGCGTATCGCCCTCGACGGCGCGATACTTGGGGCCGACCTGCTTCTTGGAGACCTCGTCAACACCGCCGTTGAGTGCGTACAGCAGGCACTTGGCCAGGTTGGCGCGGGCGCCGAAGAACTGCATCTCCTTGCCGATGCGCATGGAGGACACGCAGCAGGCAATGCCGTAGTCGTCGCCGTGGTAGACGCGCATGAGGTCGTCGTTCTCGTACTGAATCGAGGAGCTGGCGACAGAAGTCTTGGCGCAGAACTTCTTGAAGTTCTCGGGCAGACGGGTCGACCACAGAACGGTCATGTTGGGCTCGGGGCTGGTGCCCATGTTCTCGAGCGTGTGCAGGTAGCGGTAGCTCATCTTGGTAACGAGCGTACGGCCGTCAACACCCATGCCGCCGATGGACTCGGTGACCCACTGCGGATCGCCGGTAAACAGGGCCTGGTACTCGGGGGTACGGGCAAACTTGACCATGCGGAGCTTCATGATGAAGTGATCCACGAACTCCTGGATCTGCTCCTCGGTGAAGGTACCGTTGGCAAGGTCGCGCTCAGCGTAGATGTCGATGAACGTAGAGGTACGGCCGATGGACATAGCGGCGCCGTTCTGCTCCTTGACGGCAGCGAGGTAGGCGAAGTACATCCACTGGATAGCCTCCTGCGTGTTGGTAGCAGGGTTGGAAATATCGAAACCATAGGTCTCGGCCATCATCTTGAGCTCGCCGAGGGCGCGAATCTGCTCCTGCAGCTCCTCACGATCGCGGATGTTGTCGGCGGTCATGACCGTCGGGGTGGAAGCCTTCTGGGCCTCCTTGTCCTTGATCAGGTAGTCGACACCGTACAGGGCAACACGACGGTAGTCGCCGATGATGCGGCCGCGGCCATAGCCGTCGGGCAAGCCGGTGATGATGTGAGCCGAGCGGCAGGCGCGCATCTCGGGAGTGTAGACATCGAAGACGCCGGCGTTGTGGGTCTTGCGCTCAAAGGTATAGCGCTCGACAACATCCGGATCGATCTCGTAGCCGTGCTGGCGGGCAGCCTGGCAAGCGATACGAATGCCGCCATTGACGTGCAGTGCACGCTTGAGCGGCTCGTCGGTCTGGAGACCGACGATGGTCTCCTTGTCGCGATGGGCGTTATCGATGTAGCCAGCGGGATGGCTCACGATGCCCGTGACGGTCTTGGTGTCCATATCAAGGACGCCGCCCTGCTCACGCTCCTTGAGCAGCAGGTCGAGTACCTCGCCCCACAGCTCCTTGGTACGCTCGGTCGGACCAGCGAGGAACGACTCGTCGCCCTCGTAGGGGGTGTAGTTCTTCTGAATGAAGTCTCGGACGTCAACCTCTCCCGTCCAGATGCCTTCCTTGAAGCCTTCCCATGCCTCCTGCATTATGTAACCACGCTCCTAGTTACGTGTAATGCGGCGCTCTCTCACACCGCTGCTTATTGAATTCTTGAATGTTAGACCTGCATGACCGGCTTCATTCGCTTTCCGCTGCGCATTAGCACAAGGAAAACGTTTATCCACCTTGGTCTTGCAACCCTAAACCCAAGATTTCACCCGTTTGTGAAGGATAACATAGCCATCCCCTTCATCAGGGCTGTTATATGTTTCTTTTTTTGTAACATAAGTCCGTTTTTAACAAATCCGCAGGAAACGCTCCCGCCATCAGCTACCGTTCACCGAATTGTTTGATATTTCCCCTTGCCTTTATACGTCCTACACTCTAGCTGTTATGCCAGCTTTAGCAGGGTAAAGTGCCTATGAGTAGACGGTTGGGACGTACCTAGAACTCTACTTTTCGGCGGAGCGGGAGCGCGAAATGCCCACGAAGACAGTTTTCTAGGTATGTTCCAAAAATCTACCGAATGGAACGGTTAGACGGGGGTATCATCTTCTACCGAAAATAGTTTCTAGTATTAGGGGCTTTCGGTGGAAGATACCGATTTCCATGAGCTTGGGCATCAACTCCTTATCGAGTTTGGCGGCATTCACCAGCGCGTTTCGCGCTTTGTGGACAAAGCCCTCAGCGGCGAGATGGCCGTCATGCGCGCCCTCATGCTCGCTGGCGGTTCGCTCACGCCGAGCGAACTCGCCGATCGCGCCTGGGTCTCGAGCGCCCGCATCGCCAATATCTTGCGCGCCCTCGAGGCCAAGGGTTGGATTGAGCGCGAGCACTCAAAGACTGACCGTCGTCGCGTACACGTCACAGTGACCGACAAGGGATTCCAGGTTCTCGAAATCAAACGTCGGGAATTCGAGGACCGCACCGCAGCTTTCCTCGAGCAGCTCGGCGAAACAGATACCCAAGAGATGGTGCGCCTTCTTAGGCGTGCCAACGAAATTATCGATCGCAATCAAGAAAGGAGAGATGCCAAGTGAGGATTCTCAAGCTCTTTAAAAAGCATATCCTGGCACTGTTTACAGCTATCGTACTCATCGTAATCAGCTGCAACGCCGATCTGGCACTGCCTACCTACATGAGCGACATCGTCGACGTGGGCGTGCAGCAAGGCGGCATCGCCTCGCCCGTGCCCGACACCATTCGCACCGAATCGCTCGACGACCTCGAACTCTTTATGAGCGCCAAGGACGCCAAGACGGTAGAAGCTGCGTTTGGCAGGGCAGACAAAAACGGTATTCGCACGTACAGGGGAACCGAGGATGAGCGCGCCGACGGCAGCAAGCTCGCTGATATCATGAGCCTGCCCGAGACCGTCGTGCTCGCCTTCAACCAGGGCATCGACGCCGACTCCATGGGCGACATAACCGGCGCATCCACCGAGGCAAGCGATGGCGGTGCCGCTCAGGCCATGCCCACCCCCGAGCAGATGGCAGCGATGACGCCCGAGCAGCTCGCCGAAATACAGCAAAAGGCTGCAGCCGCGCAGAGCATGCAAAAGCAGATTGATGCCGACGGCGGCAAGATCACCATGAAGAGCCTGCGTCTAGGCGTTGAAGGCGGCCTAATCGACCAAGGCAAGCTCGTCGAGGGCGCCAACGGTATGGCGGACAAAATGGGCTCCATGTCGGGCTCCATCGTGACCCAACGCGCCGTGAGCTATGTGCAGGACGAGTACAAGGCACAGGGTATCGACCCCGCCGACGTGCAGAACGCCTACCTGGGCCGCATGGCGACCACGATGTTTGGTCTGTGTCTGGTGTCGCTGGTCGCCACCATCCTGACCGGTGCCGTGGCCTCGCGCACCGCCTGCTCCATCGCCCGCGACCTGCGCCGCGAGACCTTCAACAAGGTTATGCACTTCTCGCCGGCCGAGGTGGGCAAGTTTAGCCAGGCCTCGCTCATCACCCGCTGCACCAACGACATTCAGCAGATTCAGATGGCCGCAACCCTGTTTATCCGCATGTGCCTGATGGCCCCCGTCATGGGCATCGTCGCCGTCATGCGCGTCCTGGCCAACCACACCGGCCTGGAGTGGACCATCGCCGTGGCCATCATCGCTGTCTCGGCCGTCGTCGGCGTGCTCATGGGCCTCACCATGCCCAAGTTCAAAAAGATGCAGAGATTTGTGGACCGCGTGAACCTCACCGCCCGCGAGCTGCTCGACGGTCTTATGCCCATCCGCTCGTTCAACCGCGAGGAGCATGAGCTCGAGCGTTTTGACAAGGCATCGCTCGATCTGATGACCACGCAGCTCTACACCAACCGCGCCATGAGCTTTATGATGCCGCTCATGATGCTCGTCATGAACTGCATCACCGTGCTCATCGTCTGGTTTGGCGCGCAGGGTGTGTCCGACGGCGTGATGCAGGTCGGCAACATGATGGCGTTTATCTCCTATACCATGCAGATCGTCATGGCGTTTATGATCCTCACCATGGTTTCGGTTATCCTGCCCCGTGCCGAGGTCGCAGCCGAGCGCGTGGAAGAGGTCATCACTTGCCCCACGAGCATCAACGACCCCGCCTCGCCCAAACTGCCCGCGGCCAGCGCGCCGCACGGTGAGCTCACTTTCCGCGACGTGAGCTTCCAGTATCCCGATGCCCGCGCCGATGTCATCAGCGGCGTGAACTTCACCACACATGCCGGCCAGTTGCTCGGCATCATTGGCTCAACGGGTTCGGGCAAGTCCACGCTCGTGCAGCTGATTCCGCGCCTGTACGACGTCACGGGCGGCAGCATTTCGCTCGACGGCATCGACGTGCGCGACATGACCCTTTCCGAGCTGCGCCACCGCATTGGTTACATCCCGCAGCAGGGTCGCCTGTTCTCGGGCACCGTCGAGAGCAACCTCAAGTTTGCCGGCGACATGGTGAGCGATGATGATATGCGCCAGGCGGCACGCATCGCCCAGGCCGAGGACTTTATCGCCGAGCGCGAGGGCGGCTACGACTCCCCCATCAGCCAGGGCGGCTCCAATGTTTCGGGTGGTCAGCGCCAACGCCTGGCCATTGCCCGCGCGTTGGCCAAAAAGCCCGAGGTCGTGGTGTTCGATGACTCGTTTAGCGCCCTCGACTACAAGACCGACGCGCGCCTGCGCGAGGAGCTGGCCAAAAACGTCACCGACGCTGCGCTCGTGGTCGTGGCCCAGCGCATCGCGACCATCATGCACGCCGACCAGATCATCGTGCTCGACGACGGCCACGTGGTGGGCACCGGTACGCACGAGGAGCTGCTGCGCAGCTGCCCGGCGTACCTGGAGATCGCCCAGTCGCAGCTTTCCGCCGAGGAGCTGGGGCTTACCCAAGAAGAAATTGCAGCCGTCACGGAAGGAGGCGAGCGCTAATGGCAGACGAGACCAAGACTCAGATTCCCAAGCCCACCCGCCAGCGTGGTCCCATGGGCCGCATGGGCGGCATGCGTCGCGGCGAAAAGGCCAAGGACTTTAAGGGCACCATGAGGCAGCTGCTCGGCTATATCGGCCAGCACAAGATTGCCGTGTTTGCCGCCGTCGCCTTTGCCGTATGCTCGGTCATCTTTAACATTGTGGGGCCCAAAGTACTTGGCCAGGTTACGACCAAGCTGTTCGAGGGCCTGGTCGCCAAGGTCAACGGTACCGGCGATGTCGACTTTGCCTGGATCGCCAAGACGCTCGGCTTTTTGCTCTGCCTGTATCTGGCAAGCTCTGTCTGCAGCCTCATCCAGGGCTGGCTCATGACCGGCGTCACGCAAAAGATCTGCTACCGCATGCGCAAGGAGATCGCCGCCAAGATCGCCGTCGTGCCGATGAGCTACTTTAACGGACACAGCAAGGGTGACGTGCTCAGCCGCATCACCAACGACGTCGACACGCTCGGCCAGTCGCTCAACCAGAGCGTGACACAGCTCATCACGTCGGTGACGCAGATTGTCGGCGTGCTCGTCATGATGCTTTCGATCAGCCTGCCGCTCACCGGCGTTACCGTGCTCACGCTGCCGGCCGCCGCGATTATCCTGACCGTAATGATTCACTTCTCGCAGCCGTACTTCCGCGAGCAACAGCAAGTCCTGGGCACCGTCAACGGCATTATCGAGGAGGACTTTGCCGGCCAGAATGTCATTCAGGTGTTCGACCGCGCCGAGGCCTCGATCGAGGAGTTCGACCGTCAAAACGACCGCCTCTTTATTAGTGGCTGGCGCTCGCAGTTCCTGTCGGGCCTGATGATGCCGCTTATGAGCTTGGTGGGCAACATGGGCTACGTGGGCGTCGTCGTGGTGGGCGCGCAGCTCGCGCTGACCGGCAATGCCACGCCTGGCGATATTCAGAGCTTTATCCAGTACGTTCGCAACTTTACGCAACCCGTGCAGCAGCTGGGCAACGTGAGCAACACGATGCAGTCGATGGCCGCTGCCACCGAGCGCGTCTTTGAGTTTTTGGCCGCGCCCGAGGAGGAGCAGAAGGCCGACGCGCAGATTCCCGAAAAGCGCCCCGGTCACGTGGAGTTCGACCATGTCAAGTTTGGCTACACGCCCGACAAGACCATCATCCACGACTTTAGCTGCGAGGCACAGCCCGGCCAGACCATCGCCATCGTCGGCCCCACCGGCGCCGGCAAGACCACGCTCATTAAGCTGCTGCAGCGCTTCTACGACGTGGACGGCGGCTCGCTGCGTGTCGAGGGCGTCGACGTGCGCGACTGGGATCGCGCGGCGCTGCGCGGCGAGTTTGCCATGGTGCTGCAGGATACCTGGCTGTTTAACGGCACCATCCGCGAGAACATCCGCTACGGACGCCCCGACGCGAGCGATGCCGAGGTCGAAGCCGCTGCACGCGCCGCACGCTGCGACCACTTTATCCATACGCTCGCCGGTGGCTACGACTTTATGATTAACGAGGAGGGCACTAACCTGTCGCAGGGTCAGCGCCAGCTCGTGACCATCGCCCGTGCCATTTTGGCCGACCGCCCGGCGCTGATTCTGGACGAGGCGACCTCCAACGTCGATACCCGCACCGAGGAGCTCATCCAGCGTGCCATGGATGCACTGATGCAGGGCCGTACCAGCTTTGTCATCGCGCACCGCCTGTCCACGATCCGCAACGCCGACGTGATCTTGGTAATTCGCGACGGCGACATCGTCGAGAAGGGCACGCACGACGAACTGCTCGCCCAAGGCGGCTTCTACGCCGACCTGTACAACTCGCAGTTCGACGAAGCGGCGTAAATTCTGTCGCAAGGAACGAATAACGCCCGAGAACGGGGACGCAGGACAATCTGCGTCCCCGTTTTTGTTTTGCAGCCCTCGAACCGCCTCCCCTGGGACCTGATTGACGCCCTCCCTCAAGGCCCCGTGGACAAAAAATGGCAAATATGAGTACTGTCACCTTTTTAGTAACAGCCAAAACTGCCCCAAACGACCTCATTGCGGCCTAGATATGCCTTCAAATTGATCAAAATGCCCGGTAGCATGCTTCTGTGTGCCAACGTTAATGAACATATTTACTGTTGTGTCTATTATCTTGTAAGATCGATATGATACTACGCTAGCAACAGTACTCATATTTGCCATTTTTTGCCCACAGGACTTAGAGAACGCCAAAAAATCTAGCAATGCCAGCGAGCAAACCGCGTCAGCCGATGCAAGGAGTGTCCCCAAGTGCCGGCAGATAAGGAACGTCCCTAACTGCCAGGTTTGAAAGGTAGTCATTGGGGACGTTCTTAAACGACTAGTCAAACAAGAACGTCCCCAACGACTACTCATTTAAGTACGTCCCCAATGAGTGCCCCTGGAGCAAGACAACGCCGCAGGTAGAGGGCGGACAGCGAGCGCCGTTACGCGGGTTGGTAAACCCGCGTAACTAAATACGTTCCGCGATCTCGTGAATGAGGTAGTCGGTCTTTTCCCAGCCCAGGCACGGATCGGTGATCGACTTGCCAAAGACGCCGCCGTCGACCGGCTGGTTGCCGTCCTCAAGGTAGGACTCGATCATAAAGCCCTTGACCAGCCTGGAGATGGCTTCGTTGCGGCGGCAGCTGTCGAGCACCTCCTTGCAAATGCGATACTGCTCCAGCGGACGCTTGCCCGAGTTGTCATGGTTGCAGTCGATGACCGCCGCTGGGTTGGCATAACCGGCGTGCTCGGTGTAGCGCTCGGCAAGACGCTCCAGATGCTCGTAGTGGTAGTTAGGGTAGGTGCGGCCGTCGAGGCCAATGTAGCCGCGCATGACGGCGTGCGCGAGCGGATTGCCGTCGCACTCGACCTCCCAGTTGCGGAAGATAAAACTCTGGTGCGCCTGGGCGGCGTAGATGGAGTTGAGCATGACGGTGGTGGAGCCGGCAGTGGGGTTCTTCATGCCCACGGGTACCGAAATGCCGCTCGACACCAGGCGATGCTCCTGGTTCTCGACCGAGCGCGCGCCCACGGCAACGTAGCTCAGCAAGTCGACGAGGTACTGGTAGTTGGACGGGTAGAGCATCTCGTCAGCGGTGAAGAAGCCCGTCTCCTCGATGACGCGCAGGTGCATGTGGCGGATGGCCTTGACGCCCTCGAGCAGGTCGTCGGGAGCCTCGGGGTTGGGGTTGTGCAGCAGACCCTTGTAGCCGGTGCCCTTGGTGCGCGGCTTGTTGGTATAGACGCGCGGAATGATGATGAGCTTGTCCTTGACCTCCTCGGCGGTCTTGGCCAGTCGGTTCATGTACTCAAGCACCGAGTCCTCGCGGTCGGCAGAGCACGGACCGATGATAAGCACCTTGCGTGCGTCCTCGCCGGTAAAGACTTTGGCGACCTCGGCGTCAAATGCCTGCTTTTTGGCGGTAAGCTCGGCAGAAAGTGGCATTTCCTCGCGGATCTCCATGGGGATCGGCAACTTGCGTTTGAATTCCATGGCCATAGGGGCCTCCTCAATCTATAGAAAGAGCAATAAGCGTATTGTCGAGTGCTCGGCATTATCCGCTGTCGCACGCTAAAGTGCAAGCACAGCCTACTAAAAAGGGAATGAATCGACACAAGAGCCCGCTCACCACGAGAGTGGATAATCTCCCGTTTTTGGCCCATGTTCGCGCTCAAAGTGGGAGATTATCCACTCTCGTCGGGCAAGCGTCCAAAAACCCACACCGACCAAAAAGGGACGGGTTTATTTTGGCAGGTTTTATCTGGGCAAACGTCAACAGCCGTAGGAGAGCTGCTTTCCCTCGCGGCGATCTTCTAACAGAAAAAACTGAGTGAGTAGGCTTTTTGCAGGAGGCGAAGCACGACCAAATGCGCCACAGTTCTGACCTGCACTGATAATTGTTCTCGGGGGAAGCGGGCACTGCGGGGCGCGGCAACGG
>UQNC01000060.1 GCA_900542175.1 uncultured Collinsella sp. | reverse complement strand
TGGAGAGAGCGCTCCCGCAAACTGCCTCTTGACAACTTATAGGAGCGTCGGTTTTATTTAGGTCATTTTTGCTATGGTCGGACATCACCAATCTAGCCCCGTAAACCGCCCTGCTTTTGATTACAGCAAGTAAGAGACGGGGCTTTTATCACCACTCTTTACCGCCATTGCGATCTCCGCACGCATGACCTTCTGAGTTGCGGTGAAATAAGGACTGTTTGGCGAGTAGAAGCCGCTATTCAATCCCTATTTCACCGCAACTTAGTGGTTACTTGTGGACCAGGCGGGCGCAGAAGTGGCCGTCATAGGAGTCAGCGTTTACGGGGACGCTTTGGAAGAGGCCGCGGTCGTTTTGGCGAACGGAGATGAGCTTCTTGGCTTGGGCGAACTCGGGCAGCTGCAGAATCTGGGCTTCGGAGAGCGGCGCCACGGAAAAGCCGGCGCCCTCGGGAGAGGCCAGGAAGGCATCCACGACCTGCGTGTTCTCTTCATCAAAAACCGAGCAGGTGGCATAGATAAGCTCACCGCCGGCAGCCACGCGCGCGGCTGCTTCCTTGAGCATCGTCAGCTGCAGGCGGGGCAGCTCAGTCGTAACGTCGTTCTCGGACAGACGCCACGGAATCTCGGGATGACGGCGCATGGTGCCGGTGCCAGAGCACGGCGCATCGATAAACACCGTGTCGAACAGGGCAGGCTCGCCAAGCATGGCATCAAACGACGTAAGCACCTCATTGAGCTCGCAGGCATCGCCTGACACCGTACGAACACCTGAGATACCCGCCTTGTGCAGGCGCGCGAGATTCTGATCGCACTTGCGATCATGCAGATCGAGCGCAGTATGCTGACGCTTGTAACCGGCACGTTTGGCCTGGCACATCATCACATAGGTCTTAGTGCCGCGACCGGCGCCAATCTCCAGGCAACGACCGGGACGCGTCGCCGCAGTAGCGATGAGCTGAGCGTTGAGGTCCGAGGCAACCGCGGCAGCACGCTCAAACACACCCGACGCAACCGCGACCTGCGCATCGACAGGAGCATGACAGCCCGGGAAGACAGGCGCAACGAGCTGCGAGATATACGGGTCGGCTTTAGTCGCAAACGCATTCTCGTGCAGAGCAAGCGGCGCGGGCGCAAGATTACCGGCAAAGTTGAGCACGCCCTCGGGCGTATCGAACGACGCCATAATGCGAGCGCACAGCCAGCGAGGAAGACCCATCAAACGAGACAGGCGAACCAAACGGCGCTCGGACTCATCCACGTCGGATGCCGTGGCAAAGTCCTCAACGTTGTCCGCAACCTTGTGCAGCACCGCGTTTGCCAGGCCCGCAGCAGACTTAGCACCGCTGCGCACCAGCTCAACACCCTGGCTCACGGCAACGCGGCCCGGCGTATGCAGGTAGAGCATCTCGAAGGCCGAGATACGAAGCGCCATACGAACGCGCGGCGCGACCTTTTTGGGCTTATCGAGAAACTGATCGAGCAACTCATCCAAAACGCCCTGCGTGGCGGCGACACCGAGCGCTAGACGAGCGGCAAAAGCGGAATCGCGCTGGTCAATGGCCTTGGCGGAAGCACGGGAAGACAACACGTCGCGTGCGTACATACCGCGGCGATCGGCCTCCATCAACACGTCGAGCGCAAGCTTGCGCGCGGGAGACAACTTGCTCATGACAGTACGCCCCACCTAAGTTCGGCACCCTGCAGGCCGGCAGCCCAGGCAGAAGCAGCCATAGCACGCTTACCATCGGGCTTAACCTCGAGCAGTTCAACAGCGCCATCGGAAAGGCCCAGGTAAACACGCTTGCTCTTGACGGCAACAGCGCCCTCGCCAAGCAACACATCGGCCGGCGCAGCATCGAGCACGCGAACCGTCTTGCCAGCAATCACGCAACGAGCAGGCGCGGTATCGGACGAAGCGAGCACATGACGAACGCAATCGAGCGCCGCCATCTGCGGATCAAGACGCATCTCCTGCTTGGAAATCTTGGCGGCATGAGTGACGAGCGACTCATCCTGCTCAGTCCAAACAGCCGAGCCATCGGCAAGCGAAGGAAGTGTATCGGCAAGCAACTTACCGCCAAGCTCACCAAGCTCCATCGTGAGCGCCTCGGCATGCTTACCGGTAACCGACGTAGACGCCTGGGCACAATAAGCGCCGGTATCCACGCCATGCCCAATGCGCATAATGGAAACGCCAGCAACCTCGTCACCAGCAAGAATGGCACGCTGAATGGGAGCAGCGCCACGCCAACGAGACAGCAGCGAAGCATGAACATTCACAATACCAAGCGGCGCCATATGCAGCACCTCATCAGGCAAAATGCAGCCATAGGCAGCCACACAGAAAATATCAGCCTGGGCAGCCTGGAGCGTCTCAACAACCTCAGGCGTCATACGGTTGGCCTCAACAACCGGCAACCCCAGCTCAAGCGCCTTGGCCTTAACAGGAGACGGCTCAAGCTTCTTACCACGCCCACGAACAGCATCGGGACGAGTAATTACGAGCGCAATCTCATTCCCAGACTCAACAAGCGAAGTCAGCGAAGGCACAGCAAAATCAGGCGTACCCATAAACACAATACGCATAAAAGTAAGTCTCCTCTCAACAACGAGCCGAGACGGCTACAAAAGAAGCGTTCCAGGTCGCAAGCGCACCCAGCCGCAAGAACAGTTCAACAAAGACAAATATACCCAAAAACAAAGAAAGAGCCGCATAAAAGCAGCCCCCCAACAAAGCACCTATCAGCGAAGACGCCTATCCCTGACCCAACGGCACCCGGGCGAGACAAGCAGCGTCAACGTAGTCCCCGGGGCGCCCGCCTATATCGTCCCGCGCGCAGTTTCGCAGCGCAGCGAGAATGTTTGAGCACGGGATGATATAGGCGGGCGCCCCGGGGACGGACAAACCTACTCCGTCTCGCCCGGTCGAGCGCCGCGGGCCAGGGCGTCCTGGTACTCCTTGACGGCCTTGATCCTCTGCATCGGCTTCAGTCGCTCGAACATGGTGTTGCCGTGCAGGTGATCGATCTCGTGCTGCAGGCACACGCAGAACAGGTCGCCCGTAGCCTCGTAGCGAATCAGGTTAGCGTCCAGGTCATACGCCTCGACGACGACATGGTCGGGGCGCTCGATCTCGCAGCTAATGCCGGGGATGGACAGGCAGCCCTCGCTATACGGCACCAGATGGTCGCTCTGCTCAACAATGACAGGGTTGATGAGCACGTACGGGTCGTAGTCGTTCTTGTCGCTGTAGTCGCAGTCGATGGTGACGAGCTGAATAAGCTCACCGATCTGCGGGGCGGCCAGGCCGCATCCACCGTTCTCGAACATCATCTTCTTCATCTTCTCGGCAAGCGCCTCGATCGCCGGAGTGATCTCCTCGATGACGGCGCACTCCTGGCGCAGACGAGGGTCGGGCGACAGTACGATTCCGTTGGCTTCCATGGCCATCCTTTCGGGTTGTTACATCAAATCATAGGCGTCGACGTCAACGCTCACGCTCACGCCGCGCACGGAGCCCACCTCTTTAAGGCAGGCGTCGATATCATCAGAGACATGGTACCCTACCGGCGACTTCACAAGCAGATGGAAACGGTAACGGTCCTTGGCTCTCTCGATTACACACGAAGCCGGACCAAGCACCTGGGGCACGGCGCTCCCCACCCGCAAAAATTCGGGCGCGGCGGCATGCCAGCGACGCTTGAGGAGCTTTGCGATGCGCCCAATGTAGTCCTGCGCGTTATCTCGATTAGCCGACCACACCAAAATGTTGACCAGGCGCACGAACGGCGGATAAAGTGCGTCGCGGCGCTGGTCCAGGTCGTAGTCGGTAAAGATCGAACGGTCGTGCTCGACAACGGCGCGAATAACCGGGTCCTCGGGCAGATAGGTCTGGATGATGACCTCGCCAGGGCGATCGCCGCGGCCGGCGCGGCCCGCCACCTGCTCAAGCAGATCGTAGGCACGCTCCCCTGCTCTAAAATCGGGCAGCTTCAAGGCAAAGTCGGCATTGACCACGCCCACAAGCGTGACCTCGGGAAAGTCGAGGCCCTTTGCAATCATCTGGGTACCCAGCAGCACCGCGCAATCGGCGGCATCGAACTGCTCGAGTAGTTTTTTGTGCGCGTCCTTGCCACGCGTGGAATCGGCGTCCATACGAATGATGGCGACGTCGTCGGGCAGCATCTGGTGCAGGGCGTCCTCGATCTGCTGCGTACCCAGGCCCATTTTAGCCAGGTAGCGACTGCCGCACTTGGGACAGCTACTCGTGGGCGCCGGATAGGGCTGCACGCGCCAGGACGATCCGCAGGTGTGGCACTGCAGCGTGTGCGTGCGCTCGTGATACGTGAGCGCGGTTGAGCAGTGGTTGCAGGTGGGGACGCAGCCGCACTCGCGGCACATCAGAAACGGCGCAAAGCCGCGACGGTTGTGCAGCAGCACGGCCTTCTCGCGGCGCTCGACTACACGCTCCAGGCCCTCCATCAGCGGTTTTGAGAACATTGATCGGCTGCCGTGCGAGAACTCGCGGCGTAGGTCGGCAATGCGGACTGTGGGCAACACGGCGTGTCCCGGGCGCTCGGGCATCTCGACGCGCGTCCAGGTTGCTCCGTTGTACGTGCCGCGGCGGCAGCGGTCGAGGGCCTCGGCAGAAGGGGTGGCCGAACCCAACACGAGCGGGCAGCGATACCGACGCGCCATCTCGGCCGCCACCTCGCGCGCATGGTAGCGCGGACTGGAGCCCTGCTTATAGCTGGTCTCGTGCTCCTCGTCGATGATGATAAGACCCAAGTCGCTGAGCGGGCAAAAGAGCGCCGAGCGGGCGCCCACGACCACACGCGCGGCACCGCTGGCGACCATATCCCACTGGTCCAGACGCTCACCAGCAGAAAGTCGCGAATGGAACACAGCGACCGTCTCGCCAAAACGCGAGCGAAAGCGGCCGACGGTCTGGGCCGTCAGCGAGATCTCGGGCACGAGCACGCAGGCCGAACGGCCGGCCGCCAGCACGCGCTCAATCGCCGAGAGGTAGACCTCGGTTTTGCCGGATCCGGTGACGCCATCGACAAGGACCACGTCGCCATGGGCGTCCAGGCGGGCACGCTCAATCTGCGCGAGGGCCTGCTGCTGGCCGTTGGTAAGCGAGACCGGCGCTTTGCCGCTCGCGGAGGACAGCGTAGTCTGCTCGCTGCAGCCACGCCAGGCGCGACGCTCCTCCACCACCACGACGCCGCGTTTTTCGAGCGCCTTAATGGTCGCCGACATGCTGTTGTAGAGCAGGTTGAGGTCGCGCGTCGTAACGGGGCCGCACTGAAGCGCCTCGATGAGCTGGCGCTGGCGGACCGCGGTCTTGGGCGGCGTGTAGTCAAAGCCTTCGGGCGTAAGCATGACCCAGCGGTTTTGAATAGGCTTGACGGCGGGGCGCTCAACCGACCATGCGCCGTCATCGCCCTTGACCACGCGCGGGCTGCCGCCCGGAGGCAAGAACAGGCGCAGACACTCGGAAAGCGTCGCGACGTACTCGCGGCTCATCCAGCGCGCAATGCGGGCAGCCTCGGCGGTAAAGAGCGGCTTGCTGAGGATAGCCTCGATAGACTTGATACGCGCGGGATCGAGAGCATCGTTACCTTGCAGATCGGCCAGCTCGGGCGCGATATCGACGATATAGCCTGCGGCGGCACGGTTGCCAAAATGAACTAGGACGGTGGAGCCGATCCGGGCATCGTTGGCAAGGGGCTCGGGGATGCCGTAGGCGAATGGCTCGGAGAGAGCACGGGCGGGAATGTCCAGGACCACGCTTGCGAAGGCGACGACGGGCTCAGGCTGCGCCGGGGCGACAGCAGGGGCCGCGGACTTCGGAGCTTCCTCCGGTTCCGGCGAACCAAACAGCGACAGTTGCTCGGCCATGGTCTCTGTACCTCCCATCCCATACGTCTTTAGAAACAAGAGCCCCGCTCGGGTGAACGGGGCTCGGATACATGCGTTTACGCAGCTGCTACAGCGCCATCGTGCGGGCGCGGTCGATGCGCGCCAGGCAGTCGTCGCGGCCGACGAGCGCCATGGTCTCGCCCAGCGGGGGGCTCACCATGTTGCCGCAAACGGCGACGCGCACGGCCTGGAACACCACGCGCTTCTTGAGGTCCATCAGCTCGGGCAGCGGCTCAAGCGCGGCGTCGATGTTGGCAGCCGTCCACTCGTCCACGCCCACGAGCGCGGCCTTGGCGGCATCCAGAATGGCGCCCATGCCTTCCTTGGCCAGACCCTTGTTGACGGACTTCTCGTCATACTCGAGCGTCTCGGCCGTGGCAAAGATGGGAGCGGCGACAGTCACGGCATCGGCCGGCATCTTGGTGCGCGGCTTGACGATGGCGGCAAGCGCATCGATCCAATCCTCGCCGTACTCGACGTTACCCTCGATGAGGCCTGCCTCGTGCAGCTCGGGGACCATGATCTCGTCGGCAAACTGAGCGTCGGACATGCCGTTGATGTACTCAGCATTGACCCAGTCGAGCTTCTTGGGGTCGAAGGTAGCCGGGTTCTTGGAGATGCGGTCGAGCGAGAACTTGCTGGCCAGGACATCGCGCGGGATGATCGTGGTCTCGCCGTCGAGCGACCAGCCGAGCAGCGCCAGATAGTTGACGAAGGCGTCGGACAGGTAACCGGCGTCGCGGTACTCCTCCACCGAGGTGGCACCGTGGCGCTTGGAAAGCTTCTTGCCGTCGGCACCCAAGATCATGGAGATGTGGGCGAACGTGGGCACGGGCGCGCCGAGGGCCTCGTAGACCATGACCTGGCGCGGGGTGTTGGACAGGTGGTCGTCGCCGCGGATGACGTGGGTAATCTTCATCATGGCGTCGTCGACGACGGTCGCGAAGTTATACGTGGGCGTGCCATCGGAGCGGAAGATGACAAAGTCGTCGAGTTCCTTGGCGTCGAAGGTCACCTCGCCGTGAACGGCGTCGTGGATACGGACGTCGCCGCGGTCCTCGGGCACCTTGATGCGCAAGACGTAGGGCTCGCCGGCCTCGATGCGGCGGCGTGCCTCCTCGGGATCAAGATCGCGGCAGCGGCGCTGATAGCCCTGGAAGGGATCCTTGCGCTCCTGGGCGGCCTTGCGATCGGCGTCGAGCTGCTCCTTGGTGCAGAAGCAGGGATAGGCCTTGCCCTCGTCCCAGAGCTTCTGGGCGGCCTGCTTGTACAGGTCTAGGCGCTCGGTCTGTGCGTAGGGGCCATAGTCGCCGCCCACCTCGGGGCCCTCGTCCCAGTCCAAGCCCAGCCAACGCATGGCGCGCAGAATGATCTGCGTGTTCTCGTCGGTGGAACGGGTGGGGTCGGTGTCGTCGATGCGCAGGATGAACGTGCCGCCGTTTGCACGGGCAAAAGCCCAGTTATAGATAGCGGTGCGGGCGCCGCCGATGTGCAGCTTGCCCGTGGGTGAGGGTGCAAAGCGGACGCGAACGTCTGATGCCATGGAAATCTCCTCGATTGCAGGATGGATGTCTAACCGCATCAGTATAAAGCAACAAAGCAACCTCCGCACAAAGGGCACCGACCTACTCATTGGGGACAGACTTAAATGACCACCCAATAAGCACCCGGCTACTCATTTAAGTCTGCCCCCAATGAGTAGGTGCGGAAAGGGTGTGAATATTCGATTAACGCGATATGATGTGCCCTTACATATAGAGCTCGGCGGAATGGTAACGGTCGCCGGGACACGTATTTTGAAAGGGGCAATCATGCCAGAAGAGCTTCGTTCCATCCCACCCCAACACGGGTCCTTTGTATTTACGTCGGAGTCGGTGACCGAAGGTCATCCCGATAAGATCGCCGATCAGATCAGCGACGCCGTCCTCGACGCAATCCTCGCTAAAGAAATAGAGCTGCAGGAGCAGGGCTACATTGCGCCCAACGGCGTGCCCGCCAACGTTGAGAACGTCCGCTGCGCCTGCGAGACTCTCGTGACCACCGGCACCGTCATCGTTGCCGGCGAGATCCGCACCCAGGCCTACGTCGACGTGCAGGAGATTGCCCGTGGCGTTATCCGCCGTATTGGCTACAACCGCGCAAAGTTCGGCTTTGACTGCGATACCTGCGGCGTTATGAGCCTCATTCACGAGCAGTCCCCCGATATCGCCCAGGGCGTCGACGAGTCGTTTGAGACCCAGACCGGCGCCACCACCGACCCGATCGACCTGATCGGCGCCGGCGACCAGGGCATGATGTTTGGCTATGCCTCCAACGAGACCAAGACCCTCATGCCCATGCCGCACTACCTGGCGAGCCGCCTGGCCGAGCGCCTGGCCGCCGTGCGCCACGACGGCACCCTGCCCTACCTGCGCCCCGACGGCAAGACCCAGGTCACGGTGCGCTACGAGGACGGCAAGCCCGTCGAGGTCACGACCATCGTCATCTCCACGCAGCACGCAGCCGAGATCGAGGACATGGGCAAGATCAAGGACGACCTCATCGAGCACGTCATCACCCCCGTCATGGCTGCTGAGAACATGCCGTGGGACAACGCCAACATCTATGTGAACCCCACCGGTCGCTTTGTCGTGGGCGGCCCCATGGGCGACACGGGCCTCACCGGCCGTAAGATCATCGTCGACACCTACGGCGGTTACGGCCGTCACGGCGGCGGCGCCTTTAGCGGCAAGGACTGCACCAAGGTCGACCGCTCCGCCGCATACGCCGCGCGCTGGGTCGCCAAGAACGTGGTGGCCGCCGGCCTGGCCGACCGCTGCGAGGTCGAGCTGGCCTACGCCATCGGCGTGTCCAAGCCGCTGTCTATCATGGTTGACACCTTCGGTACTGCGCATGTTGCCGAGGACAAGATCGTCGAGGCCGTCGAGAAGACCTTCGACCTGCGCCCGGGCGCGATCATCCGCGACCTGGACCTGCGTCGACCGATCTACGAGAAGACGGCAGCCTACGGCCACTTCGGCCGAGAAGACGCCGACTTCACCTGGGAAAAAACCGACCGAGTCGAAGAACTCAAAGCAGCCTGCGGACTGTAATTGGGAACCACCAAGGTCACAACACGCACACGCTTTCAAAAGAAGTACCGCCCCCAAGCGGTACTTCTTTTTTATTTATCCGGTAGTGAAGATGTTTCGATATGAGCCAACGCTGCGTCACTAGCTAATGAATTTTGCAGCACGGGCACTCCAACCATGTATCCTTAGTCCCGAGGGGCGGGGCATAAGGTTGATCGCGAGTTCCGCACGAGCCGGAGAGCACTTAATGTGCTCTCCGTGCGAGTCAGGACTGTCCGAGCAGGCGACCTTATGCCCCGCCCCTCGGGACGACGGGATAGAACAGGAGCGCATATGGCAGGCAAGCCACAAACACTAGCTACGACCTCGGCATTCGAGATCTTGGGGCCCATCATGGTCGGCCCCAGCTCGTCGCACACCGCCGGCGCCCTGCGTTGCGCACAGGTGGCCGCCAGCCTGCTCGAGGGCCGCATCACCAAGGTTACCTTTGGCCTGTGGAACTCCTTCGCCCACACCTACCGCGGCCACGGCACCGACCGCGCGCTCGTCGCGGGCATCCTGGGCCTCGACACCGACGATGAAAACATCAAGCAGGCCTTCGACCTCGCACGCGAGCAAGGCCTCGAATATCACTTTGACATTAAGGGCGACGACGCCTCCATCCACCCCAACACCGTCGATATCGAGATGGTTGACGACACGGGCGCTACGGCGCAGGTCCGCGGCGAGAGCCTGGGCGGCGGCAAGATGCGCATCAGCCGCATCAACGGCGTCGGCGTCGACATCTCGGGCATGTACTCCACGCTCTTCGTGGCGCACCAGGACGTCCCTGGCGTGCTCGCAGCGCTTACCAACCTGCTCGCCTACGCCCATGTAAACATCGCGTTTTGCCGCACCTACCGCACCGAGGTGGGCGGCCAGGCCTACTCCGTCTTTGAGACCGACGGCGCGCCCGACGATACCGTCGTCCCCCTACTGCGAAAACTCGACAACGTCGACTACGCCACCTTTATTGAACTCCCCGGCTCGGCATCATCGCTCTCCCCCGGCGTCTCGGCCAAGGAGATCTTCGATGACGGCGAACAGCTGCTCGACGCTTGCAAGGAGCTGGAACTCAGCATCGGCGCCGTCATGGCCGTGCGCGAAGCGCGTCTGACCGGCGAGGAACACGCCGTCGCCGCGATGCGCCGCGTGCTCGACGTCATGCGCGAGGAGACCACGGCCCCCATCGCCAATCCACAGCGCTCGCTCGGCGGGCTCATTGGCGGCGAGGCAAAGCTCGTCGATGCCACCGGCCACAACGACCTGAGCTCCAGCTTAATGGGCGCCGTCCAGACCGAAGCCGTGGCCCGCGCGATGGCCGTGCTCGAGCGCTCTGCCACTATGGGCGTGATCGTCGCCGCCCCCACGGCAGGTTCCGCG
>UQNC01000059.1 GCA_900542175.1 uncultured Collinsella sp. | reverse complement strand
ATCGCCGGCGCTCGCAGCGCTCTCCCCCGCAGCAGCGGCGGCCTTCTCGGCCGCGGCCTTGCGCGCCTTGGCCTCGGCAGCGGCACGGACCTTCATGGCTTTCTCTCGCGCAGCCTTCACCTCGGGCGTGATAACGCTCATGGGCTCGGCAGTCGAGACCTGGTAGAAAAAGCCCTTAAAGTCGATCTGCATGTCGGTAATGGCAAGACCAAACAGGTCGTGCGCCTCGTTCTCAAACGGGAACACCGCCGGATAGTACGAGCTGATGGACGGAATCTCCTGATACTGGTCGATGCCCTCGACTACCAGGTTCTCAATCGCATAGCTGCCGTCCTGCGCAATATGCTCCTGAGCAGCATGAACGTTGATAAACGTATAGACCAGACGATACGAGCCGTCGTCGACGTTGCGCTCGGCGTGCATTTGCACAAAGCGCGCGCCGACGCCCTTGAGCGCCTGGACATGCGACAGGAGCTCGTCGATCCCGACGGTAGTATAGATAGCCTTTTGCATTACTCGGCCTCCTTTGCAGCGGCGGGCGTCTCAGCAGGTGCGTCGCCAGCGGCGGGCGCAGCAGGCTTCCCGGCAGGCGCGTCACCGGCACCGTCAGCCCCGGCCCCCGCAGCCACAAACCCGTCCTCGCCCAGCTCAACGCCACCGTCCCAGGTAGCGGCACCGCCCACGGTAAGCGGGTCGCCGCCAGCACGCATCACGGCCTCCTTCTGGTCCAGGATGCCGCACGCCTCTACAATGGCATCGATCACCGTCTCGGGACGAATGGCGCACCCGGGCGCGTACACGTCCACGGGAATCGCGCGGTCCACGCCGCCGATCACGTTGTACGCATCGCGGAACACGCCGCCCGAACACGCGCAGATGCCGCACGCCACCACGCACTTGGGCTCGAGCATCTGGTTGTAAATCTGGCGCACGACAGGCAGGTTCTGGGCATTGACCGACCCCGTCACCAAAAAGATATCCGCATGCTTGGGGTTGCCGGTGTTGACCACGCCAAAACGCTCCGCATCGAACAGCGGCATGAGCGAGGCCAGCACCTCGATATCGCATCCGTTGCAGCTCGAGCCGTCGTAATGAATAACCCACGGCGAGCGCGACATTTTATGATCCATGGATGCCGCCTCCTAAATAAACACGTCGACGAGGATGGGCATAAGGTTGAGCAGGCCAAACACCAGCGCCACGCCCCAGCCGAGCTTAAAGCAGCTGCGCCAGGTGCTGCGCGCGAAGGTGTTATCGATCAGCACCTCGACAAAATACGTCGCGGCCATCACGACCAGGGCTACGACCCAGCTCACCGGGTTGTCCCAAACAAAGAACATGCCCACCCACATCAAAAACAGCACGGTCTCGCACCAGTGCATAAGGGTCATCTTGGCCAGCGTGCCGCCGCTCATCTCGGTGGCGACGCCCTGGACAATCTCCTGATGCGCGTGATGCGAGTACGAAAGGTCGAACGGCGACTTGCGTAGCTTGATGGTGAGCACCGCAAGCAGCGCCAGGAAAATGGGCGCGCTGTACACGATGATGGGGGCCGACTGCCCCGTCACGGCAATGGAATCGAAGCTATCGGTGGCAAGGTACAGGCCCACACTCATCAGCAGAACGGCGGGCTCGTAACTCATAACCTGCAGCAGCTCGCGGTCGGCGCCAACCTGGGCAAACGGGCTTTGCGTCGAGGCGGACGCCAGCACCACAAAGATCGCGGCGAGCGTCACCATAAAGGCGCACAGCAGCGTGTTGGAGCCCGACACAAAGATGCCACCGCCCACCACGGTAAAGATGAGCGCGCACGCCATATAGGTGTCGTCCATGGTGTTTACGCTGGCAGGGGCCTTGCGCAGCAGCTTGGCAACGTCGTAGAAGGGCTGCAGCAGGCGCGGGCCCACGCGGCCCTGCATGCGAGCCGAAAGCTTACAGTCAAGGCCGTCGATCAGGCCACCAACCAAAGGCGCAATCAAGGCAAACGCCACGGTGCCTACAAAGATGCCCACGACACCCGAACCTTCGAAATACTTGCCGCGCAGCACCGATGGCGCACTCATGGCAAGCCGCTCGGGCCCAATCCACGCGCAGCACAGCAGCGCAAACAGGATGATGCTGCAGCACACGACGCTACCCGCGGGGCCGATACGCTTCTCGCCAAGGGCATCCTCCGAGTACCAATTGCGCTTTTCGGCCTTCACCTCGTGTCCCATCGAGCCGCGGAAATGGCGATATTTGTCGGTTCCCACGCCCGAAAGATATACGTTTACGTGCGGTTTGTTGCTCACACGGAATGAAGTCAGCAACACCACGGCGATAAACGCCACGATAACCACCATCAGATACATGGCATCCTTGCCAATAACGTGCGGCACGCGGCCAAACACCATAGCCAAGCAAGGCGACACCAGACCGCTCGAGATAACCGGGAACGCCACGCAGCACAGAATCAGCAGCGCGGCGATGGTGTTGAGCGCCGCCCACTCGGTCTTATGGACATTGACTTCAACGTTTTGGGCCGTGGGATCGACGCCCGAAAGCTTGGCCAGCCACTTGCCCCAGAAGTAAAACGTCGCGGCCGAGCCAAAGGCGAGCACCATGATCATGAGCACGTTGCCGGTCTGCGCAAACGCCACCAGGGCGCCCCACTTGGACACGAGCATGCCAAACGGCGCCACAAACATGCCCATGATACCCAGCATCATCAGGCGCGTCAGGTGCGGCATGCGGCTGAACATACCGTCCATGTCCTCGATATCGCGGCTGCCGATATGATGCTCGGCCGTGCCCACGCACAGGAACAGCAGCGACTTTGCCACCGTGTGGAACAGGATCAGGAAGATGGCCGCCCATACGGCCTCGGGCGCGCCGACACCCAAGCAGGCACTGATGAGGCCCAAGTTGGAAATGGTGGAGTACGCGAGCACGCGTTTGGCGTTGCTCTGCGAGATGGCCATGAGGGCAGCGAGCAAAAACGTGATGGCGCCCACACTCGTGACCATAAAGCCGGTCACGGGATAGATGGCATAGAGTGGGCTCAGCTTGACCATCAGGAACACGCCGGCTTTGACCATGGTTGACGAGTGCAGCAGGGCGCTCGTGGGAGTGGGTGCAACCATGGCACCCAACAGCCAAGTGTGAAACGGCATCTGTGCGGCCTTGGTGAGTGCGGCGAGCGACAACAGGATGACCGGCATCACCAGCAGCGCGGACTGCGCGGTTCCGGTGCCGGAAAGCTCGATCATGCCCGAGATGGTCAGCGGCATGCCGTTAACGTGCAGGTACATGAGTCCGACCAAAAACGCGATACCGCCCAGCATGTTGAGGATGATCTGGGTGAAGGCGTTCTTGATGGCCTCGGGCGTACGCGTGTAGCCAATCATGAGGAACGAGCACACGGTGGTGATTTCCCAGCCGCAGAACAGCCACTCAAGGTTGTCGCTCGTCACGATGACGAACATGGCCGAGAGGAACAGGAACATAAGCGCCAGGAACTGCGGGCGTCGGTCGGGCGCCGCCTGCCCGCGCAGCGCTGCCTCGTGCTCGTCATGGGCCTGGAAGTCCTTCATGTAGCCCAGGGCGTACACGCAGATAAGGCTGCCGACAATGCCGACGGCGAGGACCATGATCACGCTCATGTAGTCCAGGTAGAGCGGCGTCGCCGTGACGGCTTCGGCAGTGGGCAGCGTCATGGCTGCAAAGGTGAGCGAGCCCACCAGCTGGACTATGCCGAGCACCGTGGTGAGCGCGTTCCTATATTTGTACGCGTTGTACAGGATGACGGCACACAGGATGACATCGATGGCTGAGCTGATGATCGAGAGCACATGCGAGGTGCCGGGGGCAACCTCAAAGCTCTGCGGACCCGCGCCAAAAAACATGACGGCGACTACAACCGTCACCGCCATAATGATGCCAGAGCCTACAAGCCCTACCGCATCGCGGGCGCGGTCACCGCGCGCGAGCAGCATGCCCAGCGCCGGTACCAGCGGAAACAGGGTAAGGAAATACAGTAGCGTCATACCATCACTCCCCCATGCAAAAACGCTGCAATTGTTTAATGTTATAGCTCAGTTGAGGAGTAGCGGCGGCGGGTTTTCGGTCAACTGGGGAGTTTTAGGCGTACGGGGTAACGAGTCTGTCCGCTTTGGAGCAGAGAGGCGACGCTCCCCCTATCGCGGCGGCGGGCGCACGGGCCACTGCGCGCGGTTTATTAACCACTTTGGAGGATGTTCCAGTAGGCTCACGACGGTCCAAAAAGTTGGCGCGGCAAGAAAAATGCGCCCCTGTGGGCGCACCATCCCGTTCGCTATTCCGCCTTTTTAACGCGCGGCTTGCGACCGCGCGGCTTATCAACCAGCGCGGACTCACCGCTCTCGCGATACTGGCGGCACCAAGCCTTGACCGAAGACTCGCTGGGAATCTTGTGCTTGATCATGGCCTCGCGAACCGTTAAGCCGTTTTCCAAGCGGTCCTTGACCACGGCGAGCTTAACTTCGTACGAATAGGTGTGATGATGCGAACCGGCGTTGAGAATGGCGTCGGCACCGCCTACGGCATACGCGCGGGCGCGCTGCCTAACCTCGGGCACATGCGTGCGAGTCCTAGTTGTTTCCGACATACCTGCCACTTCTTAGCCTTAACCGTTAATCTGCTTTCTTACGTGCAAGTTAGATAGTAGCATTTTACTGTTTGCTCAAAGCAGTTAATTAAAATAGACGCGGCGTTATCTGGGCATTTGGCACCAATTTACGACATTTCTTTATCGATTATTTACGCTGGTAGCTGACTCGCAGCCAATCGTCATTCGCCTGTCAACAAAATTGACACCTCTTTATGTCCTTTGGCATAGAGGATATAGTTATTAACCCCTCCCCCAATAATTTTGAGTAATCGGCAAGGCAGTAGACGTCCTTACTCCTCATGATTACCGCGCATTGCCATCCACCGAAGCAAAACAAAAAGGGCGGGGCCTGCTGCGCTTGCAGGCCCCGCACCGGTTGACACCCGACGGGACACAGCCGGGCGAGGCGGATCCGTGCTACCGCCCCGCCTGGCCGCGATGTTCAACTACAGCTCGTTGGCCGCGTGATACGCCGTGCGAATGGCGCTCGCAATGTCGGCGGTGCGCTCGCCCGAGCAGTCGCCCACGCAGGTCACGGGCACCGTCACGCCGTCCAGGTCAAACGCGTTGGCCTTGGAGCCCACGGCCATCACCACGTAATCGCAGGCGATCTTCACCGGCTCCTCGGCGCCATCCTCGGTGGTGCGAACAGCCTCCACGCCCTCGTCGGTTATGGCGGTCAGGCGGGTCTTCACGTGCTGCTCCACATTGTGCTCGGCAAAGTCGCTCATAATCAGCGGCAGAATGGTCTCGGACTCGCCCGCGGCAATCTTGTCGAGCATCTCCACGATCGCCACCTCGCAGCCGTGCTGCAGCAGGTACTCGGCAGTCTCGGTGCCCACCAGGCCACCGCCAATGACGGCGACGCGCCCGCTGAGCTCCACCTTGCCGGCCAGCACGTCCCAGCTCGAGACGACCTTCTCCAAGTCGGCGCCCGGAACGGGGATGACCACGTCGTGCGCGCCCACGGCCACAATCGCGGCGTCGGCGGCGTTGAGGTCCTCAGCGGTAGCGGCATGGTTGAGCTCAACCTTCACGCCCAGGCCAGGCAGAATCTTCTCGTAGTACTCGACGGAGCGCATAATCTCGTCCTTGCGCGGAGGCGCAGCAGCCAGCACAATCTGGCCGCCCAGATGATCGCTCGCCTCGTAGACAGTCACGTCGTAGCCGCGCTTGGCCGCCACGCGTGCGGCCTCCAGGCCGGCGATGCCGCCGCCCACCACGGCGATCTTCTTGTCGCCCTCGCCCGGCTTAATGGCGATGGTCGCCTCGTCGCCGTTCTCGGCATTGAGCACGCACGAGATGTACTTGCGGTTTTGAATCGCGTCGACGCAGCCCTTGTTGCAGTTGAGGCACTCGCGGATAGGCTCGCCCGTGGCGGCCTTCAGCGCAATGTCGGGGTCGCACATGAGCGAGCGGCCATAGGCGATGATGTCAGCCGCGCCGTCTTCCAGAATCTTCTCGCCGGCCTCGACCGAAACGACACGGCCCACGGTTGCCACCGGCACGGAGACCAGGGCCTTGACGCGCTCGGCCACGGGCAGCGTCCAGTTGTAGGGCATGGCGCCCATGGGCGGAATGGTGTCGCCCATGTTGCCGGTGTGGTTGGCCTGCGCGACCTGGATCATATCGATGCCGGCGCCCTCGAGCAGCTTGGCGAACTCGCAGGCCTCGTCGGGCAGCAGGCCGCCCTTGCCGCGCGGCGTGCCGTCGGGGTTCTCCATGATCACGGGGAGCTTGTACTCCACCATCAGCTCCGGCGCGGCTTCCTTAATGGCGGCGACGACCTCCAGCGCATAACGGACGCGGTTCTCGAACGAGCCGCCATACTCGTCGGTGCGCTGGTTGAGGATGGCCGAGCACAGCGAACCCACCAGGCGGTCGCCGTGGACCTCGATGGCGTCGATGCCGGCCTGCTGCGCGCGGGCGGCCGAGGCGGCGATAGCCTCCTTGATCTGGGTGAGCTGCTCTACGCTCGCCTCGTTCACAAAGTGCTGCATGTCGTGGTGCAGTTTGGCGTAGGCCTGCTTGCGGATCTCGTTGGACTCGGCCATCTTGGCGGCAAAGGTCTCCTCGTCGCCGGCGGCCTTGGCCTCCTGCGCGGCCTTGGCGGCAGCCATGGAACCCATGACCATGCGGCCAACGCCGGGCACGTCGTACTCGGGATGGAACAGCTGCAGCGCGACCTTGGCACCGTGCTTGTGGACGGCGTCGGCCAGCGCCTTAAACGTGGTGATCTGGGCATCGGTCGCCAGCTTGGGCGTGGGGCTCGCGGTCATAACGGGAGCGACGTCGCCGATGACGATGTAGCTCACGCCGCCACGGGCCAGACGCTCGTAAAAGGCCAGGCTGCGCTCGCCGATGGAACCGTCGCGCTCCTCGTAGCCGGTGGTCAGCGGCGGGAACATAATGCGGTTCTTGAGCTCAAGGGGGCCAACCGTAATGGGCTGGAGCAGCTTGGATGCAGGTGCGGTCATGGACATTCCTCTCTTGTAGGCGCGGCGGCGATGATGCCGCGTAGTTGTCTAAAGGATATGGCATGAGGGTTCAGCGGCACAACGGAAATCGGCGAATATCAGGTGGCGGCAGGTGGATGGGGTGGGGCGGGGCGTCGGTTTGTCTCAATCTGTAACAGTTAGCCGCCCGAATTGGATCTAGATGTTACAGATCAAGACATTCCCCACGGCCCATCCTCAACAATCTAAATCTGTAACATCTAGCCGCGCAAACCTGGTCCACCTGTTACAGATTGAGATTTTGCTTGAGAAGCTGAGGACCAGAGTCCAAACACAAACGCAGCCGGGCCGTCAACATCGCTCCGCCGCCACACCGAGGGCCATACCACGGCAACCCGAGCATGGGACAGCCCCGACATTCCGGACATTTCAGCCCCTTTCCGGACATTTTTAGTCCTTACCGGACATTATTCCGCGAATGCCTTGTTATAGACGGGAGCAGGCTCACCGCCATGGCAAGGAAGGCGTCGCGGTGAGACCTTCTATTGATAGCCATTATCACCTACAATTGTCATCAGATGTAGGCTTTTATGGCTTTCGAGAGGAATGTCGCATGGTGATTAGCTATCGAGAGGCGCTGGCCGAGCTCGGGAGCAGGTACCGCGTGCGCAGGGCGGTGTCGGAAGGGGCGCTCCACCCCGTCGCCCGGGGGATGTACTCGACCGGCCGGGACGAGGACGCCCTCGACGTAATCGCGAAGCGCTACCCCGGCGGCATCCTGACCGGGCAGACCGCGCTCTACGCCCACGGACTCGTAACCACGCCACCCGACCAGATAGACCTGGCCACGAAGCGCGGAGGGACCAAGATCCGCGACGCCGCGGTGCGTCAGCACTTCATCCCGACAGAATGGCTGGACGTCGGGAGGTCGACCGTCTCGATGGACGGAACAGAACTCCCCGCCTACGACCCCGAGCGCATGCTCCTTGAGCTCATGCGCTCACGCAACAAGCTGCCCTACGACCTCTACAGGGAGGCCGTCGCCTCGTTCCGTAGACGTTCGGAGCGGCTGGACATATACAGGCTGCAGGACTACGCGGAGGCGATCCCGCGCGGCGAGGCATATCTCGAGCGCGCCATGGAGGAGGTATTCTGATGAACCTGAACGAGATGAGGGCGCGCTACGAACACGAGGAAGGCTACTCCCGCCTCAACGCGACCGCGCGCGTCTGCCAGGACGTGATCCTCTCGAAGCTGGCGGCGTCGAGCATGCGCGACCGCGTGACGGTCAAGGGAGGAGTCCTGATGTGCGCATTGTCGGGGAGCAGCCGCCGCGCGACCCAGGACATAGACCTCGACTTCGTGCGGTACCCGATGACCGACGCCTCCATCCGCTCCTTCGTGTCCGTCCTCTCGAACCTTGGCGACGGCATCACCGTCCGCATCGTGGGCGAGATAGAGGAGCTGTCGCAGCAAGACTACAAGGGCAGGCGCGTCAACCTCAAGGTCAGCGACGGCCGCAGCACGTTCGACACCAAGCTCGACTTGGGAGTCCATGCGAGCGCTGCGATGGAGCAGGACGAGCTGTGGTTCGATGTGACGCACAGGCAGGAGGGTGTCTGCTTGCTTGCGAACTCGAAGGAGCAGGTGTTCGCCGAGAAACTCAAATCCCTGCTGCGCCACGGCATCCGCAGCACGCGTTTCCGAGACCTTTATGACATGTATTACATCGGGCACAGAAGGGACCTCGACAGGAAGCGGCTCATGCGCTACATCGACGAGACGATCCTCGATGACCCGGACATGTGGGATGGCAGCATCGAGGATGTCGTCAGGCGCGTCGAGCGCACGCTCTCCAACCGGCAGTTCCTCGCACGGATGAAGTCCTCCCACAGGGACTGGGTCGGCAAGAGCGTCAGCGAGGTCACACGATGGCTGCCCAGTTTCCTGAGCAGCCTCCACCGATAAGCGCAACATCGAGGAAACGGCGCAGACGTGCGGCGCCATTCGATATCGAGTCATCGAATGGCGCCGCCGTCAACCCGAAGCGTTCCCCAGAGGTCTCCTTACAGGCGATGGCTCAGTTTCCAATCTCCTTGTCGTCGTCCACGTACAGCTCGATGCGCGTGCGGTCCTTGTGCTATCGATGGTCAGGGCGAGATGGTATGCCGAGGCCCGCACCGCGGCAGCCCAAGCATGGGACAGCCTCGCCATTCCGGACATTTCAGCCCTTTTCCGGACATTTTTAGCCCATTTCCGGACATTATCCGTGAATGTCCGGAATAGAGCCCTCGTGTCCGTGATGGGACTTGACCAACCGACCAGACAAATACTGCCGCTTTATTCATTGCCTATGAAACTGGCGCTTTGCAGGGTTATGGGAATGGCGAGCCGTCAGACTGCGATTGGACTAAAGATGGGCCTTCCACAGAATTTAGTCCTATGAACGGTCTAAAATCTTATTTCTAGTTGTCAGATTGGACTAAGGCGACCTTGATTTCGAGCTTTAGTCGTATCTTACGACTAAAGCTGGCTGTCCAAATCAGGTCTAACCGTTACGGATCAAGACAGACCGATCCCGCCTGCCGGAAAATCTAAATCTGTAACAGTTACTCGGCAAAATCCGTCCCTCGTGTTACAGATTTAGACAAACGGAGACCGTCCTGCCGAAACATCTCGATCTGTAACATCTAGCCGCCCAAATCGGGTCTAGATGTTACAGATCGAGATTTTGTTTGGGAGGCCGAGAATTGGACCGAAAACACGGTCCCGGAATAACAAAAAAGCTCGCCGGCTAGGCCGACGAGCTGCAAGTTCTTGGTCGCGGGGGCAGGATTTGAACCTACGACCTCCGGGTTATGAGCCCGGCGAGCTACCAGACTGCTCCACCCCGCAATGTCTGGGCGCCTCATGTGCGCAAGAAAGAATATTACGTGGGAGTTCGGTAAACGGCAAGGAAAATCTCGTAGAGCATAATTCCTTCATATTTAAACCCCTCGACCCCTATCACCGTAAACGAATCGCAGCCGAGCGCCGTCGACGGCACGTATACAATGGTGCGCGTCCTTTTATGCCGACACCGGGAGTAGACATGCTGCTCGCTATCGATATGGGAAACACGCAGACGGCCATGGGTCTGTTTGACGGAGACGAGCTGGTGCAGTCGTGGCGCATGCCCACCGACCGCTCCTATACCGCCGACGAGATCCACGTGCGCCTGATGGGCTTCTTTAAGATGTACGACATCTCACTCGACGCGGTCGACGCGATCGCCTTCGCCGGCGTGGTGCCGCAGCTCTCGCGCGAGTGGCACACCGTGGCCGACCGCATCGCGGCAGACGCCATCGTTATCGGGCCGCAGACGGCCGCGGTGACCAAACTGCGCGCGGCGCGCCCCCAGGCCGTGGG
>UQNC01000058.1 GCA_900542175.1 uncultured Collinsella sp. | reverse complement strand
CAGGCTGCTCAAATTCCGATGCTCTTTTTGCTCAAGCCCTCTTGACGAAACACAGCGCGAGGAGAGCTATCCGAACGCAGAGCTCGTAGGTGTGCTCTGCGAAGTATTCAAAACCGACCCCAACGACCTGCTCGGATGGTACGAGGAGCATCCCGAGGGCAAGCCGACGGCGCCGGCAGGCGCGGAGGGCGAGCTAATCGCCTGCTACCGGCAGAGCACCGAGAAGAGGCGCTCGAAGATCCTGGAGACGGCGCGAGACCAAGCCGAGCTGTCCCAAAATCAGGCTGCAGCGCCCGAAGTCGAAGGGCTGGAAGCGGATCAAGTAAGGTCCGCGTAGACACAGGTTATTCAATTCATTTTTTTGGAAGGAGTGATTCTCATGTCTCAATCATTAGCGGAGACGCACGTGGAGGATCTCATCTACGAGTGCGGCTGCATCACTGCGGGAGATTACGGTGAGAGCACCCAGGAACACATCGACGACCTCATGCTGCAGATGGAAGGGTTTTCCTTCCCGCTCATGCGCACCGGATCGTCAGAAATCCCCAGGGACAAGACTCTGGATGGCGTAAAGCGCGCAAAGGGGTGGCTCGTGGCAAACATGGCGGCGCTCACAAACAGCGGAAACGGTACGACGGTTAGCTCCAGCAGCGTCTCGCAGGCCACGGCGACGGCGGACGTTTCGGTAGAGGTAAGCCAGGCGGTGGCTGAAATCGGCAACGACCCCGTTCTCGACAACGAGACGAAAGCGGCACTCGAGCTGGCGCTGTTACGGGCGCGCATGGCAGCCGAGGCGAAGAACAAGACGGGATTCGCCGAACACGCTGCAAGGATCATCGACCTTGCAACGAAGAGCGTGGATCTCGTACCCAAGGCGCTGGTGGTCCTCGGTGTGCTCGCGAAGCTCTTCGGCGCCTAGGTTTTTCAGGTTTTTCCGGAAAACCTCCAACGGGCACACCAAAACGCCAGTTGTTTCCCATTTTCGTAACCCCGCGAAAACGGACGGGCCACTGTTTGAGTCGCTGCGAAAAACGCAACGACCACTCCAGACGACAAGAAGCATCCCAACGAAAGAAAGGAACAGAAATGGAAGGCATTCAGAAG
This sequence comes from uncultured Collinsella sp., assembly GCA_900542175.1. Taxonomy (GTDB): domain Bacteria; phylum Actinomycetota; class Coriobacteriia; order Coriobacteriales; family Coriobacteriaceae; genus Collinsella. The sequence goes on along the minus strand of UQNC01000058.1, from coordinate 9,392 downwards.
ACGATCTCGATAGACAGCGACCCGGCAACCAGGAAAGGAGTCCATGCCGACGCCGTAACCGTCAGCATCAAAGACGATATGGTGAGGCTCGATTTCCTCCTCGCCGACATCGAACTCCCAGACGGCTCAGAGAGGGGCGTGCTTTCAAGCAGGGTATTCATGGACCGCGGCGGCCTGGAGCTTCTAAGCCATGCGGTCAACGAGGCGCTCGCAGGCTCGATGCGGACAGCTGCAGATGAACATTAACGTCATATGGAACGACGACGCAGGCCATCCCGAATGGGGCGGTGAGACCGTTACCGTTCATTACCGCGACAGCAATCCAGATGATTACCTGTACATGTATCTCGATGAGTCAGGGAATCTTGATTTCAAACAAAGCGGGACTCCATTTTTCCTGATGACCTGCGTCGTCGCCACCCGTCCGTTCAACTCGGCAGACGCGATGCGCGAGCTTCGGTATGACCTGATGGAAAAGGGTATGGACATACAGAAGTTCCACGCCTGCGATGACAAGAACGAGGTGCGAAAGAGCGTTTACCGCATACTGTCCGCCCAGAACTGCAACTATCGCGTCTACTCGGTTTACGTCGACAAGTCGGAGGTTCCCGATGAGATGCGCACACCGGAAAGCGTTTACTCGAAAGTGTTCTCGCTCCTGCTCGACGAGATCTATCGAGCAGAAGGCATCATCAATCTGGAAGGAATCGTCGTTATCACCGACAGGCTCCCCAAGGACGCGACAAAGAGGCAGGTTGTGAAGCCGCTCAAGCGTTATATGAAGGAGAAGTTCCAGGCCAGACATATCCCCTACGTCCTTATGCACCACGACTCGGCGAGCGACATGAACCTTCAGGCGGCGGACTACTACTGTTGGGCGGCTCAACGAGACCTCGCCCAGGACAAGCGTTGGCCAATGTGCGCCGTCTATCCGTTTTTCAGAAGGGTCGGGAAAGTTGAGTTTAAAGAATAGGGCGCACCCGAAGGCACGCCCTATTCGACCTTCCCAACTATCGCGCTGCGAAGAACCCAGGGGTTCGTATCGGAGGGAGGGGACCTTTTCTCGCCTCTATTATGCCTCAAAAACCCGCGAGCGTACGCACAAAACGGTGAACGGTTGTTTGTGGGGCATTCGGGGCATCCGCCCCAGCAAGCTGTCAAAGAATCTTTGACAGCTCCAGACATAAAGAAACCCCACCGCGCACGGCTGGAACCTTGGCGCGGTGGGGTGACAACAAGGATGCCGGAGTAGCACGGAGATAGCTCCGGGCAACCTGGAGACATTATATGACACGCAAGCAGAGGCGCCGCGCGTGGGGCTCAATCACCGAGGCCAAGCGTGGCAAGCGTGGCAAGAAATACATCCTCCGATGGCAGGAGAGCACGCCGTGCGGACGCAAACGTAAGACCAAGACGGTGTACGGCACCCATCGCGAGGCATGCACCGAGCTCGACCGTATCCACGTCGAGCGCGCCGATGACAAGCCGGCGCCGACCATCGCCCAGGCATACGGCACATGGCTCGAGCCGACCATGGCGGCACAGGTCGCGGCGGGCACGCTCGCGCCGAACACCCGCAACCTCGTCACAAGATCGTGGGCGAACTACGTCGGCCCCACATGGGGCACGATGCCGGTCGACCAGCTGCGCCCCGTGCATCTGCAGGAATGGCTTCTGACTCTCCCCGCAGCAACGGCGGACACTGCCCTACTCACCCTGCGCAAGATTTACGGCATTGTGTCGGGCTTTGTCGTGCTGCCCATCGACCCGTTTGTCGCCACCGTGAAATACACCATGCCCACGCGCAAGACGCGCGAGCGCTCCAAGCGCCTGCACACGCTTGCCGAGGCAAAGGACATTCTGGGCCGCCTGCACGGAACCTCACTCGAGGCGCCGTTCATCATGGCGTGCTTCGGATCATGCCGCTCGGGCGAATCGCTGGGCATCCGCACCGACGAGGTTCTGTCGTTCGCGGCGGAATCCACAACGCTCGCGACGGTCGACCTCGTGCGCCAGATGGAGCAAGCGGGCATCGAGCCCACGGCGGACGGCGTACTCAAGACGCGGAAGTCCATACGCACCGTCGTGGTGTTGCCGGATGCCGCCGGGCGCCTGCTCGAAATTGCAGACGAGCGCCGCGCGGCAGGCTCCGAGTGGCTAGCAGATCGCGGGGACGGACTGCCCATGAACCGAGGGATGTGCAATCATAGATGTAAGAAGTGGTGCGAGGCCGAGGGCGTCGAGCACATCCCATGGTCGAACCTCCGCAACTCGTGGCGAACCATCTGCGAGATGGAGCTGCACATGCCCTGGGACCTCATGGAGATGCTCATGGGTCGCTCCCTGCCGGGCGTGTCGGGCCGCCATTATATTCGCCCCTCCCGCGAGCAGGTGGCGCGTTCCGTTTGTGACGCACTTGGGATAAATTGGGATATTTCCCAACAAACCCGCAGGTAAAACGGGCGCAGTAAAGAGTGGCAGATCAAGACAAACCTTCCGGCGGATTTTGAATGTCTCTATCTGTAACAGGAAGGGGGGATTTTGGGGCTCAGATGTTATAGATTGAAATGTTTGGCTGACGGCTTGCCCGTTTATCTCGATTTGTAACATCTGGAGCCGATTTTCTTGAGTAGTTGTTACAGATTGAGACATTGGGTTCGGAGATTTTTCTTCGTCTCGATTTGTAACGTTTAGCCGAGATTTTGACCCGTAGATGTTACAGATTGAGATGTTTGTGTCCGCGCCAGCCCCGTACCCGGCCGTGGTCCTATATAAACAAACCCCGTGGTAAACTTGACCGGACTGTTAATATTCCGAAAGGTACCCGTAATGTCCAAGTACATCTCCGAGCTCATGTCGCCGCAGCTTATGGGCGTCGTCTATGCCTTCGTTGGCTTTATCATCGCCCTGTATGTGCTGTCGGTCGTCTATGTGTTCATCGACGCTCGCCGCCGCGGTGCCAGCGCCTACGTGGCATGGGGCATCATCGCCCTCATCCCGTTTGTGGGTCTCATCGCCTACCTGGTCCTTCGCCCGCACTCCTACGCGGCCGACCGTGAGGAGCAGGAGCTGGACATGGCCCTGCGCGAGCGCCAGCTTGCCCAGTACGGCACCTGCCCGCAGTGCGGCGCGCCCATCGAGAAGGACTTTGTCGTGTGCCCGGTGTGCGACACCCAGGTTCGCAACGTGTGCCCCAGCTGCCATCGCCCGCTCGATGCGCACTGGAAGGTCTGCCCCTACTGCCGAACTCGCATCCAGTAACGCATCCATCGCCGGGCCGGCCGCAAGCCACGGGCACCGCGCGCCATGCGCAAGCTCGCGCACCCGCCCCCACACGATGAAGCATGCGTAGAAAATCGCCCGCCGTGCCATTAAGGTGCGGCGGGCGCTTGTATACCAAGGCAACCTGCCTATAATGATGCAAGTCAAAAACGCCGAGCGCATCGCACGCACTTGCATCAGGCATCCGAGAGGAGAAAACATACCCATGAAGGCACTCTACAATGACGGTTCGGTGGCCGAGCTCCCGCAGGACGAGGTCACGCACGTCATCCGCCACTCCGCCGCGCACATCATGGCGCAGGCCATCAAGCGCCTGTACCCCGAGGCCGACTTTGCCTACGGCCCCGCGACCGACAACGGCTTCTACTACGACGTCGACCTGCCCGAGGGCGTCAAGATCAGCGAGGACGACTTCCCCGCGATCGAGGCCGAGATGAAAAAGATCGTTAAGGAGAACCTCAAGTTCTCCGTGTACGAGAAGCCCCGCGCCGAGGCCATCGCCCTTATGGAGGAGCGCGGCGAGAAGTATAAGGTCGAGCACATCGGCGACCTGGACGACGACGCCCGCATCACCTTCTACCAGCAGGGCGACTACATCGACATGTGCGTCGGCCCCCATATCTGCTACACCAAGGCTCTGAAGGCCTTTAAGCTCACCGGCGTCTCGGGCGCCTACTGGAAGGGCGACAAGGACAACAAGATGCTCACCCGCATCAACGGCGTCGCCTTTGCCACCAAGGAAGAGCTCGACGAGCACATGCACATGCTGGAGGAGGCCAAGAAGCGCGACCACCGCAAGATCGGCCGCGAGATGGACCTCTTTATGATGCGCGACGAGGCCCCCGGCTTCCCGTTCTTCTTGCCCAACGGCATGATCCTTAAGAACACGCTGCTGGACTACTGGCGCGAGATTCACCACAAGGCCGGCTACGTGGAGATCTCCACGCCGCTCATCATGAACAAGCAGCTGTGGAAGACCTCGGGTCACTGGGACCACTACAAGGACAACATGTACTCCACCGTCATCGACGACGAAGAGTACTGCATTAAGCCCATGAACTGCCCGGGCGGCGTGCTGGTGTACGCCTCCAAGCCGCACTCTTACCGCGAGCTGCCCATCCGCGCCGGCGAGATTGGCCTAGTGCACCGCCACGAGCTGCGCGGCGCCCTGCACGGCCTGTTCCGCGTGCGCTGCTTTAACCAGGACGATGCCCACCTGTTTGTGCGCCCCGACCAGTTGACCGACGAGATCGTGGGCGTAGTCAACCTCATCGACTCCGTGTACCAAAAGTTTGGCTTTAAGTACCACGTCGAGCTTTCCACCCGCCCCGAGGACTCCATGGGTTCGGACGAGGACTGGGCTCGCGCCGAGGAGGGCCTGCGCACCGCTCTGGAGAAGCTGGGTATGGACTACGAGGTCAACGAGGGCGACGGCGCCTTCTACGGCCCCAAGATCGACTTCCACCTGGAGGACTCGCTCGGCCGTACCTGGCAGTGCGGTACCGTGCAGCTCGACTTCCAGATGCCGCTCAACTTTGATCTGGAGTACGTGGATGCCGACGGCACCAAGAAGCGACCCATCATGCTGCACCGCGTGTGCTTTGGCTCCATCGAGCGCTTCATCGGCATTCTGATTGAGCACTTTGCGGGCAAGTTCCCCACCTGGCTGGCTCCCGTGCAGGTCAAGGCACTTCCGGTTTCCGAGAAGAGCCGCGACTACGCTCACGAGGTATGCGCCAAGCTGGAGGAGGCCGGTATTCGCGTGGTCTGTGACGACCGCGACGAGAAGATCGGCTACAAGATCCGCGAGGCCCGCAGCATCGACCGCGTGCCGTACATGCTCATCCTGGGCGAGAAGGAGGTCGAGGCCGGCAACATCTCCGTCCGCGATCGCTCCAACGAGACGGTTCAGATGAGCGTTGACGAGTTTGTTGCCAAGGTGACCGAGGAGATCAAGACTCGCGCCTAAGGCAAACTTCACAACAATTAACATAGGCGACCGTCCACAAAGGGCGGTCGCCTTTTTCATACCCAAATAAGAAAAGCCGCTGGTTGAGCGGCTTTTTTTGTTGCACAAAAAGGTACAGGTTTTTGTATCTTTCGACAAACGACATTATACGAGCAATTAATCAGCGTTTGCCCAGATTACGCAAAATATACTGCCAGTAGGTACATCTCCATACCCCTCTATAAAAACCTGTACTTTTGCGACTGCGCCTAGCTGCGAGCGAGAAGCCTGTTCTAAACGCCCCTGCATTTGCGTGCATCGCAAAGCCAAAAAGAGGGGGCGAGAACATGGAACAGACGGCACGGCGCCAAGAGCAGCTGCCGGGCGCATTTAACGGCGCCACCACCAACAGCCAGCATGGCCGCATCCGCTGGTATCTGGTCCACACCCCCCATGGAAAAGAGCGCGAGACCTGCGAAAAGGTCCGCTGCATTATCCCACACGAGCTGTTGCAGGACGCTTTTGTGATGCAAAAGGAGTTCTGGTTTAAGCGGGACGGCGCCTGGTCGCTCCAAATCAAACCCATGTACAAGGAATATTTCTTCGTCGCCACGCATGATGCCGCTGCGCTCGATAGGGCTTTGGCCCAGTTGAGCTTTGGCTGTCGCATCGCCGGCAGTAGGGAACGGGCGTACATGCCCATGTCGGACGATGCGCAGGACTGGTACCGCAGCGTGCTCGACGACGACGGTGTGGTGCGCAACAGCGTGGCGCGCATAGAAGGCGGCGTGCTGCACGTAGAGCAGGGACCCTTGGTAGGGCAAGAAGCCCGCGTCAAAAAGATCGACCGTCATAAGCGCTGGTGCCTGGTGGACGTGGGTGAAGGCGACTCCGCATTTAGGGAGTTACTTCCGCTCGACGTACCCAGCAAAACGTAAGGGAGACGTTGCACCGGCAATTCGTTCGCATTATGGATTCATAGACGGGGGGGGGTTCCTGGGGACAGGAACGTGAGTTTTATTGTGGCTGCTAAAGAAGTAACAGAGAATAATGCGCCTGCGGGGGCCGCGCTGATTGCGCAGGCCATGGACCGGCGCGAGGGCGCTGGTCGCTACAAGGCCATGCAATCCATCATGGACTGGGACCGCTCGCGCCTGGCCTACCGGGCCGTCAAGCGCACGTTCGACATCGCGTTCAGCGGCTGCGTGTTGGCCGTCATCGCCGTACCCAGCCTTGTGCTCGCCGCGGCCATCCGCCTGGAGAGCGAGGGCAATCCCTTTTACAGCCAGATTCGCGTTGGCCAGACCTACCCCGACGGCAGCCTGTCAACCTTCCGCATGTGGAAGTTCCGCTCCATGTACAAGGACACCGACGAGCGCCTCGCCGAGCTCAAGGAGCAAAACGAGATCGCCGGCGCCATGTTCAAAATGAAGAATGACCCGCGCGTCACCAAGATCGGAAAGTTCATCCGCAAGCACTCCATCGACGAGTTCCCGCAGTTCCTGAACGTTTTCCTGGGCCAGATGTCCGTCGTGGGCCCCAGACCGCCGCTGCCGAATGAGGTGGCGGAGTACACCGAGTACGACCTGCAGCGCCTGGCCGTGAAGCCGGGTATCACCGGCTGGTGGCAGGTGACCGATCGCAATGACACTGATTTTGACGGGATGGTTCGCCGCGACCTTGAGTACATCGCCAAGCGCGGCGTCATTACCGATCTCAAGATCGTTCTTCTCACTGTTGTTGAGGTGTTTACCGGTGGCGGAGCGAGCTAGTCATTCTGCTGCCAATTGAATGTTCGGCTATTTTGAAAGTAGATTGTTTTGTTGAATACGGAAATCTTCAAAAAGTATCAGCGATGGATGGAATGCTGCAATCATTGTGACGACTTGCAGGGTCTATCCGAAAACGACATTAAGGACTCTTTCTTTCGCGAGTTGTCTTTCGGCAACGGCGGCCTACGCGGCAAGCTCGGACTCGGTCCCAACCGGCTTAATGTCTATACCGTCGGTAAGGCCACGCAAGGTCTTGCCGATTACTTGAATAACTCTTTTGATAGGCCGTCTGTTGCGCTTTGCCGGGATACGCGTCACGGTTCCGAGGAGTTTGTGCGTCGGGTGGCTGAGGTGCTCGCAGGCAACGGCATTAAATCCTATCTGTTTGAGCGCGTCGAGCCCACGCCCGCATTGAGTTTCGCCGTCCGCGAGTTGAATTGCTCGGCCGGCGTCAACATCACCGCTTCGCACAACCCCGCGGCATACAACGGCTATAAGGTCTACGGCGCCGACGGCTGCCAGATTACCGTCGAGGCGGCGGAGGCCATCCAGGCGGCCATCGACCCCGTCGACTGCTTCGATGGCGTAAAAGCGATGGCGTTCGATAGAGCTCTGGATGAGGGGCTGGTGCAGTGGGTTCCCGAGAGAATTCTTGACCGTTACATAGAGGAGACGCTCGAGGTCTCCACGGGCGAGGACTGCTCGGCGCTCCGCATCGTCTACACCCCGCTCCACGGCGTCGGCCTGGAGTGCGTGTCCCGAGTGCTCGAGGGAATCGGCGTGGCCGATGTTGTGACCGTCGACGAGCAGTGCGTGCACGACGGCGACTTCACGACCTGCTCGTATCCCAACCCCGAGGTGCGCGAGGCGCTGAAACTCGGGCTTGAGTACTGCGACAGGGTGAAGCCCGACCTGCTCCTGGCGACCGACCCGGATACCGACCGCGTCGGCATCGCCGTTCCGCATGCCGGGGAATACAGGCTGCTCACCGGCAACGAGGTGGGCTTGCTCCTGCTCGACTTCCTCGCCTCCAAGGCGGACGGGTCCGATGCGGACATGGGTCGCGAGGTCGCCTGCACCACCATCGTCTCCGCGCCCATGGCAGACGACGTCGCGCGTGCCCGCGGCCTCGAGCTGCGCCGCACGCTCACCGGCTTCAAGTTCATCGGCGAACAGGTCGGCGTGCTGGAGTCCGAGGGGCGCGAGGACGACTTCCTCATGGGCTTCGAGGAGTCCTACGGTTATCTCGTGGGCACCTCCGTGCGCGATAAGGACGCCGTGGTCGCCTCCATGCTCATCTGCGAGCTCGCTGCCCACTGGAAGAAGAGGGGGATGGACCTCTACGAGGCCATGGAGCGCCTCTATGAGGAATACGGCTACTGGTCGAGCGCTCTGCTCGGTCAGGCATACGAGGGACCCGAGGGCGCGTCCGACATGTCCGCGATGATGTCCGGTCTTCGAGATCACGCTCCGGCGCAGATCGGCGCCACCGCCGTCGCGGAGCGCATCGACTACGCCCAGGGCGCGCCGATGCCCGTCGTCAACCCGTCCGACGAGCCCCAGCGCCTTCCCGAGGCGGACGTCCTCGAGTTCAGGCTCGCCGACGGCTCGCGCGTCCTGTTCCGTCCCAGCGGCACCGAGCCCAAGGCCAAGGCCTACGTGTTCGCGAAGGGCGCCGACCGCTCCGAGTCCGAGGCCAAGCTCGCCGCGCTGGTCGCGGACGCCAAGTCAATCTTGGGAGGAACCCGATAATGATCCACCTCGTCCTGCTCTCCGGCGGCTCGGGCACGCGCCTGTGGCCGCTCTCCAACAGCACCCGCTCCAAGCAGTTCCTCAAGGTTCTGCGCGATGCGGACGGCAACCACGTCTCCATGGTCCAGCGCGTCTTCGGACAGATCGGCGCCGTCGACGCCGACATCGATATAACCATCGCCACCTGCGCGAGCCAGGAGGAGTCCATCCGCCGCCAGGTGGAGGGCGGCTACGCGCTGGTGCTCGAGCCTGAGCGCCGCGACACCGCCCCGGCCATCATGCTCGCGTGTGCGCATCTCGCGCTCGAGCAGGGTGCCGGCGAGGGCGACACCGTCATCGTCATGCCCATCGACAGCTACGCGGACCAGGCGTACTACGACAGCGTCGTCAAGCTCGACGAGGCCGTCCAGTCGGATTTCGCCGAGCTCGTCCTCATGGGCGTGGAGCCCACCTACCCCAGCGGCAAGTACGGCTACATCGTGCCTGCGACGGGTGAGGGCTGGCCCCGCCGAGTCGAGCGCTTCACCGAGAAGCCCGACGAGGGGACCGCACGGGAACTCATCTCCCAAGGGGCCCTCTGGAACTGTGTTTCGTCAAGAGGGCTTGAGCAAAAAGAGCATCGGAATTTGAGCAGCCTG
>UQNC01000057.1 GCA_900542175.1 uncultured Collinsella sp. | reverse complement strand
CTCGCGACGAGCGCGAGCCGCGCGAGGATCGCGGTGGCGAGGGCTCGGCCGACCAGGGTCAAAAGCGCCGTCGCCGTCGCCGTTCCCGCAAGCCGCGCCAGGATGGTGGCGAGGACTCGACCCTGTCTTCGTCTGCACCACAACCGCCCGCCGGCGAATAACGCCCGCGAGCGGATTTAGCTCGCCTTGCCCCGAGCGCATCGGGGTATCATAGCGCTGAATCAACAACCCTCCCTGCGACCGAACGTAGGGAGGGTTGTGTCTTGAAGAGCCATCTGAACATATTGAGCCGTCTGCAGGGTGCCGGCGCCCTACCGTTTGCGGACGAATTGCTACCGTTTGCCGAGCGGGTGGCACGCGAGGCGCTCGAGGCATTGTCGCCAACACGATGTGCCGGCTGCGAGCGCGCCGGTGCGCTTATTTGCCAAGACTGCCTGGCTGCGCTCACGCTCATCGACCCACGTCATAGCTGCACCCGATGCGGCGCCCCGTTTGGGGATTTGCTGTGCACTGAATGTTCGGTCGAGGGCACGTCCTCGGCAATGTCGGAGGCGCTCGACCGCTGCCTGGCGTGCGCCGTCTACGCGCATCCGCTGCCGCGCATCATTAAAGCGCACAAGGATGCGGGCGAGCGACGTCTGGCTCCGTATCTGGCGGAGCTGCTTTACGACACCGCCCTGCATGCCCAGGTCGTAGCGCCCGAACGCTTAGGAGGTGTGCTGTCCGGTGCGGATGCGGTGGTGTTTGTGCCTGCGACGGCGGCAGCGTTTCGGCGGCGTGGTTTTGATCATATGGAGGCTATTGCGCGCCCATTTTGCGAGCTGTCGGGTGTTCCCCTGCTCGATGCTCTCGTCAAGTACGGGCATGGCGACCAGCGCGAACTCGGTCGTGAGGAGCGCCGCGAGCGTGCCCAAGGCATGTACGAGACGGTTGAGGACGTGCACGGCCGCCGCTTACTGCTTATCGATGACGTTATCACCACGGGCGCGACCATGGCAGCAGCCTCGGCGGAGCTCAAGCGTGCCGGCGCTGCGGCAGTCGATGGCCTTGCTATCGCACGTGTTTGGTAGGGGTGGTTTTGTGGCAGTGAAGATTGAGCGGCGCAACGAGCCGACAGGCGAACAGCTAGTGGCTTCCGTAATCCTAACAGGCGCCTCGGCGCTGCGCATGATGCGCGCCGAGCGCCGGCAGATGGGCTATATCAGCTGGAAGGACCTTAATCCCGATGAAGAGCGCCGTGTGCTGCGCACGTCGTCGCCCTCGACCGAGGATATCTATCTTCCTGACTTGGTGCGAATTGGAGCCAAAAGTGGCGAGGTGCAAGAAGATCTGTGCTTGCTGGTGGGATCTGCGGCGCAGCGCCGCCGCATGCCTGGCGTAGACTGGTCCGTGTGTTCCGAGTTGCCCGCCGGCTCGATTCTAGAGGTGGAACCGGGGGTGTACAGCCTATCTTCCGAGGCTCTTTGTGTTGCCGTTGCGCGCGAGGTCGGCTGCATCCAGGCGTTTGCCCTGGCCCAGGAGCTGTGCTCTAAGATTTCACTGAGCGACCGCGGGAAGTATCTGCCTCCCTACACCTCGCCTGTTGCGAATAAACTTGCAAAGGACAAGGACCAGCCAGCAGACGTGGGCTACTTTGAAGTCGAGCCGGTGCTGACGCCTGATCGACTGGAAAAATACCTTTCCGGATGCAAGGGGAGTGCCGCTAAACAGCTGCTGCGCCTGTGCCCCTACCTGTCAGAGAACCTGCGCTCGCCCATGGAGTGCATCATGCTCGCTCTGTTTTCGCTTCCGTATTCCTATGGCGGATTTGCCTGCGGTCCTTTTAAGACCGACTACAAGATCGAGTTCGATGACCGCGCGCAGGCAATCTCGGGGATGCCGCATGCAGTTTGCGATGCATATCAGGAGGCAGCCCGGTTTGACCTTGAATACAACGGCGAGCTGGGCCATTCCTCCCGGGGCGGGCGTATCCACGACGAAAAGCGCAATACAGGCTTTATTGCCATGGGAATCGAGGTTGCGACAGTCAACAACGAGATGCTCTGCGACATGGAAGCGATGGAAGCCCTCGCATGGCGCATCTACCAGCGCATGCGAAAGCGGTATCGGAATCGTGTCGATGCCCGCAGGAAGAAGCAAGAGGCGTTGCTTAACACGCTGCGGGCGTGTTTTGGGCTTAAGCCGGTCTAATTCACGTCGAAATTAGGGGGTTAATCATATGCCCTGGCCAAAATATGGCAAATATGAGTACTGTCACTAAATCAGTAACAGCAAAATCAAGGAATTTAGGACTCGGAGGCGGCATAAAGTAAGAAGATAATAAACAAATGTAGAATAACTAAGCATCAGGTTGGCGACACGGGGCGCAAAATCTGTCCGAGAGGCCAAAATTGCCTGTTGCTAAATTGGTGACAGTACTCATATTTGCCATTTTTTGGCCACAGCACCCTAGGAAGGGTGCCCCGGAGCTCCCCATAGGGGGAGCTCCGGGCTTCACAGGGGCACGAATAGCCCACTCCGACCTGCGAAATCTGTACTCGCGATGCGAATGACGCCCCTAACCTTAAACTATAGCTTGAACTTAGCTATAATGCGCTACGTTCCTACCAGGCTGTGGTTGCGGACGGACGAAATGCCCGTCCTAGTCCAAGACAGACGCGGTCAAAGGGATCCACGTAAGCGACCGCGTGCGCGCGGCGCGATCATGGCGCGTCCTAGATGTAAGCCGCACCGTCCGTTCTACTTTCTTTGGGGCAATACCGCCTCGCGGGCGAGCGGGCCAGTCGTGAAGGTGGCTGCGGCCTCCCGAGCAAACACCCCGGTGCGCAAGTGTGGGGTCAAATACCAGGTCAGCTGGTGGGAACAATCTGATATTCCGCGCAACACACGGATCGTATACGACACAGAAGGCAGGGTAGTGGACATGGTGAGGGGCAGCTTGATGCACGCGGCTCGGTTAGGTGCTGGGACCGCAGCGGTCATCGCCGTTTTGGGCCTGAGCGGATGCGCGTTCAACCCGCTGTCTACGTTCACGACTCCCACGATCGACCAGATCGAGTACGAGACCGTCACGCCCGCGGTGTCGGATGATGCCCTGGTCACCCCCGGTACCCTGACGGTTGCCCTCGATACCTCCGATGCGCCGCAGGCCATGCAGGGCGCTGACGGCGAGCTCACGGGGTATGCAGTCGACGCTGCCCGCGCCCTCGCAAGCCGCATGGGCCTTAAGGTCGCCTTTGTCGATGCGTCCTCGGCAGGTTCCGCGCTCGGTGACAAAAAGGCTGATATCTTTATCGGCGAGATCAACTCCACGGATGGGGACGTTAGCTCGCTCGGCACCTGCCTGTACGATGCCGCTTCCGTGTTCGGTAAAACCAGCGATGGTGGGTCGCTGAGCGTTTCCACCGATACCCTTAACACGTCTACTCTGGGTATCCAGATGTCCTCGGCCTCGCAGGAGGCGCTTGCTAAGCAGAGCATCACCGCCAACCAAAAGACTTACTCCAACATCAACGAGTGCTTTGAGGCGCTCGAGTCCGGCGAGGTCGACTATGTGATCTGCGACTCCACGGCCGGCGGCTACCTTGCACGCCTGATGAGCGAGATCTCCTATGTCGGTGCGCTCGAGGCGCCCTCGACGCTTGGTGTTGCAGGCCTTTCGTCCAATGACGAACTGTGCCGTGCCGTGAGCGATGCCCTCGACGACATCACGGTCGACGGTACGCTCGAGGCGGTCCACTCTGTCTGGTATGGCACGATGCCCTACGACCTCACCACTAAGACGGTTTCGGGCGCTAACGTGCAGCCGGGCGACTCTGAGTCCAGTGAGACCACGTCCTCAGGCAGCGAGTCCTCCGATTCCAACAATGAGACCGCATCCTCCGAGGACAAATCGTCCAGCCAGGAAGGCGCCATCACCGACGACGACATTAACAAACTCAATAGCTAGTTATTGCTAGGGGTGGTGTCTCCTATACGTTGGAAAGGACACCTCTTCACGGTTTCAACACGCACTGCCGGGCTTCCCCAATAGGGGAGCCCGGCTTTTTCATCTCTATAAAACCAGCAGGTCAAAGCCAATTTTCGGGACCAAATACAAAGTCGCCGGCTCCCTCCTATAGCGCACTTTGCCACAGAAAAGTGCGAGACTTCGGTATGCGGTATCAAGCAATCGTTATTCGGGTCTTTGGGAATCCGCGTGATTAAATGCACGGCAATGGGTACATAGCCAGTACAGTAAGTCCCCGAGGCAGATTGGAGCCACGTATGGATATCAAGGTTTCTGGACGCAAGACGACGGTAACCGATGCTCTGCGTGCGCATGTGGATGAGAAGATCGGCGAGGCGCTCAAGGTTTTCGATATCGAGCCCATGACGGTCGACGTTGTACTTCGCTATGAGAAGAACCCCTCGAACCCCAACCCGGCAATCGTCGAGGTTACGGTTCGTGCCCGCGGTTCGGTGATTCGCGTTGCCGAGCACGGTGCAGATATGTACGCCGCCATCGACCTCTCCGCCGATAAGGTCACCCGCCAGCTGCGTAAGTTCAAGACCAAGGTCGTGGACAACCGCCAGGGCGGTGCCAGCGCCGCGGATGTCGCGCCGGTCGAGCGCGTCGAGGATCTGGCCGACCTGCTGCTGCCCGAGGAGGAGGACGACCTGCTCGTCCGCGAGAAGGTCATCGATGTCACCCCGATGACTGAGGAGCAGGCACTGGTGCAGACCGATCTGCTCGGCCACGACTTCTACGTGTTCGAGAACGCGACGACTGGCCTCATCAATGTGGTGTATCACCGTAAGAATGGTGGATATGGCATCATCAAGCCCCGCATCGAAACACTTGACGAGTAAAATACGTTAACTTGCATGAGTTAACGGTTGGCGGCCATCCCATGCGGGTGGCCGCCTTTTTACGTAAGGAGTCGCTTTGATGGACAAGGCCGCATCCGCCGGTCATTCGGACCGTTGCCGCATCGTCGTCGATACTTGCTGCGACTTTAGCCCCGAGGTCGCCGCGAACCTCGATGTCGATATCCTGGGTTTCCCCTTCATTATCGATGGCGAGGAGCGCACGGATGACATCTGGTCGAGCATCACACCCAAGGAGTTCTACGACCGCATGCGCGCCGGCGCTCGCGTGTCTACCTCCGCCGTGTCGCTCGGTCGCTATATCGAGTTCTTTACCGAGTGTGCCAAGGAGGGCACGCCCACGGTCTACCTGTGCTTTACCTCGGCGCTGTCGTCGAGCTACAACTCCGCGTGCCAGGCGGCAGATGCCGTGCGCGCCGAGTATCCCAACTTTGAGCTCTACGTGGTCGACAACGCTCTGCCCTGCGCGACCGGCGCGCTCCTGGCGCTCGAGGCCGTGCGCCAGCGCTCGGCGGGACTCACCGCCAAGCAGCTGGTCGACTGGGCAAACGAGGCAAAGACCTACGTCCACGGCTACTTTACGCTCGAGAGCTTCGACGCGCTGGCTGCCGGCGGCCGCATTCCGCCCGCGGCGGCGCAGCTCACGGCAAAGCTCGATGTCAAGCCCGAGCTCTCCTACGACCTTGCCGGCTCGCTGTCGCTGATTGGCGTCAACCGCGGCCGCAAGAAGGCGCTCAAGTCCATCCTCAAGTCGTTCCGCGAGAACTACGTGCCCGACCGCACCATGCCCATCGCCATCATGACGGCCGATGCCGAAAAGGACGGTGACTGGCTCGAAGCCGCCATCCGCAAGGAGGAGGGCTGCGCCGACGTCACGATCATTCGCGGCTCCGTGGGTCCCACCATTGGCTCGCACGTGGGCCCCGGCATGGTGGCCTGCGCGTTTTGGGGCAAGAATCGCGCCGAGAAAGCCTCGCTTTCCGACCGCATCGCGCGCCGCGTGCGAGGCGAGTAGGTAGGCGCTGCGGCTGCAAGTGCCCTCAAGTCACGGCCGAAACGCTGGCACCGAGTATTTTAACCTGGTAACAACACCCAACCCAAAAGGAAAGGTTTCATGGCAAACAAGCTCTCCGTCGCATTCATCGGCACCGGAATCATGGGTGCCCCCATCGCCGGCCACATCCTGGACGCCGGCTACCCCGTCACGGTCAACAACCGCACCAAGTCCAAGGCCGCCGCGCTTATCGAGCGCGGCGCCGTCTGGGCCGATACGCCGGCCGAGGCCGTGGCGAACGCCGATGTCGTCTTTACCATGGTGGGCTATCCCTCCGAGGTCGAGGAGCTCTATCTGGCGGGCAACGGCCTGCTTGCGTGCACCAAGCCGGGCGCGGTCTTGATCGACCTCACCACGAGCTCGCCCGAGCTCGCCCGTGACATTGCCGAGGCCGCCCAGGTTTCTGGTCGCATGGCGTTTGACTGCCCCGTCACCGGCGGCGAGTCGGGCGCTATCGCCGGCACGCTCACGGCTATCGTGGGCGCTACCGAGAACGACATCGCCCCGGTCCGCGACATCCTTGCCACCTTTGCGGCAAACATCTGCTGCTTCGACGGCGCCGGCAAGGGCCAGGCTGCCAAGCTCGCCAATCAGGTGTCGCTGGGCGCCTGCATGGTCGGCATGGCAGACGCCATGGCATTTGCCGAGCTGAGCGGCCTCGATCTGGAGAAGACCCGCGAGATGATCCTGGGCGGTACCGGCAAGTCCGGCGCTATGGAGAGCCTGGCGCCCAAGGCGCTTGACGGCGACTACAAGCCCGGCTTTATGGTCGAGCACTTCATTAAGGACCTGCGCTTGGCGCTCGCCTATGCCGACGATCGTGAGCTCGCTCTGCCCGGTGCCGACGTGGCCTTTACGCTCTACGACATGCTTGACGCCATCGGTGGTGCCAAGCTGGGCACCCAGGCCATCACGGTACTCTACAAGGAGGAGGCCGACGCCATCGCTGCCGGTCTGGACTGGTCGCAGTATCGCCCCGAGGAGCACGGTGCCCACGAGGACGGCTGCGGTTGCGGCGAGCATGGTGACGACCACGAGTGCGGTTGTGGCCACCACCATGGCGAGGACCACGAGTGCTGCGGCGGCCACGGCCATGATGACGGCCACGAGTGCTGCTGCGGCCACCATCATGGGGAGTAGCGCCCATGAGCTGGACGTTCGTGGTGCTTGCGCTGGTGCTCTTTCTCTTTGCGATCTACATCGGCTTTTTGTGCGGCCAGTGGGCGTGCGAAAAGCGCGTCATCACCAAGCGCGACTACTGGATCGCCAACTTTGCGGGAGCGGCGGCAGTCGTCCTGCTGACCTGGGTGTTTTCGCTGTTCCCGCTGGTGCAGTTTGCGCCGATCGGCTGGCTCGGCGGCTTTATCGCCGGCCTTAAGATGAGCTTTGGCGAGTCCGTCGGCCCGTGGCGCAAGCACGATGAGGTCTTTAACGTCAACAAGGCTCACCGCGCCGCCGCCGACGCGGGCGATGCCGAGGAGCGTCGCCGTGCGCGTCACAATGGCGCGGCCGACCGACAGCTCATCTCGGTCACCGATGACAGCAAGGGTGCTGGCAAGCATGCTAAGAAATAGTAAGAAGAGGTAACTATGGCAGAAAACAAGGAAGAACAGCTCACCGACGAGGAGCTGGCACAGCTTCAGCTGGCAGAGGAGAACGAGAACGCCGTCGACCGTCTGGTCAAGGAGCTCGGCTGCCCCACGCGCCGCATCCGTCAGTTTGCCGCCCGCGTGCTGCACCTGCTTGCCGAGCGCGATCCGCAGCGCGTCGTGCCCTGCGTGCCCGCGCTAATCGAGGCACTCGACCGCCCCGAGGCTCAGACCCGCTGGGAGGCCCTCGATGCCCTGGCGGCGCTCGCCACCACCTGCCCCGAGCAGCTGGGCGATGCCTTTGAGGGCGCCGAGACCGCGCTGTTCGACGAGATTTCCTCTACGCTGCGCTATGCCGCCTTCCGCCTGCTGTGCGTGTGGGGTGCCACGAGCGTCGAGCGTTCGCGCGAGGCTTGGCCCATCCTGGACGAGGCTATCCAGTGCTACCACGGCGACCTTGAGTATCGCGACATGCTCGGTTGCCTGTACGAGTTTGGCCAGGGCGAGATTGACGCCGAGGTCGCCGAGAAGCTCGCGCTGCGCCTTAAGTTCGACGCCGAGAACGGCAAGGGCAGCTATCTCAAGGCCCGTTCGAGCGAGATTTGCGAAATGCTTGTTAAACGTTTTGGCCTGGATCTCTCCAAAAAGAAGAAGCGTGCTAGCGTTAAAAAATCTGACGACGCCGAAGACGAGGAGTAACAGATTATGGCGCACGATGTAGTCCTGATCCCCGGTGACGGTATCGGTCCCGAGATTACGCAGGCCATGCGCCGCGTGGTCGAGGCCACCGGTGTCCAGATCAACTGGAACGTCCAGGAGGCCGGTGCCGGCGTCATGGACGAGTTTGGCACGCCACTGCCCCAGCACGTGCTCGATGCGGTCGCCGAGACCAAGGTTGCCATCAAGGGCCCCATCACCACGCCGGTCGGTACGGGTTTCCGCAGCGTCAACGTGGCCCTGCGCAAGCACTTCGACCTGTATGCCTGCGTGCGCCCCTGCCTGTCGCAGCCGGGCGACGGCTCGCGCTTCCGCGACGTCGACCTGGTCATCGTGCGCGAGAACACCGAGGACCTCTACGCCGGGATCGAGTTCGATGAGGGCGCTGCCGAGGTCGAGGAGCTCTCGCAGCTCGTCGAGCGCTCGGGCCAGAAGACCTTCGCTGCGGATTCCGCCATCTCAATTAAGCCGATTTCCATCGCCAAGAGCCGCCGCATTGTGGAGTACGCCTTTGAGTACGCCCGCCGCTGCGGCCGCAAAAAGGTGACGGCCGTGCACAAGGCCAACATCATGAAGGCGACCGACGGCCTGTTCCTGCGCGTGGCGCGCGAGGTGGCTGCCAACTATCCCGATATCGAGTTCAACGACAAGATCGTCGACGCCACTTGCATGGGTCTGGTCCAGAACCCCAACGACTTCGATGTCCTGGTGCTGCCCAACCTGTACGGCGACATCGTGAGCGACCTGTGCGCTGGCCTGGTGGGTGGCCTAGGGATGGCCCCCGGTTCCAACATCGGTGCCGACTGCGCCATCTTCGAGGCGACGCACGGCTCCGCGCCCGATATCGCCGGCCAGGATATCGCCAACCCCACGGCCGAGATCCTCTCTGCTGCGATGATGCTCGATCACCTGGGCGAGAACGACGCGGCCAATCGCATTCGCGCCGCCGTTTCTGCCACGCTCGACGAGGGTGAGCAGGTTACCGGCGACGTTCGTCGTGCCCAGACCGGCTCCGTTGAGGGCGCTGTGGGCACGCAGGCCTTTGCCGATGCCGTTATCGCGCACCTGGCCTAAGGCATGCAGACTGCAAACGCCTAAATAGTACTTAAGTGTTTGCGTATAACCTGAGAATCAATACGCCCGGCGCTCTGTCGGGCGTATTCTATTGCGGACTATGTTTCCTAACAAGGAGTAACTGATATGGGTCTGATTCAAAAGAAGGACGAGAAGGACGAGATCGACGGCATCCAGATTATCGAGCGCGGCGAAGGCCCCGACGGTGATGAGGAGGAGAAGATCGATCTGGTCGCCGGTACGTCTGCCGAGCACATTGCTGCCGGTACGACGGCCGAGGAGGAGGACGCTCGCCTGGAGGCAAAGATCGCCGCGGACGCCGCCGACGAGAACCTCATACCCGAGGAGCAGGACGAGGACGACGACTCCGACGCGGACGACCATGCATCCAAGCACAAGAAGACGATGATTGTCGCCTTTGTGGTCGCTATCGTGATTGCTGCCGTGATTGGCTTCTTTATCGGCAACGGTGGTTTTGGCGGCAAGGGCGTCGGCTCGGCGACCCTCACCAAGGACCAGCTCGATTCGACCGTGGCAAGCTACAGCTACAACGGCAAGAAGAGCGACATCACCGCGCGCGAGGCCATTGAGAGCCAGTACAGCCTCGACACCGTCAAGGATAGCGATGGCAACTACACCGCTCCCTCTGCCGACGTCATCCTGTCCTACGTGCGCAACAAGATCCTGCTGGACGCTGCCGAGGACGAGGGCATCACCGTCTCTTCTAAGGAAATGAAGAAGTACGCCGAGGATTCCATCGGCACCTCCGACTACAAGACCATGGCCACGCAGTACGGCGTGTCCAAGGACCAGGCCAAGCAGATCGTCCGCCAGTCCGCGACGCTGCAGAAGCTCTACAAGAAGAAGGTGGGCGATAGCTCCGCAAGCATGCCGACCGCCCCGACCGAGCCTGCTGACGGCAACGAGGAGACCGCGAGCAAGGACTACGCCGATTACATCATCAACCTTGCCGGTGACGAGTGGGATAGCGAGAAGGGCACCTGGAAGGATGCCGACAGCACCTATGCCAAGGCCTTCGCTGACGATGCCTTTACGGCCGATAGCGCTACCTATAAGCAAGCCATGACCGCCTATTACACCGCCTACCAGCAGTATTCCTCGCAGGCTTCGAGCGCCAGCTCCAAGTGGACCGAGTATGCGAACGGCCTCTACGCCAAGGCCAACATCAGCATCTACGGCCTGTTTGCGTAAGGTTTGCCTGCACTACTGCGCGCTAACCGATCTACCTGATTGAGCCCGCTAGAACGGACTGAACTGCCTCCCATTTCTTGGACATGAGAAATGGGAGGCTTTCTTTATGCGCGT
>UQNC01000056.1 GCA_900542175.1 uncultured Collinsella sp. | reverse complement strand
TGCCTCCCTTTTCTCGAACCTTAATTTCAAAGTCCAAGAAATGGGATGCAGTTCACTACCCGCGGCAGGGCTTTTTCTGCTCTCCTTCAAGTTGCGGTGAAATAGGGGCTGAATAGGGGCCGGCGGGCGCAAAACAATCCCTATTCCACCGCAACTCATCCCGAGATAGTCATTGGGGGCGTTCTTAAACGACTAGTCATTGGGGACAGTCTTGGTGCGCTCCGTTGGTCCTCCCGTTCGATTTTTGCTCGGTGGGTATACTTCCTTTCGCATTAAACGCCGGAATGAGGAGGTATCCAAATGCCGGATAACGGGTCAATACAAAAAAGAGACGCGCACGAGATGGCTCATGGGCGTCCTGTCCAGATAACCGAGCACACGACGGTAACCGAGCTGCAGCCCAGCCTGTCCGATGTCGTGTGCGCAAACAAAAAACTGCAGATCGGTATCATCGTTGCGCTCGTGGTGCTGGCGTTGCTGTCGGGCTTTGTAGCTCGTCCGCATTTCGCCGATACCAAAACTTGGGACTCCACCATCGAGGTCATCGATCAAAAGAAGGGCAATGTTTTGGCGCTCACGACCTCGTGCGTGGCGCTGTCTGCGGGCATTACCGCACTGCCGGGTGATACGGGAACGCCGGTTGCCGAGCAGCTCGCGCAGCTTTCAGGCAACCTTGGTATCGTGCTTGCCGTGCTATACCTAGAGAAATATCTGCTCACGATTTTGTGGTCGGTTGGCCTGGGCATCTTAATCCCGTTTGCGTTAGTGCTCTTTGCGGTGTCGCTCGGCATTCACGGGCGCTGGAGCACGAGCGCTGTCCTGCGCCGTGTGGCGACACGCGTGCTGGTGGTTGCCGTGATCGGCATGGCACTCGTGCCTGCGAGCGTATGGGTGTCGCAGAAGGTCGATGAAACGTATCGCGTAAGTATTGAGCAAGCTGAGCAAAAGGCTGCGGACGCAGCCGACACCACGGACAAGTCAGCCGAGACCAGCTCAAAATCGAACAAGAAAAAATCCGAGGCCACGGAGTCCAAAAACGTGCTCGAGCAGTTGACCGATGGGGCATCGAGCCTTGTTACGTCGGTAACCAGCGGTGTCAAGCAGATGACCGACGAGATCGTGCAGCAGGTGACCGACCTCATCGAAGGCGTCATCGTAATGATAGTGACCTCGTGTGTGATTCCTCTACTGGTGCTCGCGGCGTTCCTATGGCTAGGACACGTGCTGCTGGGGATCGATATCTCCGGTCCCGCGAACTATCTGACGGGTCGTTTCATGAGCGGTCCGTCCAAACATGCCAAGAAGAGCGGGCAGTCTGAGTAGGCGGCAAAGCGATCTTTGGAAGATCAACCGTGAGAAGGGCGGTCGAGACACGTTCTCGGCCGCCCTTTTGTTTGTTGAACACATGGTCGCTACGTCCGCGCCGGGTCCAAACGGTCAGCAATCACCTGTGAACGGTATTTGCTCAAAAAAGAACAAAGATAAACAAATAGTTGTTGCAGTTTATGTTCGAATGTGTTCAAATAAACACGAACAGTGAAGAACCGCACGTTCAGATGCCCGGACCTGAACGCGATTCAACACTTCCAAACAGGAACTACGCACCTGCGTATCTCTCAAGGAGGATGTCATGAGGGTTGTAATCGCTTCCGATGCCGACGGTATGTCGATGAAGGAGTCCATCAAGGAGATGCTCATCGCCGACGGTCACGAGGTCGTCGACTATTCCGAGACCCCTGCCGCGGACTTTGTCGATTCCGCGACCGCCGTTGCCAAGGACCTGCTGGAGCACAAGGATTCCCAGGGCTTTGCATTCGATAAGTACGGCGTCGGTTCCTATATGGCCGCCGTCAAGATCAAGGGCATGGTCGTCGCCAACATTTCCGACGAGCGTTCCGCTTACATGACCCGCGAGCACAACGGCTCGCGCATGGTCACCATGGGCCCGGGCGTTGTGGGCACCGAGGTCGCCAAGAAGATCGCCCGCGAGTTCCTGCGTGCACAGTACGCCGGCGGCCGTCACCAGATCCGTGTCGACATGCTCAACAAGATGGCCTAACGAGAGCCACCGAGAACTCGAACTTCTACCTCAACTTGTGAATTCAGACGAAAGGACGTTCTGATGAAGAAGACCATCGCAATCGGTTGCGACCATATCGTTACGGACGAGAAGATCTATCTGGCCGACCGCCTGGAGCAGGCTGGCTACAAGGTGCTCGACTGCGGCACCTACAGCCACACCCGTACGCACTATCCCATCTATGGCAAGGCCGTGGGCGAGGCTGTTGCCAGCGGCAAGGCCGACTTTGGCGTGGCCCTGTGCGGCACCGGCATCGGCATCACCAACGCCGTCAACAAGGTTCCCGGCGCCCGCTGCGCCCTGGTCCGCGACATGACCTCTGCCCTGTATGCCCGTCGCGAGCTCAACGCCAACATCGTGGGCTTTGGTGGCAAGATCGCCGGCGAGTTCCTGATGGCCGATATCATGCTTGCCTTCCTGGAGGAGCCCTACGAGAAGACCCCCGAGCACGATGCCCTGATCGCCAAGATCGATGCCTGCAATAAGGCCGACGCCGAGGCTCAGGCTGACCCGCACTTCTTTGACGAGTTCCTCGAGAAGTGGGACCGCGGCGAGTACCACGACTAAGGGGTTCCGGCGTTCTACCGAACGCCGGACCGGCCGACGCTGCGAAGCCATCTGGCGGGCAATCTGCCGTTCAGCTTCGGCGGCATGACCAGAAGGTCAATGCCGCCTCGCTTCACGGCACCTTGCCTCGCCAGCTGACTTCTCGCTGACGTTGGGGGGTACCTGTGGGGTTACCGCTGTTGTTGCGAAGCTTTCTGGTTCAGTAAGCTGCTCCGATAACACGTTTGCTTGCTGAGCTTGTGGGCTTCGTTTTGGCGGAACCCGGTATTCTGCAGCTTTTCAATTGACGGCTCGCGTTTCTGTGAGGGGGCGCGGGCCGGTTTTCTATCAGCCCTATTGACTTGGCGGGCTGTCGTAAGAAAGGGAAGGCTCCTATGGAGTTTGTTCTTGATAACGGTTCTATCCGCGTGGCACTGAGCACGGCGGGCGGGTCGTTCACTTCTATTACGGCCAACGGCCGTGAGTACCTGTGGCAGGGCGACCCGGCGGTGTGGTCGGGCCAGGCACCCATTTGTTTCCCGATCTGCGGCGGCCTTCGTGACGGTCGCGCAATGACCATGGGCGGCCGCGAGGTCAAGCTCGCCCGCCACGGCTTTGCTCGCAAGCAGGAGTGGAAGCTCGAGGAGCAGAGCGACAACATGGTTGTGCTGAGCTTAAGCTCTGCCGACCATGCCGAGTTGCTCGAGCAGTACCCGTATCCGTTTAAGATCGTTGCTCGTTACACGATCGATGCGGAGAAGGTGGCCGTGTCGTACGAGGTGACCAATGAGAGCACCGAGGACATGCCGTTCTTTGTGGGCGGTCACCCTGGCTTTAAGTGCCCGCTTGACGAGGGCGAGTCCTATGACGACTACGAGCTCCGTTTTGAGCAGCGCGAGGCCGCCGAGCTCTGTACTGCCGTTCCCTCGACGGGCCTGATTGATGTTGAGCATCGCAGCAAGAACCCGATGGTTGGCCATGACCTGCCGCTGACCCACGAACTCTTTGACTTCGCGGAGACCATCTTTGACGTGCTCGAGAGCCGCGTGGTTACGCTGACCAAGAAGACCGAGGACAAGGGCGTGCGCCTGACGTTCCCCGATATGCCGTACCTGATTGTGTGGAGCAAGCCCGAGGGTGACTTTGTGGCCGTGGAGCCGTGGGGCGGCCTGTCCACCTGCTCCGACGAGGACGATATTCTGGAGCACAAGCGCGGCTGCCTGGTGGCCAAGCCGGGGGAGACCGTTACCCGCGGCTTTGAGATCGAGATCCTTTAACGAGCTATCGTATGTTTGGGGCCGCGCGTGTCGTGCCCCGGAAACAGGAGTTCAATATGATTCTGACCGTTACCATGAACCCGTCGATTGATACGCGCTATCAGCTCGACAAGTTGATCATCGACGACGTGAACCGTGTGACGCCCGAAAAGACTGCTGGCGGTAAGGGCCTCAACGTGAGCCGTGTGCTGCTGCAGCTGGGAGATGACGTGCTCGCGACTGGCCTGCTTGGCGGTCACATGGGTGCCTATATGGCCGAGCTTATGGATGCCGACGGCGTCAAGAACGACTTTGTGCCCATCGCCGGTGAGACGCGCATCTGCCTGAATATTCTGCACGAGGGTAATCAGACTGAGCTGCTGGAGAGCGGCCCGCAGATCGCCCCGGCCGAGCTCGAGGCCTTTACGGCCAAGTTTGCCGAGCTTGCTGCGAAGGCGGACGTTGTGACGCTTTCGGGCTCGCTGCCGCGTGGCGTCGATGCCGGCTACTATGCCGAGCTCGTCAAGATCGCCGAGGAGGCGGGCGCCAAGGTACTGCTCGACACCTCGGGTGCATCGCTGGAGGCTGCGCTTGAGTCCGACGCTAAGCCTGAGCTCGTAAAGCCCAACCTGACCGAGATTAACGGCCTGCTGGGTACGTCCTTTACGACCGATGATGTCGATACCCTGCGCGAGGCGCTTGCCGCCGATGGCCGCTTTGCCGGCATTTCCTGGGTTGTCGTTTCGATGGGCGCTGCCGGTTCGGTGGGCTTCCATGAGGGTCGCGCGTTCCGCGCCAAGACGCCCGCGATTGCGGCTGTGAACGCGACGGGTTCCGGTGACTCGACCATCGCCGGCTTTGCGCATGCCATTGCTGCTGGTGCCGACGACGTTACGGTGCTCAAGACCGCCAATACCTGCGGCAAGCTCAACGCCATGGATCCCAAGACCGGCCACCTGGTCATGGACTGCTGGGACGAGGTCTACAACAGTGTTGTCGTGACTGAACTGTAGGGTTACGCGGTTTTACCAAACCGCGTAACGGCGCGACGCTGCAAACGCCCCTAAGCGGCAATCTGACGTTCAATCGTCGGGCATGACCAAAAGGTCAATGCCCTCCTCTTTCACGTCACCTTGCTCGCTTAGGGGCGTTTTCGCTGTCGTTGCCAAGACACCGGCGTTGCCTTGGTCGCAAGTAGTCATTGGGGACGCTCTTTAATGACTAGTCGTTTAAGAACGCCCCTTAAGAATGACCCCAATGACTACACTCAAAAACGGCGCCCGTCGGCGATGTTGCCGGCGGGCGCCGTTGTCTTGAAGACGAAATGATCTGTTTTCCTCCGTCCCCAAGGGACCATTACAGCGAGTCGATAAAGCGCTGCTGGGCGGCGCGTCCTGCCTCGTCCCATTTAAAGACGCCGGCGTTGTCGAGCACGTGGCCAAACACCACGCCCACCTCCTCGTGCAGGATATCGATGGCGTTGTCTGCCGTAAGTTCATCGGCGCGGCGTGCAAAGACATCCTCGGCCCATGCGGCGTGGCTGCGGCAAAGGTCGTCGCCCTCGAGTGCGGCGCCAAGGTCGTAGCTTGCGTCGACCTTGGCGGCCAGCAGGTGCTCGCGGACGGCGCCGAGCTCGGGAACCAGGCGTGGCGGCAAAATGGCCAGGCCCATGACCTCGATCAGGCCGATGTTCTCCTTCTTAATGTGGTGGTACTCGGCATGCGGGTGGAATACGCCCAGCGGATGCTCGTCGGTCGTGATGTTGCAGCGAAGCGCCAGGTAGGCCTCGTAGATTTCGCCGCCGGCATTGCCGCGGGAGTCGACGCGGCGGATGACGGGCGTCACGGTGTTGTGCGCCACGCCATCGGCTGTGTGCGCGACGACGCCCACCGACTCGTCGGTCCACTCGCGCCAGGCGAGGATAATCTTCTCGGCAGCGTCGAGCAGCTGAGCGCGGTCATGCGAGCGCAGGCGCAGCACCGAGAGCGGCCACTGCAGCACAGTGCCGGTGACCTGGTCAAAACCGGGCACGCTAAACTGCGAGACCTCGGCGGCATGCATCATGGGGAACTCGTGCGCGCCGCCCTGGAAGTGGTCGTGCGACAGAATCGAGCCGCCCACGATAGGCAGGTCGGCGTTGGAGCCGATGAAGTAATGCGGGAACAGGTCCACAAAGTCGAGCAGGCAGGTCAAGCCCTTGCGGTCGACGTGCATCGGACGATGCTCGGAGCTCATGGCAATGCAGTGCTCGTTAAAGTAGGCGTACGGGCTGTACTGGAAGCCCCAGCGCTCGCCGTTGAGCTGGATGGGGATAATGCGCAGGTTTTGGCGAGCGGGGTGAGCGCCGCCGTCGGCTGCGGCGGAGCGTCCGGGATAGCCCTCGTTTTCGATGCAGAGCTGGCAGGCGGGATACTTCTCGCCCGTGTTCTTGGCGGCACCTGCCGCGGCGATATCGCGCGGGTCCTTCTCGGGCTTGGACAGGTTGATGGTGATCTCAAGATCGCCCCAGTTGGTGGGGGTGCTCCATTTGATGTTGCGCGCGATGGCGGCGCGGCGCACGTAGCCGGCGTCGCAGCACAGGCCGTAGAACCAGTCGGTTGCGGCGCGGGGCTCGTTGACGCCCATGCGTCCGTTGAACTCCTCGTTTACAACCGAAGGCCTCGGCATGAGCGCACCCATGATGCGCATGGCGATGCGGTCGCGGCCTGACGCCGTGTCCTCGGCGGCACCGTTGGTAACGGCGGCCTCGGAAAGCGCGGCAAGCGTGCCTTCAAGATCAAAGTCGGGCAGGGTATTGGGGTGCAAGAGCGAGAGTTTCTCAACCTGGAGCGCCCAGGCCATGTCGAGCGCCGGACCCGTGGCACCAATGCACTCCAGAATAGTGTTGTAGGCCCAGATGCGATCGTCCTGGCCGACCATAGACCGATGGATGGCGTATTCGATCAGGCTCTGCGCAGCTTCGCGCACATCAGTCATTACAGCCATGCCGCGTAAGCCCCCTTGTCAGAAATTGCGTAGTGGCGGGCAGAGTCCTCGCCCAGCCAGTCGTTCATCTTGGCAATGAAGGTGTCGACGAGGTCGAGCGGCACGAAGGCCTGGATGGTGCCGCCAAAGCCGCCGCCGTGGATACGCACGGCGCCGCGGCCGTCGAGCACGTGCTCGGCCAGTGCCAGGGCATACATGGAAGGCTGCTCGGAACCCAGCTTGGCGACGACATTCTGCAGGTACATCGCAGAGCTGGCGCCGGACTCGCGCGTCAGGACCAGGAACTGGTCAATGTCGCCGGCGTTGAGCGCTGCCCAGCGCTTGTCGACCAGGCCGTTCTCGTACCAGTAGTGAACGGCGCGCAGGCAGGCGCGGTCGCCCAGCTTGGCGCGCAGCTCGGGGAGTTTAGCGTCAAAGTCGGCAACGTCGACCTCGCACAGGCGTGCCTTGCCAAACTCGGCGGCGACGTCCTGCATCTCGCGCGGAACGGCGGCGTAGTCGTCGGTAGCTGCCACATGGTCGGCGCCAACCTTAACGAGCACAAGCGCATAACCGTGATCCTCAAAGTTGAGCTCGAGCTTCTGGGTTTTAGGCTGAGCCTGGTCCTCAAAGTCCATGTAGGCGAGGCCGCCCAGGCACACAGCGGCCTGGTCCATCAGACCGCAGGGCTTGCCGTAATAGTTGTTCTCGGTGCGCTGGCTCATCTGGGCGAGCGCGACGGGCTCGATGGCGGGTGCGCCCCAGAGGGTTTCCATGGCGCGGCCGTACGCCGCCTCGACGGCAGCGGAGCTCGAAAGACCGCCGCCCGAGGGGACGGAGCAGGTGAAGGCGAAGTCAAAGCCCTGGGGCTCAACACCCAGGGCAGCGATTTCGTGGGCCATGCCGCGTACGAGGCTCGCGGACGTGCCCTTCTCGGACTCTTGAATATCCAGCGTGTCGAGCGTGATCTCAAACGTGGGATAGCCCTCGTCGGCAACGCGAACCTTGTTGGTGTCGGTCGCCACGGCAATGCCGTCGACAGCGACATCGAGCGAGCCGGCGATAACGTGGCCGCCCTCGTGGTCGGTGTGGTTGCCACTGATCTCGGAACGGCCGGGCGCGTGCACATAGAGCACTTGGCGATCGCCGATGGGGCCAAACTCCTCCTCAAACAGCTTGGTGAGCGTGGCGAGTGTCTTTTCGTCGGGGGTGGTCATGGG
This sequence comes from uncultured Collinsella sp., assembly GCA_900542175.1. Lineage (GTDB taxonomy): Bacteria > Actinomycetota > Coriobacteriia > Coriobacteriales > Coriobacteriaceae > Collinsella. Next base: position 2,734 of record UQNC01000056.1, on the reverse strand, counting down.
GGTCCTTTCTTTGGCGCGCACGGATGAGTTTTGCGTCGTTATGAGTACGTTAACAACTTGAAGCGGCATGAACCAAGTGTTCACGATACCGCACGTTACGGGCTATGTTAACGTACTCATAACACAACGCTTGTCACTTTTTGAGAATCTGGTAATCGGTAGAAATACAGCCGTGAATGGTACTGTCGTATGGACTTATAAAGCAGAAGAGATGCAGATAGAAAAAGTAGAGTACGTTAACATGCGTCCGACGATAGCGGGCCTCGGCGCGGGGTGTATTGCTGCCCGGGCTGGCATTCACGCTATTCAGATCTCGCAAGGGTGAAGGTGATCCTGTGGCAAGGCGCCCGTCCAACGATACAGGTACGCGTTCGGTCTCCATGGCCGACGTCGCCCGCGCTGCTGGCGTTTCGCAGCAGACGGTTTCGCGCGTCGCCAACGGCTTGCCCAACGTTAACGAGCAGACGCGCCAGCGCGTGCAGGCCGCTATGCAAGAGCTCGGCTTTCGTCCGAGTTATGCCGGCCGCTCGCTGCGCGACGGCCGTTACCATTCGGTCGGCCTGTGCATCAACGATGTCACCAAGTTTGGCAACCTCTCAATGATCGACGGCATCGCCAGCGCTGCTCGCGAGCATAATTGCGCCATCACGCTGGTCGAGATGTCCAAGACCGAGGAGTTTTCGCTTGCCGAGGCCACGCGTCGTATGGCCGCATTGCCGGTGGACGGCATCATCATCGGCATGAGCCGCATGGCGCCCGATTTTGAGACGTTTGATCCACTGCCGGGCATTGGCACGGTCATCGTTACCATGTACGCCCACCCGCGGGTGACCACGGTCGACTCCGATCATTACGGCTGTTCGCTATTGCTTATGGATCACCTGTTTGAGCTGGGGCACGAGCAAATTCGTTATATCGGCGGCCCGTCGTTTTCGGTCGACGAGCAGTTTCGTCGCGCCGGTTGGCAGGATGCACTCGAGCGTAAACACATCGAGCCGGCAGAGCCGCTCGAGGGCGACTGGTCTGCCAACAGCGGTTACGAGGCCGGCAGGTACTTGGCCGAGCACGATCGCACCATGACGGCGATCTATGCGGCAAACGATCAGATGGCAAATGGCGCGATTGCCGCGCTGCGTGATAGCGGCTTGCGCGTGCCCGAGGACGTGAGCGTGGTGGGCGTCGATGACTCGCTCGATGATTTTGTGGCACACAACGAGCTCACGACCGTGCGATTCGATCTACATCAGCGTGGACGCGAGGTATTCGAGCATGCGGTTCCCGAGGCGGGTACGGCGGGCAAAACCGTTGCCATTCGTATTCCCGGCCAGCTCATTATTCGACATAGCACGGCGATACTACACTCATAGTTTGCGCAGGTAAACGGCGATTTATCGTATTTCAATAACAATCGGTAAGGATACCGGCAGATAACAGTTGGGATACTGCCGAGTGTTATGATAGACGGGTTCTTTTGTCTATCTAGGAGGCTTTGCCTGATGGAGATCACCAAGGATATCCGCTACATCGGTGTCGACGATCACGACATTGACCTGTTCGAGGGCCAGTACGACGTGTCCGAGAACGGCATGGCATACAACAGCTATGTTATCTTGGGCGATAAAATCGCTGTCGCCGATTCGGTCGACGCCGGCTTTGTCGACGAATGGCTCGGCAACCTCGAGGCCGTGCTCGATGGCCGTACGCCTGACTACCTGATCGTCCATCACATGGAGCCCGATCACTCCGCCGGTATCGCCGCCTTTATGGAGCGCTATCCCCAGGCACAGATTGTGGCCAGCATGGGCGCCTTCCGCATGATGGTCAACTACTTTGGCACCGACTTCCCCGAGCGCAAAATGGTCGTCAAAGAGGGCGATGTGCTCGATCTGGGCGGCCACAGCCTAACGTTTATCGGCGCTCCCAACGTTCACTGGCCCGAGGTGATTTTCTCCTACGAGTCCACCGACAAGGTGCTCTTTAGTGCCGACGGCTTTGGCAAGTTTGGCGCCAACGACATCGAGGATCCCGAGGGCTGGGCTTGCGAGGCTCGCCGCTACTACTTTGGCATCGTCGGTAAGTTCGGCAAGTTCGTACAGGCCGTCCTCAAGAAGGCCGCCGACCTGGACATCCAAATCATCTGCCCGCTCCACGGCCCCGTGCTGACCGAGAACCTGGGCTACTACCTCGACACCTATAACACCTGGTCGAGCTATCAGCCCGAGGACGAGGGCATCACCATTGCCTACGCGAGCGTCTACGGCCACCTGAAGGCCGCCGTCGAGGAGATCGCCGCAGCGCTCGAGGCTCGCGGCCAGAAGGTTTCCGTCTTTGACCTGGCTCGCGACGACATGGCCGAGGCCGTTGAGGATGCGTTCCGCTACGACCGTCTGGTGCTTGCCTCCATCACCTATCAGGGCGAGATCTTCCCGTGCATGAGCACCTTTATCCACACGCTTGCCGAGCACGCCTATCAGAACCGTACGGTGGCGCTCGTTGAGGCCGGCTCCTGGGCGCCCACCGCTGCCAAGGTTATGACCAAGGAGCTCGAGGGCATGAAGGACATCACCCTGGCGCAGAACAAGGTGACCGTGCTGGGCTCGCTCAACGACGCCTCGCGCGCTCAGATCGAGGTTCTCGCCGACGAGCTTTCCAAGTAGCGATATTTCGCTTTTAACGAGCAAAACCACCACAAAGGGGACAGTGAACTGCCTCCCATTTCTTGGACATCGGGAAA
>UQNC01000055.1 GCA_900542175.1 uncultured Collinsella sp. | reverse complement strand
GCCGCTCGCTACGCCAGCCCCGGCCCCGCCGCCGCCAACGCCCGAAGCCGCCCGCACGGCTTCCGAGCGCTTCAGCGCCACGCGGATCCGTGCGAACAGCTCCTCGATCGCAAACGGCTTGGTCAGGTAATCGTCGGCGCCGGCGTCGAGCCCGGCAACCTTGTCCATCACGGCATCGCGCGCGGTGACCATGATCACTGGCGCATCCTTGTGCTTGCGTATGCGCCGCAGCACCTCCATGCCGTTGAGCTGCGGCAACAGTACATCGAGCAGAATCAGATCGTAGTCGCGCTCCAACGCCAGGTCAACGGCGGTGCGTCCGTCGGCGGCGTGCTCCACCTGGTAGCCCTCGTGCTCCAGCTCGAGTGTCACAAAGCGGGCGATTTTCTCCTCGTCCTCTACGATCAGGATTCGTGCCATGCGTGCCCCCGTCTGCGATTACTTGTCGTCGTTGAGATTTTGCTTGATGTCGTCCGCGGCGTTAGCAGCGCTATCCATAAGGTTGTTGATGCTGCCGGGCACGTCGCCGTCGCTGTCGATGCGGTAGCGCATGCCAAAGAACAGGCCAATCAGCATCAGCCATATCGTGGCGCCCCAGGCAAACAGCGCGACGATGGGGATCAGGATGGGGATGTTGAGGATGATCGCATCGCGGCGCGTGGCGATAAACTTGGTGTCCAGACTCAGGCGGAAGAGCTTTTTGAGGTACTCCCACACGCTGTCCATCTTCTTGGAGAAGTCGGTCTTTTCGCTCGACTTTTCGTAGGCTGCCTGCGCGGCGACCATCTCGGCAGAGGGCTCATCGACTGGCGCGGACTCGGTGGCGGCTTGCGCCGACGTGGTCTGGGTCTTGCCCTGCGACTCGAGCCAAATGATGGCATCCAAAACGTTGCCGTCGGCAGCGTCGAGCGCCGCCTTGGCATCGGTGTAACTCACGTTGCACTTGGTGCGGATGGTTTCAACTTTTTCGAGGTCGTCCATGACCTGTCCTTTCGTTCGATGGGCGCGACGCCGGGCAATTTGCTCGGGCGCGAGCGTTGCGTTCGGCGGTCTGCGTTGCGCCGCCCCGCCCCGCCCTTGGTCGAACTCTATAGTGCAGGTTATAGATTAAGCGATTCTTGAGCCAAGATTAATGTTGGATGAGTTTTTGGGTGGCAGTGGGAAAAGTATTAGACCTCGATAGCGGGAGATGGGGTGCCGGTACAAAACGGCGTCAAGGGTTGGTCGAGCAGGCGGTTTTCAGGCGACTGGGACATGGCGGGCGGTCGATCGCCTATACTGGTTGGGCTCAACTGGAGAGGTGATAACTAGTTATGAAATCAATCAATGTTGCAGCGGCAATTATTCAGAAGGACGGGAAAATCCTGAGCTGCCAGCGTGGCTACGGCGAGTTTAAAGACGGCTGGGAGTTTCCGGGCGGTAAGCTCGAGCCGGGTGAGACCGGCGAGCAGGCAATCGTGCGCGAGATTCAAGAAGAGCTCGAGGTCACGATCGGTAACCTCGACTATCTTTGCACGGTCGAACACGATTACGAGACGTTCCATCTGTCGATGCAGTGCTACCTAGCTAGCATCCTTTCGGGCGAGTTCAAAGAGCACGCTCACGAGGACATGAAGTGGCTCGATACCAATAACCTGTGGGATGTCGATTGGCTTCCGGCGGACGTTAAAGTCGTTAGGGAACTCGAAAAGAAACTCGGGCTTATGTGAGAAAGGAGCGGACGTCGCATGGCGGCCCGCTCCTTCTTTGTTACTCTGTCTCACTCAGATCGCTGAGCATAAACTCGTAAATGTCCTGGCGCACGGGAGCATTGAGTTCATATTCGATTTCGACGGCGTTGTCGCCGCTCTTAGTTTTAATAGCTTTGAACTCGCCAGTCGGATGCATTTCGCCTAGGAAGTAAAATTCCTTGCCACCCTTATCGTCCTTGTTCTTGCGCATAAACAAATACGTCTTTAGCCCGTTGCCCGGCCATGCCTGCAGTCGCTGAATCTCGGGGGAGTTGAGCGTGCGGTTGTTCTTAGAGATTGCAACTAGCTTACTCGGCGAAACAAAGCGGTCTTCATACTGAATGGACTCGCTAATGTCGGGTGCCTTGTCATAGTTAATAAACACGGGGAATGTATTGGTCTTCTCGTCGTAGAAGTAGCCGCCAAGATTTTGGCCGTTGATGTTCTTTTCCCAGTTCATCAAGCGGCAAACTTCTTCGTACGTGTACTTGGCGTTGAGAACGAAATTTGTGTTTTGGTACGTCTCGGCATAGTCGAGTCGGTTACGCGCAATGCCAAAATCCAGCACCTCGAGAATCTGACGCTTGAACTCTGCGTTGCGCAGAGCGGTCGCAAACGCTTCGGTCAGACGAGGTCCGCATCCATCGTCAATAAGCAGGGAAACGAAATCCTTGGGAGTGGCAAAGTCGCCCTTAAGGACTGTGATTGCCGACCTAACGGCGCTGTCCTTAAGCTGTGTGTGGTAGTTCCTAAGCGCAGCCTCGCGCATATGCCGGTAGCCCTCGTGTCCGGCTTCGACGAGCGTTTGAAGCAAATAGAGGTCTTCGAAACGCTTGCCCGCGGCGAGCTTTTGAGAAATAAATTTGAGAATCTTGGTTTGATCAGAGGAAAATTGAACCGTGTAGTCCGGCTCGTATTTGGATAGAAATGCGTGGTAGGACCCCAGGCCGCTATTCTTGAAGATAAGCAGCGGATCGATGGAGCCGTTACGATCAAATTCGAGCAGCGAGGGAATCTTGCCGAGTTTCTGGCGCAAGTCGAGATATTCGTTTTTCAAAAACCTGACGGAGGTGAAATCACCGCCATCGATGGCCTTGTAGATGCGTGCCTCGGAAATACGATCGAAGCTCACGGTCGAGCATCCGGGGATCGTCGAATCGCCCTCTTGGACGAGACGACGCAGGCGATCTTTGTTGTACGTTTTGTCACCCGAAAGCGCGATGGGCACCAAGAAGTTGCTCTGGTAGTTGCCAATAAAGTCGAGCACCAGTGCGTATTCCTTACCATCATTCAGACGCAAACCTCGTCCGAGCTGTTGAATAAAGATGATTGCGGAGTCGGTGCGTCGAAGCATGATGATCTGATTGAGCGAGGGGATGTCGACGCCTTCGTTCATGATATCGACCGAGAAAATATACTCGAGCTCGCCGGCTTCAAGTCGGCTGATAACGGCATCGCGGACTTCATCGGGATCTTGACCGCTAATCGCAGCCGTTCGATATCCGAGAGCGTTGAATTTGCGCGACAGTTCTTTGGCCTCGGCGTTTCGATTGCAGAAAATTAAGCCCCTGCGGCTGCTTTTGGTGACGCTATATTCTTCGATCTTCTCGGTGATGTGACGCACACGCTCGTCGGACGTTAAGCGCCCGAACAGGGCGGTATTTTCGACCGTCTCATCGTCAATCTCCAGATCGTGAATGCCAAAATAATGGAAGGGGGCTAGCATCTCCTCGGACAAAGCGTCCTGCAGCGTGATCTGGAATGCGATGACGTGATTGAAAAGGGCAAAGACGTCATAGCCGTCGGTGCGATTGGGTGTAGCGGTCATGCCCAGATAAAACCGAGGCGTAAAGTGCGACATGATGGATTGGTAGCCCTGAGATCCCGTGCGGTGGGCCTCGTCGATGACGATGTAGTCGAACTCATCGGGACGGAAATCGCTCAGATGCTTGGCGACCGAAGAACACATGGCAAACACACAGGTAGCATCGCTTGTATTCTTGCCAGTTTGATAGGTGTCGAACATATAGGTACTACCTAAGAGCCGTTCGTAGCTTGCACGGGAGGCGTCGATAATGCGCCGGCGGTGCGCAAGAAAGAGGACGCGCCGGGGTTTAGTTGCGAGCACATCGAACGCCGAAAGGAAGGTCTTGCCAGTGCCGGTTGCCGAGACCAGCAGGGCGCGAGTCTCGCCCTTACGGTGGATTGCACCGAGCGCCTCAAGGGCGCGCTGCTGCATTTTATTGGGCTTGAGTTCTTCGAGATCGTTCGTGGTTGGGCTAACAGTTGCCTGGAACGTCGGTTTCGATTTGGGCTTTGGGGGACGCGCCGATCGATATGCGGCATATTTGTCAATCCAGTCTTGGGAAAGCGCAACGGTCGAGGCGTCACTCCACAGCGAATTGAACTCACCTCTAAGCTCTCCGAGCAAGCGGCTGTTTTCAACGGTCTGGTACAGCACGTTCCATTCTTTATTGCAGGTGAGGGCGGTCTGCGTCATGTTCGAGCTGCCGACGATTATCGTGCTGGTTTCGCCCTTATCAAAAATGTATCCCTTAGCATGCAAATTACCCTGGAATACGCGAACTTCTATGTTGTCGTATTCCAGGAGCTTGCGAAACGCATCGGGTGAGTTGAAGTTGAGATAGGTGGACGTCAGCAGCCTGCCCTTAATGCCACGCTGCTTGAGCTCCTGGAACGCTTCGACCAAGATTTGAAGGCCACCGTCTGCAACAAACGCTACGCAAAAGTCAAAAGAGCTGCAGGTCGAGAGCTGCTCCTTGATAACGGATAGTAATGTTCCGCCGGTCGCCTTCGAGTTGGCGATGAGCTTGGGTGAATCGTTCTCGCGTGCAAGCGAGTCGAATTCAATATCAATCTGCTGCTGCGTAGTCATCCCGGCCAAACCTTTCGAAAGACTATGTTGGCGCCAGGATAACAGATCGATCGTTCGTATTTTGGGCGTATGACGATTAAGATTGGCGGTTTGGCGCGAGCTTTCGGACGTGTCCGCACGATATGTGACACTTACCCTGCCGCCATGCTCCGTCGCGGCGGCATGCATCTGAAAAACGACCCTCTAAGGAGTTCGATATTGATGAGTGGCAACACCAAGCACCTTGCAAAGAAGTGCGTCAAGGACGCAGGGCCGTGTCTTGTGCTGTGCGCGGCCGGCGTGGCGGTCGCGCTGCTGGCTGTTCTGGGACCATTTGACGTGCTCCGAAGTGCCAGTTCTCTGCATGTTTGCATGGCCCTTGCCGGTGCCATGATGACCAGCGGCGTGCTCGATCTGGTTTTTTGGGTGCTTGACCCGTTTGGATGGAAGAGCGAGGGGTAGGTCCTAAAGGATGGAAGGGCTGGAACGGTTGGCTTAGTGATCGTGCAGAATGTGGGATAGCGACTTACAGGGAAGTGGTGATCCGATGACGGTCTATGTGACGGGCGATATTCACGGCGGCCTCGACATGCAAAAGCTGCGCGATTGGGATCTTGGGGAAAGCCTGACGAGCGACGACTATCTCATCATTGCCGGCGACTTTGGCTTTCCGTGGGATTTCTCTGCCGAGGAGTGCGCCGACATCGCTTGGCTGGAGTCGCGCCCCTATACCGTGCTGTTCGTCGACGGCAACCACGAACGTTTCGACCACTGGGCGGAGCGACCCATGGAGTTGTGGCACGGCGGACTGACACAGCGCCTGTCGGACACCTCGCCCATACGGCGCCTGACGCGCGGCGAGGTTTTTGAACTCGACGGCTCAACGGTCTTTATCATGGGCGGCGCCACGAGCGTGGACAAGGAATACCGCATTCCGTATTCCAGCTGGTGGCCGCAGGAGTTGCCGGACGAGCGCAACTTTGAGGAGGCACGGACGAAGCTCGACAGCGTGGCCTGGAAGGTCGACTACGTGGTCACCCACACCTGCTCTACGCGCATGCTTTCGCCCACGCTCTATCCGGCGCCCGGCTGGAATTGCCCCGCCGTCGATCGACTTACGGCATTTTTTGACGAGTTGGAAGACCGCTTGGACTACAAGCGCTGGTACTACGGGCATTTTCATCGGGATGCCAACCCGACCGAGCGCCATACCGTGCTCTACGACTGCATCGTTCGCCTGGGCGACGAACTCCAGCCTTGGGATGTTGCGTAGGGGTGGGGCGTATTTGGCTACTCGGCCGTTACAGCGATGTTCTCTCGGTGCGCGCGGATAACATCCCAGCTAAAGTGCTCGACCAGCCGCTCGGCAGAGCGCGGCGTGGTGTCCGGCGCGATGCCCGTTTGCCCGGCGAGCCAGCCCAGCAGCGCTTCGGGCGTGCCAAAGCGGGCGCGGAGTTCGCCCAGGTCCAGATCGCGGTCTCGTTTGGAAAGGCGGCGGCCGTCCGGTGCCATGAGCAGCGGAATATGTCCGTAGTGCGGCGTGGGCAGTCCCAACAGGTGCTGCAGATAGATCTGGCGCGGTGTGGACCCCAGCAGGTCGCATCCGCGCACGACCTCGGTGACGCCCATGGCAGCGTCGTCGACCACCACGGCTAGCTGATAGGCAAACACGCCGTCGCTGCGGCGCACCAAAAAGTCGCCGCACTCGGTGGCGAGTGCTTCGCATTGGGCGCCGTACGTGCGATCCACAAATTCGATCACGTCGTCTGCGAGGTCGTCGACGGTGGGCACGCGCAGACGTGTGGCCGGGGCGCGCAGGGCGCTGCGGCGGGCCACCTCCTCGGCCGAAAGACTTCGGCAGGCGCCACGGTAGATGGGCGTGCCGTCGCTCGCGTGCGGTGCACTCGCGGCGTGGAGCTCGGCGCGTGTGCAAAAGCAGGGATAGGTGAGGCCGGCGTCTTTCAGCCGGCGCAAGGCGCTCTCGTACAGGTCTAGGCGGTCGTGCTGGTAGTAGGGGCCTTCGTCCCACTCCAGCCCCAGCCAGGCCAGGTCGTCAATCAATTGGGCGGCAAGTTCCGGGCGCTTGCAGCGATCGTCCAGGTCCTCAATGCGTAACACGATGCTGCCGCCCTGGCTGCGGGCCGAAAGCCATGCGCACAGGCAGCTGAACACGTTGCCCAGGTGCATACGGCCCGAGGGCGACGGGGCGAAGCGCCCCACGACGGGCGCGGGAGCGGCCGGCGTCGTTGGCGCGTCGGCGGCGGTTGTTGCTATGTTGCGTGCGTTGATGTCCATGCGGACGAGTATAGCGCGGGGCGCGGTGGGGGAGACGCTGCCGTGGCCTGCAAGTTGCTGAGGCCACACGTTGCGCGTGCCGGACCACCGGCTCGGCGCCTTAATCGTCGTCAATCAATCTAGCCTTCAAACGACAGAAACCCCGGCAGCTCTTCGCAACTGCCGGGGTTTCCGCGGAAAAGGGGGACATGATCCTCAAGCGGACGGCAAAGGGGCAAACCGTTTTCGCTCAACTGCTTTATGCCCCTCAACTGGCGGCTCAATCAGCGCATGCCGCGCCCACACAAAGCCGCTACACCTGTGATGGAGCTATGAAGTGGTATCTATTGCCGGAGCGGGCTATGCCAAGGAGTGTCCCAGATTGCCGGCAGATAAGGAACGTCCCCAGGTGCCGGCGGCGGGCGTGACTTTTGTCCCGTTTTGACGCTCCGCTGACCTAGATGTTCGTCACATGAACTCGCAAACGTGGGACAATGACGCTACTGGTACCACAGACAAAGGATGTGCCTATGAACGCCCCCGTTGCCCAGCCCTGTCGGCAGCGCCGCCTGTTTGCGCGGTTCGCTTCCGTCTGCGCACTCGTCGCGCTTGCGTTGTTGCTGCTGCCTGCCGTCGCGCACGCCGACGGCTACTCCATGAGCCAAACCTATATCGGTGCCACGGTTGAGGCCGATGGCTCGCTGACCGTTGTCGAGGGACGCCAGTTCGATTTCGACGACGACATTAACGGCGTGTATTGGGATATCAATACAGGCTCTAACCAGCAAGGCGGCTCGGTGGTCGTCAATGTGCTGAGCGTCGAGGAAGACGACGCTGCGTTTAACAAGGTCGACAGCGCAAACAAAGGCGACGACGGCGTTTACACGGTGGAGCAGTCCGACGACGGCGTAAAGATTAAGGTGTTCAGCCCCCACGAGAGCGGCGACAGCGCAATCTACTACGTGAGTTATTCCATGACCGGTGCGGTTATGAACTGGGCCGATACCGCCGAGCTCTACTGGAAGTTCGTGGGTGACGGCTGGTCGGCGGATTCCGATGACGTCGAGATGGAAGTCTACTTTGCAAATGCCGCTGCCGGGACGGCTGCCGTCAAGGGCGATAACTTCCGCGCATGGGGCCACGGCCCACTGACGGGCGACGTGTCGCTCGATGCGGACGAGCCCATGGTCACCTATACCATTCCCTGCGTGCATGAGGGCGAATTCGCCGAGGCACGCATCGCCTTCCCCAGCGACTGGGTGCCGCAGCTTGCCGTCTCGGGCGAAAAGCGCATGTCGACGATTCTGAGCGAAGAGAAGGATTGGGCCGACGAGGCCAACGCTCGCCGCGCTCACGCTCGCATGATTGCCAATGCGCTTGCCGTGCTAAGTGTTGTCGCGGCGGTGGCCTTTACCGGCACAATCGTTGTGCTCAAGCTGCGCCGCCGCAAGCCCAAGCCGCTTTTCCAGGACGAATATTTCCGCGATGTGCCTTCGGCCGACCATCCCGCCGTGCTTTCGGCCCTCATGAGCTGGAACGACGTGCCCGATCAGGCATATATCGCCACGCTTATGAAGCTCACCGACGACCGCGTGATCAAGCTGGAAGAAGCGACCGAGACCAAGAAGAAGGGTCTGCTCCGTCGCGAAAAAGAGGAGCAGACGTATCGCATCACAGTGACCGACGAGGCCTGGAAGGCTGCCAAGAAGGACGGCATCGATCGCGATGTGCTCAAGGTCTTCTTCGCCGGCGTTAAGCCCGATAAAGACGGCGTCCGTTCACGCACGTTTAGCGAGCTGGAGGAGTATGCCAGCGAGCGTACTGAATCTGTTGGCAACAAGCTCGAGGACTATCAAAGCACGGTTAAGGGCAAGCTGGAGACGCGCGAGCTTATCGCCTCGGACGGCACCATCGCCCTGGTTGCCGGCTTGGTTCTTGGCATCATCATCGTCTTTGGCATTCTGGGCTCTCTGATCTATACCGACTTTGCGGACGCCAACGTCGGTGCCGCTATGATCTCGATCCCCGTCACGATCGTGGGCTTTGTCCTGAGCTGCACCTTCCGCCGCTACACGCCGGAGGGCGCCGAGGTGGCGGCTCGCTGCAAGGCGCTCAAGCATTGGCTCGAGGACTTTACGCGTCTGAAGGAGGCCGTCCCCAGCGACCTGATCTTGTGGAACAAACTGCTGGTGATGGGCGTTGCCCTGGGCGTTTCGAAAGAAGTGCTGCGACAGCTGGCCGAGGCCGTGCCTGCGGACCTGCGCAACAGCGACGATTTCTACGACAACTACCCCTGCTACTGGTGGTATTACCATCACTACGGCAACGAGTCCCCGCTCGATTCGTTCAACGATGTGTACCACGAGACCATCCACGAGCTGGCTTCGAGTTCCGATAGTTCGAGCGGCGGCAGCGGCGGCGGCTTTTCCGGTGGCGGCGGTGGCGGCGTCGGCGGAGGCGGCGGCGGAACGTTCTAGCGAGCGCTTGCTTTGGGGTGGATCTTTCTGGGCGGTTGCCAGGGAAGATTCATCCCATTTTTGTGCATCGAAACGGGTCAAACTTTCCGCTGAGGACCTTCGCACAAGGGGCAGTGGACAAAAAATACCAAATATGAGTACTGTTGCTGTGTTGGTCACATATGTTTGCACATAATAATGGGCTCCTAATGAGAGTACTCCTCGTTAGGAGCCCATTTTATTGAACATTTGGGGAGTTACGTCAGCTCGTGCAGCTGGTCGTCATGCCTATAAGCATCAAAAATGCCCCGAATCGCTGCTACTAAAAAGGTAACAGTACTCATATTTGATGTATTTTGACCACGGCTATCTACAAACCCCCTAGGCCACTCATTGGGGACAGACTTAAATGACTAGTTGTTGGGGATCAGTCATTGGGTGTTCCTATAGTTTTGTCAACCGTCGGGGCTACTCCCGGTAGGGCACCCGGTCGCGCATCACGGCGTATATCGCCCTGAGCCGCTTCCTCGCGACGGCCTTGAGCGCCCGCCCGTGCCCCATGCCCCGCGCCCTGCAGGCCCGGTAGTACTCGCCGTAGCGCCCCGAGGACCTCACCAGGCTGTTGCACGAGAAGATCAGCAGGGACTTGATGTTAGCGTCAATATATTTTTCACCATTTTCACCAACGTATTTTCGCCAATCGCGCCAACGCGGATGCGCCGGATTCGCTTACGCGGATGCGCCGCTTTCGGCGTCTAGGCTCCCTCCTCCTTCCCGTCCTCACCGCCGATGGATACGTCCTTCAGGCGGTACTACCGTCCCGTTATCTTGATCATCGCGCAATGGTGGCAAAGCCTGTCGGCCACCGCCGAGGCCGTGACGTTGCTGCCGAACACGTCGCCCCACCTACCCACCGGCACGTTGGTCGTGACGATGGTCGACCGCTTTAGCGCGTAGCGCCTGTTGACCAGCTGGAACAGCAGGTCGGCACCCTCCTTGCCGATATCGAGGTAGCCGAGCTCGTCTATTATCAGCAGGCTGCAGTGCTCGTAGAACCGCATCCTGCGCGCCAGCGCCTCCTTCGCCGAGGCGTGCTTGAGGTCCTCGACCAGCCTCGAGCAGTCGGCGAAGTACACCTGCTTGCGGGCCATCACCGCCTCGTGGCCTATGGCTATCGACAGGTGGGTCTTGCCGACGCCCGGGCTGCCGACGAGCACGACGTTGTCGCCGCGGTCGATGAACTCGAGCGTGGCCAGCTGCTCGACCAGCCCGCGCGGCACGCTCGGCTGGAAGCCCCAGTCGAAGTCGGCCAGCGTCTTTATGTAGGGGAAGTTGGCCATCCTCGTGCGGCGCTCGTCGTCGGCGCGCCGCTTGAGGGCTATCTGGGCGTCGGTGAGCTCGAGCATGGCGTCGACCAGGCCCTTCCTCCCGTCGGCGACGAGCCTGACGTACTCGGGCACCGACGACGCCATGCCCTCGAGCCCCAGCTCCTCGAGGTTGGCCGCCAGGCGGTTGAGGGGGCTGGCCTGCACGGCGGCGCTCACAGCGAGCCCCCTATCGAGTCGAGCAGGCCGAGGTTGGCCGCGGCG
>UQNC01000054.1 GCA_900542175.1 uncultured Collinsella sp. | reverse complement strand
GCCCCGTCCCGGCGAGCCTCCGACTAGCAACAACAATCACAACGCAACAAGGGGCTCCCCCGTTCATCAACGGAGGAGCCCCTACTCGTATCTATATATCAGCCCACCCGGCTCTCCAGACCAAAAAGCGAACGAGCAGAGCGACGTTCGCAAGCAGCGTTATCTAAGGACCTGGGCGGGCGTATAGGGCAACATCGATCGCGAGTTCCGCACGCAAAGGAGAGCACTTAATGTGCTCTCCGTCTTGCGCAGGACTGTCCGAGCAGGCGATGTTGCCCTATACGCCCGCCCAGGTCCGCTGGGATTACGACAGCTTGACGATAGGTGCGAAGCCCTTCATGAGCTTTTTGGTCTGGCCGGTTTTTTCGAACTGGACCTCGATCATGTCTCCGGCGACCGAGATCACGGTACCCGTGCCAAAGGTCTTGTGGCTCACGGTATCGCCCGCGGCAAAGTCCTGCGACGCGCTGGCGCGATCGACCTTGCGCTCCACCGTCGGCGACACCTTGGACGACGGCTTTTTGGCTCGCGGCGCGCCCGAGCCAAAGGTCGAGGCAACACGGCCGGCGTCGGGCGAGACCCCACGATGGCGCTCGGTCCCATAGCTGCTGCCGCCAAAGAAATCGTCAAAGCTCGATCCGCCGCGCGAACCGGAACCGCCGGTCGAACGCGTATGCGAACCGAACACCTTGCCGCCATACATATCCGAGCCCATGCCCGAGCCAAAGGTGCCGTGACGGTCGCCGCGCTTCTCCCAGCCCGTGCCCTCAAAACCGGCAGAACCGATACCGCTAAACTCGATATCCTCAAACGGAATCTCGTTGAGGAAACGCGAGCGCGGGTTGGCAGAGGTCGAGCCGTAGGTGCGACGCGTGGCCGCATAGGTCAAAAACAGGCGCTTACGGGCACGCGTGATGGCGACGTAGGCCAGGCGACGCTCCTCCTCGAGCTTGCCCGGGTCATCGCTGCCGCCAAAGTCGTGCACGTGCGGGAAGATGCCCTCCTCCATGCCGGCCACGAACACCGCCGGGAACTCCAGGCCCTTAGCGGAGTGGATGGTCATCATGGTGATGGCATGCGTCTCGCCGGCCAGGGAATCCAAGTCGGAGCGCAGGGCCAGCCACTCCATGAGTGCCGGCAGCGCCTTGCAGGTGAGCGGGCCGTAGGTGCGCTCAATCTCGTCGGCATGCACGGCGCCCGCCGGCATCTCCGTCGGCGCGGCATACGCGTTGCCCGCGATGGCGGCGGCCAGGGCATCCTGCGGAGATAGCGCCGGAGCGGCCAAGCTATCGAGCGGATTAGAGCCCGCAGCGTCGCGAGCGCCGACCAGCGCCTCAAACGAAGACGCAGGGGCAGACGGGCCGGGCTCGGGCGCAGGCGCGCTCACCACAACGGGCTCGGGCTCAACGCCGGCGGGCACATCGGCAACGCCAGCCGCGCGCAGCTCTTCCAAACTTTCGAGCGTACCCTCGATATCCTCGTGCGTCTCCTCAAATTCGGCAGCAACGCCCAAGAATTCCTGAATGTTCTCGGCGCGGCTCTCGGACTCCATGGTGCCTTCGGCGCGAAACGCCTGCAGCAGGCCCGTCTTATCGACAATCATCTCGACAACGTCCTTGAGCTCGCCGTCCATGCGACGACCCTCGCGCACCAGCGCCACAAAACTCGACAGGCCATTACGGACCTTGGCGCTAAACATGCCCGTCTCGGCGCACGCGATCTCGCAGGCCTGGAAGAACGAGCAACGGTTGTCGCGCGCCAGCTGCTCAATCTTTTGGATCGAGGTGGATCCGATGCCGCGGCGCGGCGTGTTGATGACGCGCTTGACGCTCATCTCGTCTGCCGGGTTCACGATCATCTTGAGATAAGCCATGACGTCGCGGATCTCGGCACGGTCGAAGAATCGCGTGCCGCCCACGATCTTGTAGGGCACGCCCGCGCGCAGGAACATATCTTCGAGAATGCGCGACTGGGCGTTGGTGCGGTAGAACACGGCGATGTCGTCGTAACTCGTGCCCTTGGCGTGCAGCTTCTCGATCTCGCCAGCAATCCAGCGGCCCTCGTCGCGCTCATCGCTCGCCTGGAAGGCCTGGATCTTCTCGCCATCGCCCTCGGCCGTAAACAGGCGCTTGTCCTTGCGCTGCGAGTTGTGACGCACCACGGCGTTGGCGGCGCTCAGGATATGGCCCGTAGAGCGATAGTTCTGCTCCAGCTTGACGGTCTTGCAGTCTTTAAAGTCCTTTTCAAAATCCAGGATATTGGTGATGTCGGCGCCACGCCAGCTATAAATGGACTGGTCGTCGTCGCCCACGACCATGAGGTTTTGGTACTTGGCGGCCAGCAGGTTGGCGATCTCGTACTGGACGTGGTTGGTGTCCTGATACTCGTCGACGCTAATGTAGCGGAAGCGCTCCTGGTACTTGTCGAGCACCTCGGGGCGGGTGCGCAGCAGCTCGAGCGCGCGCACGAGCAGGTCGTCAAAGTCCATCGCGTTGGCGGCGCGCAGGCGGCGCTCCAGCTCTAGGTAGACCTGCGCGGCCTTTTTGTCGTTGGGGCTATCGGCGGATTTGAGCATGTCCTCGGGCCCGATCATGGCGTTTTTAGCCGAGCTGATCTTGCTACGGATCATGTTGATGGGGAACTGCTTTTGCTCAATGCCGAGCGCCTGCATAATGTCGCGCACCATGCGCTTTGAGTCGTCATCATCGTAGATGGTGAACTGGCCGGTGTAGCCCAGCAGGTCGGCGTCCTCGCGCAGCATACGCACGCACATGGCGTGGAAGGTGCACACCCACATGCCGCGAGTGCCGTTGGGAATGAGCGCTGCCAGACGCTCGCGCATCTCGGCCGCAGCCTTGTTGGTAAACGTGATGGCCAGGACCTGCCAGGGCTTAACGCCCAGGTCGCCCAGCATGTGCGCGATGCGGAAGGTCAGAACGCGGGTCTTGCCCGAGCCGGCGCCGGCAAGGACCAGCAACGGGCCCTCGGTGGTCAGGACCGCCTCGCGCTGGGCGGGGTTGAGGCTGTCGATGTCGACGAGCGGCTTGGCGGGCTTGGGCGCCGGGGCCGGGGCGTCGTAGATGTCGAGCGGGACGAGCTCGGGTTCCGGCGCGGCGGGGGCGGCGTATACATCGAGTGGTACGGGCTCCGGTGCGGGCGGCACGGGTACCGCGGTGTTTCTTTCCCAGGGCAGCGGCTGGGTCATGGGCGACTCCTCATCTGACGGACGGCGCGCCTGCGGGCAGCGCCATAGTTTGAGCCGTACCAGTATACCGAGCCGCGCGGACACCGACGTAAATCACACCGCGACTCCGTGCGCGATCGTCAGGCCCGCCCCAGCGGGTTTGGTGCAAAGGTGTCAGGTTTGTCTGCACCAAGCTGGTGCAAAGTAACCTGACCCCAATGCACCAATCACGGAGCCACCGATGTCACGGCAACGGTAGCGAGCGGCGGCCAGGGCGAACAAATTGGCATGAAAAGAGGGCGGCATAGACCTTTTGGTCATGCCACCCTCTTTGAATGATAAGTTGTCGCCCTGGCCGCCGCGCTGCGTCGACTAAGCTAGAGGCCGAGCATCGGCTCCAGAACGAAGAAGTATGCGAGCACTACGATGCCCAGGATGATGCGGTAAACACCGAAGCACTTAAAGTCGTGACGGCGGACGAAGCCCATGAGCCACTTGATGGCGATGAGCGAAACCACAAAGGCCACAACGCAGCCCACGCCCAGGATAGCGACCTCGTTGGCGCCGAACGTGCCGCCCTTGATGAAGTACTTGACCAGCTTGAGCGCACTCGCGCCAAACATGACAGGGATGGCCAGGAAGAACGTAAACTTGGACGCCACCGAACGCGTGCAGCCCAAAAGCAGGCCGCCGATGATGGTAGAACCGGAGCGAGACGTACCAGGCACCAGCGAAAGCACCTGGAAGCAACCGATACCCAGCGCGGTCTTCCAGCTCAGATCCTCGAGCGTAGTGATGGAGCCAAAGTCCAGGCTATCGTCATCGTCCTCATCCTCAGCGGTAGCCGCGGCGGGCGCCGCAAAGTGCGCACCGGCGGGACGTCCGCCCGCCACCACAGCACGCGAACCAAACGAACCGGCAACGGCCATTTCCTCGCGCTTGCTCGCGCGCCAGTTCTCAATCACGATAAACAGTACGCCGTACACAATGAGCGCCAGCGCCACGACGGGAGCATTGTAGAAATGCTCCTCCATCCAGTCGTTGAGCGGCAGACCGATCGCCGCGGCGGGAATGCAGCCGAGCACAATCTTGCCCCACAGCACCCAGGTGTCGCGACGGCCCTCCTTGCCCTTGCTGGGAGAAAACGGGTTAAGGTCGTAGAAGAACAGGACGCAGACGGCCAAAATGGCGCCAAGCTGAATCACGACCAGGAACATATTCCAGAACGTCTCGCTCACGTTCATCTTGACGAACTCGTCCACCAAGATCATGTGACCGGTCGACGAAACGGGCAGCCATTCGGTGATGCCCTCGACCAGGCCCATGAAGGCAGATTTTAGAAGCTCGATGATATCCAAAGGGACCCCCTCGTTAGACACCCGCCGGTAGATGTTCTGCGGACGATGCGGGCGATGTCCCATTATCAACCGTTGGCAGTGCGACCGCGCCTGCCCTTACCAAAAAACTCGCCCGTTCACAGAATTGCGAGCGGTCAAACCGAAATCCTTGGGTATAACTGCAACAAGATAAAGTGTCCGGCGGCCAACGCGCCCGCGCCCGCCCGACGCACGAGCCCCACGCCCGTGCGATAGACCAAGGAGGAAACCATGAACGAGGGCTACACCAAGGTATTTGTTTCACTCGACGGTACTGAGCAGCAGGATTTTGTGCTCGCACGCGCCATCAAGGTCGCCGCGAACAACGGCGCTAAGCTGATCATCGGCCACGTCATCGACTCCACCGCGCTCGAGAGCGCCGGTTCCTATCCGGTCGACCTGGTCAACGGCTTGGAGGAGGCCTTTAACAACTCCATCGCCAAGCAGCTCGAGGAGGCCAAGGCCAATCCCGACATTCCCGAGGTCGAGGTCATGATTCGTACCGGCCGCATTCGTGAGACGCTCAAGGATGAGATGCTCGACGTGGTCAAGCCCGATCTGGTGCTCTGCGGCGCCCGCGGCCTGTCCTCAATTAAGTACGCGCTACTGGGCTCGATTTCGACGTTCCTGCTGCGCAATACGGACTGCGACATCTTGGTCGTGAAGTAGCGTTGCTCCCACCGGCCGCGGGGCCTGCGGGGTTTCCACGGGCACGTCCTCGCCGCGTTGCGGCTGCGGGATGTGCCCTTAGGAAACCCCTCCCGGCCCCGCGGCCTTCGCAGCCTTGCTTCAACGAGTTGTCTGATGGAAAAATGGCGTGCCGCCCCGTTTGGGGCGACACGTTTTTGTTATGGGGGATTCATTTGAGCCCCCATAGTTGTGTTCACGTTCGGGAACATAGCGCCAATTGCCTTAGCTATGTTCACGTTCGGGAACATTGCCGTCCGCACCGCAAGACGGCCCGACTACTCGAAATATTGGAACTTGTTGGTTGAGAAGGCGAATGTTACGACGAAGCCTTCGCCCGGCTCCGATGCCGCGGTGACGTCGATGCCCATCTTGGAGCACAGACGCGCCACCAGGTAGAGGCCGATGCCCGTTGCGCGCTTGGTGGTGCGGCCGTTGTCGCCGGTAAAACCCTTCTCGAACACGCGCGGCAGGTCGGCCACGCTCACGCCGCAGCCGTTGTCCGCGACGGTAAGCTCGATGCGTTCGCTCGCCAGGCCCTCGTCCAGCAACGCGCCCGAAAACACGATCTTTGCGCCGTCCTCGCGCGCATATTTGATGCTGTTCTGAATAAGCTGGCCTAGAATAAACTCGAGCCACTTCTCGTCGGTAAAGACCTCAAAGTCGAGGTTCTCGCACACCGGAGCCACGTGCGCCGCGATAAGCTCGCGCGCGTTGGCTTTAATCGCGCCCGTCACCAAGGTCTTGAGATCCCAACGGCGAATCAGGTAGTCGCGCTCCACGACTTCCGAGCGCGCATAGTACAGCGCCTGGTCGATATAGCGCTCCACGCGAGCCAGCTCGCGACCCAGGTCATCCACACGCGACAGGTCGTCTTCGCTGCCGTCCAGGTTTTCCAAAATCAGGTGGGCCGCCGCCAGGGGCAGCTTGGCCTCGTGGACCCAGCTCTCGATATAGTCGCGATAGTCATCGGTCTGACGTCGGCCTTCGGCAACCTCGTCGCAGGCAGCTTTGCCCACCCGGCGCAAGACCTCGTATTCGAGCTCGCCCTCGGCATAGGTCGGGCATTGCACCATCTCCTGCACCCATGCGGGACTCTCGAGCTCCTCTGCCGCGCGCTCCAACTGACGCAGAAAACGGCGACGGCGAGCGTACTCGATCACGATGCCGAGCATACCGAAGATAAAGGACACGCCAACCGCCACGACCACGATAGAAACGGGTGCGCCGGCGACCGTCAGCACAAAGCAGCTCAGCAGCACGCCGCACGTCCACACGGCGACGGGAAGCAGCGCATCTTTAAAGAACTTGGCAAACGACATAACCGGCACCTAGATCGAGTAACCCTGACCGCGATGCGTGGTCAGATACCCTTTGACGCCGATTTTTTCGAGCGTGGTGCGCAGACGGTTGATGTTGACAGTGAGCGTGTTGTCGTCCACAAAGGCATCGGAGTCCCACAGATCCTGCATGATGGCCGAGCGCGAGACGATCTTGCCCGCGCGGCTCAGGAGCAGCGAGAGAATGCGCAGCTCATTTTTGGTGAGCTCGGTGCTGTCGCCGGTCGCCGTGTTGGTGACCGCGGAGCGAGCAAGGTCGAGCTCCAGCCCCTTGTGGACGAGCGTGCTGCGCTCGCCCGCCGCCGCGGTGCGACGCAGCAGTGCGTTGATGCGCGCCACGAGCACGCGCGCGCTGTAGGGCTTGGGAACAAAGTCATCCGCGCCGAGCGTCATGGCCATGACCTCGTCGATCTCGGTCGTGCACGACGTGAGGACGATGATGGGGACCTCGGATTCGCGACGGACTTCGTGGCAGATGTGCTGGCCGTCTTTGACAGGAAGCGTCAGGTCGAGCAGCACCAGGTCGGGCGCGGCCGCGAGAATATCGCGCGAGACATGCTCGAACGATTCGCAGGCCTCGACCTCAAAACCGGCACGAGCAAGGATGTCGGCAAGCTCACGACGAATGGGCTCGTCGTCCTCAACGATATAGATTAGCGCCATGGATTTCGCTCCCCTCTTGGTTGTCTTGCCACCATTATGGCTGCGAAACTGCAGGTGTGCACCGCGCGCGGTGCCAAGGTGACAGAACTGTTCGCGGGCGGGGGCGTTTTGTCCGCCTCACACTCGCAGCGGTGGCGGGGACCAAAATGATTCTTTAATCCCCGTCCCAGAATAATCATTTAGCGACGGGCGCGGAGCTTTTCGTAGCCGTCGGCGAAGAAGGCGACCGTGGCGGCGTCCGCCTCGGCGGCATCGGTATCGTCGGCGGGGACCACGCCGTGCTCGTCGCTCACCAGGAACAGCGCGCCCTTGAGCTGAGCGGGGATGTCTACGCGCGCGACCGGGATGTCCTTGGTCTGGGCCAGCTGTTCGATGAGCGTCGCCGTGCCGCACAGGCACTCGTCCGCCGGCGCCACAAAGGCCAGCTCGCCGTCGTTGACGGCAGCAAGCAGCTCGGGCGCCACGCCGGTTTCGTCGGCCTCGGAACGGGCCTCGGCAGAGCGGGCACGCAGCGCCTTGGCTGACGTATCGGCGAGCGGCTCGTACTCCCCCACTGTCATGGCGGCGTTGCCGTTGATGTCGATCACCAGCATGAGCACGCCATCGTGCGCGGTATAGTCGCCCTCGGCGAGCGACCACTCAACGTGCTGCTTGGCCCAGCTGAGCATGTTATGGGTAAGTGGCTCGCCCTGCACCAGACGCTCGGACAGCGCGCGGATGTGACGGTTGAGCATGGGCACCTTTTTATTGGACATGCGCCAACGGCAGACAAGCGCGGGCTTGTCGAGCGTGAACTTCTCGACCGCCTCCTGATTGGCGCAAAAGTCCTCGTACGCACGCTGATCCTCGGCATTGCCAAACAGCTCTGCATCATCAATCTGGGGCATGGTCATACCTTTCGTGTTAGTCATTCCGTCCTCTTATACCAAAAAGACGGCCCTCCAAACGGAGCGGCCGTCTTTTGCAGAGATAATTTTAGAAGCGAGGCGGTCCAAGGGACGAGATAACATCCCATCCTCCCCAGTCAACCTAACAGGTCGGCGAGGGTTGCCCAGGTGCCGCAGATTGCCGTGAAAGAGGAGCGACGCGTACTTGGGTACGCGGGCGACGAATGAGCGGCAAGGTGCGGTGGTTGGGCAAGCCGCAGCGCCACCTCCCTACTTAATGGCGGAAGTGGCGCGCCCCCGTGAAAACCATCGCAATATTGTGCTCGTTGCAGGCCTGGATGCTCTCGTCATCGCGCTTGGAGCCGCCGGGCTGGATGATGCAGGTCACGCCGTGTGCGGCAAGCACGTCGACGTTGTCGCGGAACGGGAAGAACGCGTCGCTTGCGCAGGCAAAGCCGCCCTTCTCCACGCCCTCGCGCTCGCAGAAGTCCTCGGCGCGCTCGCAGGCAAGCAGCGCAGAGTCAACGCGGTTGGGCTGACCGGGGCCCATGCCAATGCCGGCCTTGCCCTTGGAGACCAGGATGGCGTTGGACTTGACGCCCTTGCAGACCTTCCAGGCAAACTCGAGCTCGGCCATCTCAGCGTCGGTGGGCTTGCGATCGGTGGGGAACGTAAAGGTCGCGGGATCCTCGGCCACGTGGTCGACCTCCTGCACCAGCATGCCGCCGTCGATGGAGCGCAGCTCCACCTGGGCACCGTGGTCCACGCCGCCGGTAGCCAGCACGCGCAGGTTGGGGCGCTTGGCCATGCGCTCGAGCGCCTCATCGGTGTAGCTCGGGGCGATGATGACCTCGACGAACTGCTTGTTCTGGTCGGCGAAGTGCTCAACCAGCTCAAAGGGAACCTCGCGGTTGCAGGCGATGATGCCGCCGAAGGCGCTCTTGGGATCGCAGGCGAAAGCGCGGTCGTAGGCGGCCGTGATGTCCTCGGCAACGGCGGAACCGCAGGGGTTCTGATGCTTGAGGATCACGCAGGCCGGCTCGTCGAACTCGCGGACCAGGTTCCAAGCGGCGTCGGCATCCAGATAGTTGTTGTAGCTGAGCGGCTTGCCCTGGATCTGCTCGGAGCCCACGAGCGGGAACTGCGAGCTCGCGGTGTTCTCGCAGCCCTCGGCAAAACGATAGACCGTGGCCTTCTGCTGTGGGTTCTCGCCATAGCGCAGGTCGTCGACCTTTTCCAGCGAAACCTCGAGCTTGGCAGAGGTGTCCGCCACGTCGCTTGCCTGGGCGGCAAGCCAACGGGAGATAGCCGTATCGTAGGCGGCGGTAGTCTGGTAGACCTTCACCTGCAGGCGACGACGGGTGGCAAGCGTGGTGCAGCCGCCGGTCTCGCGCATCTCGGCAAGGACAGCGTCGTAGTCGGCCGGGTCAGAGATGACGGTAACGCTCGCAGCGTTCTTAGCGGCGGAGCGCAGCATGGAGGGACCGCCAATGTCGATGTGCTCGATGGCGTCCGCAAAGGTGACCTCGGGGTTGGCGACGGTCTTCTCGAACTCGTACAGGCTGACGACGACCAAGTCGATCAGCTTAATGCCGTGCTGAGCGGCCTCCTGCATGTGCTGCTCGGAATCGCGGCGGGCCAGCAGCGCGCCGTGAACCTTGGGGTGCAGGGTCTTAACGCGGCCGTCCATCATCTCGGGATAGCCCGTGAACTCCTCGATGGGGGTTACGGGAACGCCCGCGTCCTCGATGGCACGAGCCGTGCCGCCCGTAGAGATGATCTCGACGCCAAAGTCATCGACCAGCGTCCGTGCGAAATCGACGACACCCGTTTTATCGGTAACCGAGATCAACGCGCGTGCGATCTTCACATCAGATCCCATGCAGTCCTCCTGTCTGGTACGCCGCCGTGCTCTGTGAGTCGGTGATACGTCGATCTGCAGCGCTCGCGCAGCGGCATTGAAAATACTGATTCAATGTAGCGCATCGAGCGCATCGATGCACCCCGCAACGGGCGCATGTGCAGAAAAAGTTTGCGCGCGGAGGGGATGGGCACGGTGAGTTCATGGAACACAGGGGCACCATAATTAGATGCCAATAGCGTGGTAGAACTGTGCTCGATATGCATCCGCAAAAGAAAGAGGCACCATGGTCTCGCGGGTTCTCTACCGACCGTTTGATACCGAAGACTTCGACGCCATCGCGCTGATTCTGCAGCAGCTTTGGCATAACAATTCGGATAACGATGAGTACAACCGCCTCGAGGCCGCGTGCGACCTCGCCCATTGCCTTTCGTCATCGACGTTTTCGCAGGTTGCCGTAATCGACGGTCAGGCGCGTGGCATTGCGCTCGCGCGCGCGGGACAGAGTTCCGGCGCCACCGTTAAGGAACACTGGATGGATACCGAACGCGCGCTGCTTTCGCAGATGCGCGAGCTGGAGCCCGATGTCTGCGCCGAGTATCTCTCGTTTGTGCGCGCAACCATCCGAACCAACAACCGCCTGCTCGAGAGCAGCCCGTTGCCGCACGACAACGAAGTCACGCTGCTCGCCGTCGATCCCGATGTCCACGGCCTGGGTGTAGGCTCAGTGTTGCTCGATGCCGCGGTCTCGTACCTGTCCTCGCGCGGGGCGACAAGGGCGCACCTGTACACCGACTCCAACTGCTCGTGGAAGTTCTACGAGTTGCACGGCTTTAAGCGCACGGCCACGCACCGCGCCAACCGCGAAGAGCGTCGTCACGACATGCCGCGCGAAAGCTTTCTCTACGAACTCGACCTAACAGCCTAGCCCAAGCAGCCACACCTAGTCATTTAAGAACGTCCATTACAGTCGAAATTGTCAGCCCGGGACCGTCTCGGGCTACGATTGAGGCGCGCCCAGAACGGGCCGCCGACCGGGCGCCCGCGCACGGCCGAACGTCCCTGCCCCCGAGAGGG
>UQNC01000053.1 GCA_900542175.1 uncultured Collinsella sp. | reverse complement strand
AGGCCCTCGCGGCCTAGTCGCTATTTAGGGCGTCCAAGATTTGGGACGCAGTTCAGACAACGTTCTAGCGGGCTTTTTGTTGCCGAAATCAATAGGATAGGCCTCGCGCCCGCACAAGCGCTCCATCGGGTTCCCCTAATTCATCTGGGAAAACAACTGCAAACGATTGCAAGTAACCGGTGAACGGTCGAAAACTACCGTTCACCGATAATCTCAAAACTGGTTCTAACTGGTATTAAGTCAAAAAGACCAATTCACATATCTTCACAATGACCTGCAATTTTCTTCACGCTATTTTTAGCCGCCCTGCGTTGTTT
Organism: uncultured Collinsella sp.; assembly: GCA_900542175.1. Lineage (GTDB taxonomy): Bacteria > Actinomycetota > Coriobacteriia > Coriobacteriales > Coriobacteriaceae > Collinsella. Next base: position 11,450 of record UQNC01000053.1, on the reverse strand, counting down.
AGACACAGGGAAAGATCCGATTTTTTGCCAAAGCATTTCGAAACGGTTTCAAAACCGCAGGTAGAAGTGTTAACGACCGGTAAACGGTCGATTTATCACCGTGAGCGGTGCAAAAACGTTTTACCGTATGAATCAACGAAAGCGACCTCTTCTGGGGTGATATAGTGACAACAACACGTCACGTGGTTACTACCAGTTTAGAAACCACTGGTCTTCAAAGAACGCTTTCTAAGAAGCTTTAAGGGCGAGCGCCCGCTGGCTTCCGAAAATCATCGGACTCAGATCGTACACACCTTCGGAAGGGAAATTTGAATGGTTGGCTTTATTCTTACCGGTCATGGACAGTTCGCACCCGGCCTTGCAAGCGCTATCGCTATGGTTGCCGGCGACCAGCCTGCTTTTACCGTCGTTCCTTTTGAGGGCGACCAGGCCGCATCCTACGGTGAAGATCTCCGCGCCGCTATTACCGCCATGCGCGAGGAGTGCGATGGCGTGCTCGTCTTTACCGACTTGCTCGGTGGTACCCCGTTCAACCAGTCGATGATGATTGCCCAGGATGTCGACAACGTCGAGGTTCTGACTGGCACCAACCTTCCCATGGTTATTGAGCTTCTGTTCCTCCGCGGCAATGCCACGCTCGCCGAGCTTGGCGAGCAGGCCGTGACCGTTGGCCAGACGGGCGTCACTGCCCAGACGGTCGCATCCGTTGCCGACTCCGAGGAAGAGGATATCTTCGGCGACGAGGACGGCATCTAATGGCCGATTTCGGAGCCAACGTCCTGAGCTCCTCGGTCGCCCTTTTAGGCCTGCTTGTCATCATGGGCTTGATTTACACCATCTGGTCGCAAATCAACATGAAGAAGAAGCAGAAGTACTTCAAGGAGCTGCACACCGAGCTCAAGCCGGGTCAGGAGGTTCTTTTCGCCGGCGGTATCTACGGAACCGTCAAAGGCATCGAAGGCGAGAAGGTCCAGATCAAAGTCCGATCCGGAGCCGTCGTAGATGTTTCGCGTTACGCGATTCAGGAGATCAAGTAACTGTCGTCAGCAAATATCGAAAGGAAGCTGATCAACATGGCAGAACCCAACATTCTTCTTACCCGCATCGATAACCGACTGGTTCATGGTCAGGTTGCCACCCAGTGGAACTCCACTCTGGGCTCCAACCTCATCCTCGTCGCCAACGACGACGTGGCGTCCAACACCATGCGCCAGAACCTCATGAAGATGGCCGCTCCCGCCGGCGTCGCTACGCGTTTCTTCTCCCTGCAGAAGACCATCGACGTCATTGGCAAGGCGAGCCCGCGCCAGAAGATCTTCATCGTGGCCGAAACACCGGAAGACGTGCTTACGCTCGTCAAGGGCGGTGTGCCTATAAAGAAGGTAAACATCGGCAACATGCACATGTCGGAAGGAAAGCGCCAAGTCGCCACCTCCGTCGCAGTTAACGACGAGGATGTCGCTGCGTTTAAAGAGCTGCAGGAATTGGGGGTGGAGTTGGAGATCAGGCGCGTTCCGAGCACGCCTGTTGAGGACACGAGCAAGCTCTTCTCGTAATCCTCGTGATCCACGTTGTCAGGAGTGAAACCCTGACGTTCTGTACGTGATATCCAAAGTGCGTACATACATTTTGAAAGGAGGAGCAAGATGGAATACTCGATCATCCAGATCGCTCTGGTCTTCGTCGTCACGTTCATCGCGGCAATCGACCAGTTTGACTTCCTCGAGTCTCTCTATCAGCCCATCGTCACCGGCGCCGTCATCGGTCTTATCCTTGGCGACCTCAACACCGGTCTTCTCGTGGGTGGTACCTATCAGCTCATGACGATCGGCAACATGCCGATCGGAGGCGCTCAGCCGCCTAACGCCGTCATCGGCGGCATCATGGCAGCCATTCTCGCTATCGCCACGGGCCTCGAGCCCAACGCGGCAGTCGGCCTCGCCATTCCGTTCGCTCTGCTTGGCCAGCTTGGCGTTACCCTGGTCTTCACGCTTATGTCCCCGCTTATGTCCACGGCCGATAACATGGCTCACAACGCGGACACCAAGGGCATCGAGCGCCTGAACTACTTCGCCATGGCTCTGCTCGGCCTGATCTTCGCTGTCGTCGTCACCCTGTTCTTCATCGCTGGCGCTACCATCGGTCAGACCATCGCTTCTGCCATCCCGACTTGGCTGCAGACCGGTCTCTCCGCTGCAGGCGGCATGATGCGCTTCGTCGGCTTCGCCGTCCTGCTCAAGGTTATGATGAACCGCGATATGTGGGGCTTCTTCCTCATGGGCTTTGGCCTCGCGCTCATCACCGTTGCCAACGATTCGCTGGCAACCCCTGCTCTGCTCATCCTCGCTCTCATCGGCTTCGGCATCGCTTTCTGGGACTTCCAGCAGCAGACCGAGCTGAAGGGTGCAGCTGTTTCTGACGGAGGTGACTTCGAAGATGGCATCTAATGAGTATGTGATCCCGGAGCACTACGAGGATCTCACTCCTGCTCCGCAGCTCGACCAGAAGACCCTCAACAAGATGGCTTGGCGCTCCTGCTTCCTGCAGGCATCGTTCAACTACGAGCGCATGCAGGCCGCTGGCTGGCTTTACTCCATCATCCCCGGTCTGGAGAAGATCCACACCAACAAGAACGACCTCGCGGCTTCCATGAGCCACAACCTGGAGTTCTTCAACACCCACCCGTTCCTTGTCACCTTTGTTATGGGCATCGTGCTTTCGCTCGAGCAGAACAAGGTTGACATCCCCACGATCCGCGCCGTCCGCGTCGCCGCAATGGGCCCGCTCGGTGGTATCGGTGACGCCCTGTTCTGGCTGACGCTTGTGCCTATCACGGCCGGCATCACCTCTAACATGGCCATCAACGGCAACGCCGCTGCACCGATCATCTTCCTGGTGATCTTTAACGTCGTCCAGTTCGCTCTGCGCTTCTGGCTCATGAACTGGTCCTACAAGCTTGGCACCAGCGCTATTGACGCTCTGACCGCCAACATGCAGGCCTTCACGCGTGCCGCTTCCATCATGGGCGTCTTCGTCGTCGGTTGCCTGGTCGTCACCATGGGTGGCACCCAGATTAACCTCCAGATCCCCAACGGCACCACCCGTGGCCTCTCCGCTACTACCGTGATCGTCTCCGAGAAGGAGGCCGAGAACTTCACCGGTATGGAGGGCATCGATACCGAGACTGCTGAGGCCGGTACCATCGCCATGACCGATGAGGACGGCAACGCCCTCACCGCTTCCGATGCCGACGGCAACGCTGTCGAGTGCGGCGTCACCGATCTGGGCAACGGCATGGAGTCCGTTACCTACGGCACCGTCACCGAGGATCCGGTCAACTTCTCTGTTGCCGACACCCTCAACACCATCGTCCCGAAGCTCGTCCCGCTTATGCTTACGCTGCTGCTTTACTACATGTTCGCTAAGCACAGCTGGACCCCGACCAAGGGCATTCTCCTGCTCTTCGTCCTTGGCATCCTGGGCGCTGGCCCGCTTGGTCTCTGGCCGAGCATCTGGTAAGGCTCTAGCTTGAGGGGTGTGTCCCTACGCGGCTCACACCCCGACCCCTTAAGCCATGTGTATGTTAAAAGCCGCGTGCTCGAAAGAGCGCGCGGCTTTTGTTTTCTTGATGATTCGGGTGTGGCAGACAGATAATGCTAAACACCCTAGGTAGTTAGCCGAATTCGAGCAAAAGGGAGGATAGGATGGCGATCGGAGCGCGTAAGCAACCGCTGTACGATCAGCTGGTCGATATTCTGACCGAAAAGATCGACCATGAATATCGCGCCGGTGACATGATTCCTTCCGAGCGCGAACTTTCGGAGCGCTATGGTCTCTCGCGCACTACGGTACGCCTGGCTCTGCAGGAACTGGAGCGTTTAGGACTGGTGGTTCGGCAGCACGGTCGCGGTACCTTTGTGACCGACCGTTCGGCAAAGGCAACCAATCTCATGCAGTCCTACAGCTTTACCGAGCAGATGCGCGCGATGGGTCGCGACCCCGAGACCACGATTCTCGAGTTTTGCGAGATGGAGGCCGATAAAAATCTGGCCGAGCATATGGGATTGCGTATCGGTGATCGCATTTTTAAGCTTAAGCGCCTTCGTTCTGCCGACAACATGCCCATGATGGTCGAACGCAGCTATCTACCAGTTCGTCAATTTCTGTCCCTAAAGCGACCGCTGCTGGAGCGTAAGCCGCTTTACGATGTGATTGAGCAAGACTTTCAGCAAAAGATACGCGTGGCCGAAGAGGAGTTCTATGCGAGCATAGCCCGTCCCACCGATGCCCACCTTTTGGGAATTGTCGAGGGCTCGCCTGTGCTCGATTTGGTCAGGACTACGTATAACGAGTCAAACGAGGTTGTGGAGTACACACTCTCGGTTGCTCGTGCCGATCAGTTTAAATACAAGGTTTACCACCAGCGTAGCGACTAGTGTTCGCATCGTTTCCATATGATGATTCTTTGCATTTAACTGGTTACTACCAGATAACCAACCGAAGTGTATAATTGCACGTCAGAGGATTACTTCTAGAGAGAGGTATTAGAAATGTTCGAGAAGAGTGTCGAGGAGCTCACCGAGCTCGGCGCCCAGATCACCACGGCCGAGATTGCTCAGCAGCCCGAGCTTTGGCGTGATACGCTCAACATCTATCGCGAGAACAAGGAGGCCATCGAGGCCTTCCTGGCCGAGGCTCGCGCTATGGGCGAGGGTCGTCTGTCCGTTGTCTTCACCGGTGCCGGTACGTCCGACTACGTTGGCGATACCTGCGCCCCGTACCTGCGTCACGCTGGCAACACTGATCTCTACGACTTTAAGCCCATCGCCACGACCGACATCGTGAGCGCCCCGCGCGACTTCCTGCGCGCCGAGGATCCCACGCTCGTGGTTTCCTTCGCCCGCTCTGGCAACAGCCCCGAGAGCCTTGCCGCCGTTGCCGTTGCCAAGGAGCTCGTCCACAACGTCAAGTTCCTCAACATCACCTGCGCTCCCGAGGGCAAGCTCGCCGTCGAGTCTGCCGATGATCCCAACGCGCTGACGCTGCTCATTCCGCGCGCCAACGACAAGGGCTTCGCCATGACCGGTTCTTATTCCTGCATGACCCTGCTCTCTACCCTTATTTTCGACACTGCCTCTGATGAGCAGAAGGCCGAGTGGGTCGAGACGATTGCCAAGATGGGCGAGGAGGTCATCTCCCGTGAGCCCGAGATCGCCGATTACCTGGCTGGCGACTTCAACCGCGTGACCTACTTGGGTTCTGGCTCCTTCGGTGGCCTTGCCCAGGAGAGCCAGCTCAAGATCCTCGAGCTCGCTCACGGTCTGGTCGCTACTTCCTACGACACCTCCATGGGCTATCGTCATGGACCTAAGTCCTTCGTCGACGATAAGACGCTCGTCTTCGTGTTCGTCAATAACGACGCCTACACCCGTCAGTACGACATCGACATCCTCAACGAGATCGGTGGCGACGAGATCGCTCAGCACACCATCGCCGTTCAGCAGGAAGGTGCCACCGTCTACGAGGGCGAGTCCTTCACCTTTAAGGGCTACGAGGCACTTCCCGAGGGCTACCTTGCTCTGCCGTTCGTGATGTTTGCCCAGGCTATCAGCCTGCTCAACTCCGTGCGCGTGGGCAACACGCCCGATACGCCGAGCCCCACCGGCACGGTCAACCGCGTGGTTAAGGGCGTGACAATTCATCCCTTCACCGCTTAATCGCGTCCCCCTGTAAGGGCGCCCGTCCGCTCATAACGGCGGGCGGGCGCTTTTTGTTTTACGTGAGCTGGGTATAAGCATCACTACAGTCAACTGCTTTAGAAGCAAGGAGTGCATATGAGCACGTACGCAATTAAGGCTGACAAGTTCTTCTTGCCGGCAGGCCCGCAACTGGGCGGCTATCTTATGGTCGAGGATGGCGTCTTTGGCGCCTGGCAGGCCGACGAGCCCTCTTGCGAGATTAAGGACTACACGGGATCGTGGATCGCACCGGGTATGGTCGATACTCACATCCATGGCTTCTACAACCACTCAACTACCGATAACGATCCCGAGGGCATCGATATCAGCTCGACCGAGCTCGCCCGTCGCGGCACCACCAGCTGGCTGCCCACGACGTTCACCGATGGCGTCGAGCAGATCAAAGACGCCTGCGCCGCCATCGCTCAGGCGGACGAGGGTCGCGGCCCCGACTTCTGCGGTGCTCGCATTCAGGGCATCTACCTGGAGGGCCCCTTCTTTACCATGAGGCACGTGGGCGCGCAGAACCCCGCTTACCTGATCGATCCCTCCGAGGAGGTCTTCGATCAGTGGCAGGAGGCTGCGGGTGGTCGCATCGTCAAGAGCGCCATGGCGGCCGAGCGCGACGGTGCCGCTGCTTATGCGGCTGCTCTGAATGCCAAGGGTGTGGTGACCAGCATCGGTCACTCCGACGCCACCTACGATGAGTGCATCGCCGCCATCAACGCCGGTGCCAGCTGCTTTACGCATACCTATAACGGTCAGCGCGGGCTGCATCACCGTGAGCCCGGTGTCGTGGGCGCTGCCATGTCCACGCCCGAGACCTACGCTGAGATCATCTGTGACGGCAAGCACGTTAACCCTGCCGCCATCAAGGCACTGCTGCAGGCAAAGGGCTGGCAACACACGGTGCTCATCACTGACTGCCTGGGCTGCGGCGGCATGCCCGAGGGCAGCTACACCAGTGGTGGCATGGACGTCATCATGAAGGACAACCTGTGCTGGCTCGCCGACGGCAAGAGCATTGCCGGCTCGGTGCTCACGCTTGCCCAGGGCGTCAAGAACATCGTTGACTGGGGCATCGCCAGCGCCGATATCGCCATTCGCATGGCAACCGAGGTGCCGGCACGCTCCGCGCACATCGAGGATAAGTGCGGCAGCATCATGCCGGGTCGCGACGCCGACTTTGTCGTGTTCGACCATGAGCTTACCCTCGTCGAGACGTATGTTGGCGGCCAGAGCGTCGGCAACGCCTTTACCGAGTAACGATAGAAAAAGACGGCGGGCCCGAATCTGCTCGGACCCGCCGTATGGGTTAAACGCTCAAAAGCACCTTCACAGTTACAGCTTGTTAGCGATCTTCTTTGCCGTGCGCTTAACGCCGGCCACCAGGCCTCCTGCAGGATGCTCCTTCTCGTATGCTAGGCGCTTCTCGCGCTTGGCGTACTCTTCGACGATGATGTCGCCATACTCGTCTTCGATCTTGTCGAAGAAGTCGACGGCGCCCTTAATTTCCTCAGCGGTCGGGTGTCCCTTTTGGACACCGCCGGCGAGCTTGAACGGTCCCCACGTATCAAAGCCGGGGCAGCCGTAGACACCCATAAAGATGGCCTGCCTCATGCGGCAGATGCCATCGATATCCTTGCCGTACCATTTGTTCTTGCCACCGTAGGTCATAAGGCCAAACACCTTGTCCTGCGGCTGCAGCACGTTCGTGAGCACGCGTGCCATATCCTTGTCGATCTCGGAGTAATAGATGCCCGTGGCGACACCGATCAGATGATATTCGTGCAGGTCGGGGTACTCGTTTTTACCGAGCGCCTTGACGTCGAGGGTATCGATCTCGGGGTGTGCCTCGACGATGGCGTCCACGAGCTTTTTCGTATTGCCGTGATGGCGCGAGGCGTAGAGGATGATGGTTCGCATAAGAAGGCCTTTCAGCTGTAATTGCATCAATGTCTGTATGGTACCCCGTTACATGGCTGGGATACCGGACGCATCGATGAACGTGCGGGTTTGTCCTTTGGTTAGGGCCGAGACGGGTACTTGCGAGCAAAAAGCAGTTGTTCGAAAGGATGGGCAATGGAATACGCTCTCTCCAACGATTCGATTTCTATTAAGGTGTCCACGGCTGGTGGTTCGTTTACCTCGATCGAGGCCGGAGGTCGCGAGTATCTGTGGCAGGGCGATCCCGCCGTGTGGTCCGGCCAGGCACCGATTTGCTTCCCGATTTGCGGAGGCTTGCGCGACAACAGCGCCATGACGTTTGCCGGGCATCATGTAAAGCTCGCTCGCCACGGGTTTGCGCGCAAACAGGAGTGGAAGCTGCTGAGCCAGAGCGAGAACGAGCTGGCGATGTGCCTGGCTTCGGAGGATAACGCCGCGCTGCTGAGCGATTATCCGTACCCGTTTAAGCTTGTCGCTCGTTATACGCTTGAGGGGGATGCCGTTCGCGTCTCCTATGAGGTGACCAACGAGGGGACTGAGGACATGCCGTTCTTTATCGGCGGTCATCCCGGCTTTAGGTGTCCGCTCGATGAGGGCGAGGCCTATACGGACTACGAGTTGCGCTTTGAGAAAGACGAGGCTGCGGAGCTCTGCACCGCCGTTCCCTCGACTGGATTGATTGACGTGGCAAACCGCTCCAAGAACCCCATGGTGGAAAAGACGCTGCCCCTGTCGCACGAGCTCTTCGATTTTGCGGAGACCATCTTTGACGTGCTCGAGAGCCGTCAGGTCACGCTTTCCAAAAAGGGCGAGGACAAGGGCGTCCGCCTGAGCTTTGAGGGCTTCCCATATCTCATTGTGTGGAGCAAGCCCGAGGGCGATTTTGTGGCGGTTGAGCCTTGGGGCGGTCTCTCGACCTGCTCCGATGAGGACGACGTGCTTGAGCATAAGCGCGGCTGCCTTGTCGCCAAGCCCAAGGAGACCGTCGTTCGCTCGTTCACGATTGAGATTCTGTAATTCCGTTTTGTCGACTCGTATCGCGAGGCACAAGGAGCCTGCGAGATAAGGAGCTAAAAATGATCCTCACCGTTACGATGAACCCGTCTGTCGATACGCGCTATCAGCTCGATGAGCTCATTATCGACGACGTCAACCGTGTGACGCCCGAAAAGACCGCCGGCGGCAAGGGCCTCAACGTGGCCCGCGTGCTGGGTCAGCTGGGCGACGACGTTGTGGCAACCGGTCTGCTCGGCGGCCACATGGGCGCCTACATGGCTGAGCTCATGGACGCCAACGGTATTAACAACGACTTTGTGCCCATCAAGGGCGAGACTCGCATTTGCCTCAACATCCTCCACGCCGGCAACCAGACCGAGCTGCTCGAGAGTGGCCCGACAATTGCCCCCGAGGAACTCGATGCCTTTACCGCCAAGTTTACCGAGCTTGCGGGCAAGGCCGACGTCGTCACCATTTCGGGTTCTCTGCCCCGCGGTGTCGAGGCAGACTACTATGCCAAGATCACGGGCATTGCCGAGAACGCCGGCGCCAAGGTGCTGCTCGATACCTCGGGTGCTTCGCTCGAGGCCGCCCTTAAGTCCGAAATTAAGCCCGAGCTGGTCAAGCCTAACCTGACCGAGATCAACGGCCTTCTGGGCACGAGCTTTACCACCGACGATGTGGACGAGCTCCGCGCCGCGCTCGCCTCTGATGCCCGCTTCTCCGATATCCCCTGGGTCGTCGTGTCCATGGGCGCTGCCGGCTCTGTTGGCTTCCACAATGGCCGTGCGTTCCGCGCAAAGACGCCCGATATCCCTGCCGTTAACGCCACGGGCTCTGGTGACTCCACTATCGCTGGCTTCGCGCATGCCATTGCTGCTGGCGCAGACGACGAGACGGTGCTGCGTACCGCCAACACCTGCGGCAAGCTCAACGCCATGGATCCCATGACTGGTCACTTGGTCATGGATCGTTGGGACGAGGTCTACAACGGCGTTGTCGTGACCGAGCTGTAAGAGCTTGGGCGACGCCCCTGGCATCGCTTGTTTGCTTATGGTTAGAGCCGACGACAAGTGCGGTAGCATTATGCCGGGGCGCGACGCCGACTTTGTCGTGTTCAATCCCGACCTTACCCTGGTCGAGACGTATGTGGGTGGCAACAGCGTCGGTAACGCGTTTACCGAGTAGCCGCCAAAGAAACGATCTGAGAGGGGATTTAGATGATTTACGGTGCATTGGGCGATATCGAGGAGTACCGCGGAATGCTCAAGGGCCTCGACGTGCTGATCGATTGGCTCGAGGAGAACGACCCGGCGGAGCTCGAGGTCGGCAGCCATCCGATTCTGGGTGACAAGGTCTTTGCGAACGTCATGGCTCCCACGACGCGTCCCGAGGCCGAGGCCCACTATGAGACGCATCAGCGCTATCACGACCTGCAGATCGACGTCGAGGGTCGCGAGGCCTTTAAGGTTGCCACGGGCAGCCTGACGCTGGTTCAGGAGTTTGACGAGAAGGACGACTACGATCTGGTCGATTCCGACGCCTCGATCGCCGGCGATCTTGCTGACGATAAGTTTGCACTGTTCGTTGCCGGCGAGCCTCATATGCCCACGCTCGAGTTCCCGGACGATGGCGCGCAGCCGGTCAAGAAGATCTGCTTTAAGCTGCTTGCAGATGCTTACTGGGAAGAGTAACGCTGTTCGTGAGCTAGCGTGATTCCCCTTGGGGAGCGCGTTTAAGCCCCGCTGATCGCGGTTCCTTTGGGGATTGCGGTTAGCGGGGCTTGTTGTTGAGTAGGGGAGTTATCGGCGGCGTTATGCTTGGATTGGCGGATGTTCGCCAGAAATCGGCAACAAAAAAGCCGCCCGAAGGCGGCTATCTTGTGCAATGGAGCCAGCGACCGGGCTCGAACCGGTGACCCCCGCTTTACGAGAGCGGTGCTCTACCAACTGAGCTACGCTGGCGGCCATGTGATGACGCAACTGAGGCGTCAACGGCTGTCTATGATACGGGACATCGCAAATCCGCGCAAGTGTTCTGACGGCTTTTCTCACTTTAAATGCACTAATATTAGAGACGCGATGTCTTGCTCTTACGGGTCTCAAACAGAATGGGGCAGCGATGGCTCAACCCAAGATTCTTCTCGCACGCATCGATGATCGGTTTATTTACGGGCAAGACGTTGAGTTGTGGAACGAGGCTGTGGGTTCCAACCTCGTCCTAATCGTCAACGATGAGATCGCGGCGGATTCGCGCAAGTGGGCGCCTATGAGGGTCGCGGCGCCCGAGGGCGTGTGGACGCGGTTTTTCTCGGTGCAAAGGACCATCGACATCATTCATACCGCAACGCCGCGCCAATGGATTCTCATCATGGTGGCGTCGCCCGCGGATGCATTGGCGCTGGTGAAGGGTGGCGTGCCAATAACCAAGATCAGCATCGGCCATATGCGGGCGGGGGAGGGCAAACGCTCTGTAACGCCCGCGGTCGCCATGGACGATGCGGACATCGCCGTCCTCAAAGAGCTACAAAAGCTCGGAGTAGAGCTGGAAATCCGCTATCTCCCCAGCTCCAGCCCCGACCCCATCCAACTAGTCATTGGGGACGTTCTTAAATGACTAGTCAAACGGGACACCCTTGGCACTTGGGGTCGTTCCTTATGTGCCGGCCTTTTAGGAACGTCCCCAAGTGTCGGCAGATTGGGGCAGTCCTTCTCTGAACTGCATCCCATTTCTTGGACTTTGAAATTAAGGTTCGAGAAAAGGGAGGCA
>UQNC01000052.1 GCA_900542175.1 uncultured Collinsella sp. | reverse complement strand
GCCTTGCCGCCGCGCTTGGGACGGCTCGGACGCTCGCCGTCGCCGCGACGCTCATCGCGACCGCGGTTGGAACGACCGGCCACATCACCGTAATCGTCGCCGTTGCGCTTGCCGTCGCGACGTGCCTGCTCAAGCTTCTTCTTGCTCTTGGACTTGCCGCGCTTGGTCTTCTTCTTCACCTTAAAGGCTGCAGGGTCGCGCTCGGGATCAACCGCGGGCGGATTGGGGCCCACGTGCAGGTCGCCGGCCTCGTAGATGTCGGCGGTCTTGTCCATGAGCTTCTCGATCTCGTAGAACTCATCGACGTCCTGCTCGGTCACAAACGTGATGGCCCAGCCCAGCTCGCCGGCGCGGCCCGTGCGGCCAATGCGGTGGATGTAGTCGGTCGGCTCTGCCGGCACGTCAAAGTTCACGACGTAGCGCACATCGCTGATGTCGATGCCGCGAGCGAGGACGTCGGTCGCCACCAGCACGTCGACGGTGCCGTCGCGGAAAGCCGAGAGCGCGCGCTCGCGCTGGGCCTGGCTGCGGTTGCCGTGGATTGCGGCGGCCTTGATGCCCTTACGCTCCAGACGACGGCAGCAGCTGTCGGCGCGGTGCTTGGTGCGCATAAAGACGATAGTGCGCTCCGGGCCCTCCTTTTTGAGGAACTCGGGCAGCAGGTTGTTCTTGGCCTCGATGGACACCGGGAACACAAACTGGTCGACGGTGTCGGCGGTCGACGTGGCAGGCGCGATCTCCACGCGGGCCGGGTCGCTCACCAGGTCGGTGATCTCGCCCACGGCCTCCTCGTCGAGGGTCGCCGAGAACAGCAGCGTCTGGCGCTCGGCCGGCGTCTCGCGCACAATGCGGCGGACGGCGGGCAAAAAGCCCATGTCGAGCATGCGATCGGCCTCGTCGAGCACCAGCACCTTGACCTCGTCCAGGTGGCAGGCACCCTGCTCGATCAGATCGACCAGACGGCCCGGCGTGGCGACCAGGATGTCGCAACCGTACTTGAGGGCAGCGGTCTGGGGCTTGTAGCTCACGCCGCCCACGACGGTCACGGCAACATGGCCGGTGACGTCGGCGATTTTGCTCGCGACCTCGTCGATCTGCTGGGCAAGCTCGCGCGTAGGGGTGATGACGAGCATCACGGGGCCACGGCCGTTGCCCTCGGGCTTCTTGGCACCGCGACGGCGGTTGCGGCCGCCGCGCTCACGCACGGGTTTGGGCGGAGCAATGTGCTCCAGGTTGTTCATGGTCGGCAGCAAGAAGGCGGCCGTCTTGCCGGTGCCGGTCTGGGCGGCGGCAAGCAGGTCGCGACCCTCGAGCACCACGGGGATGGAGCCGGCCTGAACGGGCGTGGGCGCCGTGTAGCCCAGATTCTCGATAGCACGGAGCATCTCGTCCGAAAGCCCCAGCTCGTCAAAGGCGGGCAGGCTCTCGGTAGCGGACTCGACGGCCTGGGCAGCATTGGCCTCATCGGCAGCATCGAAGGCAGCCTGGGTCATGGCCTCGCGGGTCTCGTCCAGAATCTCGGCGTCGGTGACGTCGGATACAGAATTACGCATATGTTGTTGTTCCTTATCTGCACGCGCAATGGGCACGGCATGCGGCCGCGCGGGCGTGCTTGGTAGTGCGCTAATACATACAAAAACGGGTGCGCACAGAGAGGACGTTGCTCAGCACGCTGGCGATCGCTTTGGCAGCCCTATCACGCGCCGTCCAGACGCAGCAGCACTAAGCGATGGAGCAGATTCGCCGCGGGTTAGTATACCCGTGCTTCGCATGCCCCCACGTAAACCACAGATGACGAGGCGGACGCGGCGGGCCCGGCTGATTGTCTCAATCTGTAACGGCTGCGAAGCAAAACCGGCCCTAAATGTTACAGAACAAGACAGAGGGGGATTTCCGTCCAGTCCAAACCAAATCTCTCAGTCTTCCTGCAATTTCGAACATGTGGCCTATAATGTTGCTTTGGTTACGCTATATATTGCGCAGCCATTTAATACGTCGCCCACCGGGGGCCATTAATTCCTATCGCCATATTGGCTAGGAAGCAATCAAAGGAGGTATCCGTGGCAGCAGAGACGCCTTGCTCGGTCCTCTATAACGATATTCGCTCGTTCGGCGGTCTTAAACATCTCGAGATCGCCCGAATGCTCATCAATGGAAACTCTTATCTCGGCAGTACCCTGCTCGAGAAATGCTCTTCCAACCGCTCGTATCTCACCCGTTACATCGTCCATCGCGAGCCTGACCAGTGCGCGCCCGCCATCTACAGCGACTTTGCCATCACCACGCTCAATCTTTCCGCGGCAATCTGCAGCAAGCTCGGCAGCGGCGAGTCCGCCTATCGGGCAATCGCCGAGCACTATCGCGGCCCGGCCGCCAACGAAATGATGTCGGCTCTCGCCAGCTACAAGCTGGACAGCCGCCTATATGCAAATGCCCTCAATCACATCGACAACTTTGACGGCAATGCCGTGCGCGAGAAGAGTACGCTTTACCTTATGCTCTTTGTGGCAACGGGGGCGCTCGCTGACCCCATCCAAGGCGTGGCCACCGTCGAGCGCTTTTGCGACAGCAAGACAGGCGGGCACTTTGGCACCACCGAAACTACCGTCGGACGTGGCTTTATGAGCAGCCTGGAGCAGCCGCGCACTGTCGCCCCCAACCTCGGTCTGCTCAGAACCCATGCCGACAACTGCGTCGACATGCAAATCCATCCCCTCACACGCGATCCGCGCGGCACGGTAATTGGGTCCTTGCCCAAAACCTCGCCCAGCATCACCGATGTAGGCGCTGATGCATCGCGCGAGCATCTCCGCATTTGGCTCGAAGGCGGACACTGGTACGCCCAGGGCCTTGGGTCGACCAACGGCACAGTGCTCGAATCGGGCGCGGGCGACGGCGATATCGTAATCGAGCCGCCGCGCGACCAACGCGAGCCCGGCAAAGTCTATCCCCCGGTGGAAATCGAAAACAGCGACAGGCTCCATCTGGGTCTCTACACGACATTCCTTGTCATTGTGGACTAGCGCGGACGGCGATCGAAAGACGGTCGCCGTCCGTCTTTCGTCTTCTACCTTCTGCGTCGTAAACGACAATACTCAGCGGTATACGTGGGCAGTGTGGCTATCATGGTACTTTACCGATATCCACACTGCCCACGTATACGCGCAGCAACCCATGCTAGACAAAGGAACGCCATGGATACTACCGATAGCGCCTATGGCGACAAACTCATCCGTCTTGACACGTTCGACACCGCCGTGGCGGTCGACCCCAGCGCCGAGGACGACGCCAAGCGTCGGTTTATGACGCTTATTCTCCAGACGGCCCACCGCAACAACGGCAACATCGGGCACGTGCTGCGCGCGACCGACACGAGCGGCGAGGTCTTTGCCGTCAAGCTACTCAAGGACAACGCCATCCTTTCCGACCAAGCCCCCGACCGCTCCGCCGAGCAATCGGCCGCGCACCTGGCCAACACCGCCGCACTGTTCGAGGAGTACCGTCATCTGTGTACCGTCTCGCACCTGCGCGGATTTCCGCGCGTCTATGGCTACGGATCGTGCGAGGACGACCCGCTTATCCTCATGGAGTGGGTCGAGGGCACCTCGCTCAAACAGGCGCTGCCCTTGCTTCCGCACGACGCCTCGGGCGGGCTGACCACCCAGATGGTCGCCGCCGTCGGAAACGCCGTGCTTCGCGCGCTCTTGATGACCCAAGGCCTTGTGAATCCGGTCGTCCATCGCGACCTGTCGCCTGCCAATATCATGTTCCGCACCACCAGCCGAACGCTCGAGCAGCAGATTGCCGATTGCTCCTTTGACCCCTGTCTCATCGACATGGGCTCCGCGACCATGGCCCTCGGCGACGACACGATCACCCGGCGCGCCGACATCTGGCGCTTTGCCACGCCCGCATACGCCGCGCCCGAAATGCTCACGCAGGATATCGAAGGCATCGCGGCCCTTCGCCGCTCGCCCGCGATCGACGTCTATGCGCTTTCGAGCATTCTGTACCAGCTCTACAGCGGTCGCAAACCGTTCGATGTCGAGTCGACGGGTGCCGCGGCGACCGGCTCGTTCTACCTCATAAAGACCAAGACCAAACCGGCGCCGCTCGAGCCGCGCTGCGAGGGCGACAAAGCGCTTGTCCAGATCATCATGAAAGGCATCTCGGTCGAACAGGGCGATCGCCCTACCGAGCAGCAGATGCTCGAGGTGCTCTCGACATACCTCCCCGCTGCAGAATCTGAGGACCGCGAGGGTGCAGAAGACGAGGCCGCAATTGATATCGATTCTGGCACGCACCTTAAGGTCGACGTCGCCGGCGAGCGCGCGCGAGAGATTTTGGAGCAGGCCCGGCACGACGCCATGACCCGCCGTCGCTTTGTCATCGGCGGCGTCGTTGCAGCCGTTGCGGGGCTCGGCGTTATCGGGGCGGCGACCCATGGCTTTGGCATCCCCGACTACCTGGACGGCATCCGCGGTTCGCTTGACGACTACACCTGGGCTCAGCTGCAGGAGATTTCGCTCAAGATTAAGGCCGCCGAGACCCGTAGCGAGGCACACGAGATTGCCAAGCGCTACCACCTGCTCGACGTTGATGGGCATATCCCCTATCCGTGCACCAAGCGCGTGAAGCTCGCCAACGGGCTGGAGGTCGGCGCTCAGCTTGTGGGCATCCGCCACGATGAGCTTCTGGACGGGACGGGCAAGGCCGGGCTGACGTTTATGTTCGACGCGGGTATTGCCGAGCGCGATGCTGCGACTGAACCGCCGAGCGCCGGCTGGGCAGATTGCGAGCTGCGGGAATGGCTCGACGGCGACGGCCTTAAGCTGCTGCCCAACGAGTTGCGCGCGCTCATTAAAGGGGTCAAGAAGGTCTCGAACAATGTGGGCGCCGCCAACAGTGCATCGTGTCTGAGCGAGTTGCCCGCAACCCTTTGGCTGCCCGCCATGGTCGAGCTGTGCGGTACGCAACCGCCCGATTCGTTTGCCGAGGGCTATCACTACCTGGCAGACATCTACAACGGCGAGGGCAAGGAGTATCAGCTCTTCCGCGAGCTCAAGGTGAGCCCGTATTCCACGAACGAGACGATGGTCCGCCAGTGGAAGGGCAAGGACACCTGCTGGTGGGAACGAACGGTGAGTCCCGACACATCGGAGAGCGAAGGCACGCTCTATATGAACCGTGTGGGCTACGACGGCGACGTCTTTACGTACGCAACGCCTGCGGAAAAGCCAAGCAAGCGAACCTGCGTGATCCCCGGGTTCTGCATCTAGGGAGCGGGCGTCTTGCCGTGACGGGACCCCTCCCCGGCAATTGTCTCGATCTGTAACACCAACTCGGCAGATACAGGTCTAGATGTTACAGAACGAGACAAAACCCCAACCCCGCGAGACAACATCTCAATCTGTAACAGTAAGGGGTCAAAAACCTCTCTTGATGTTACAGATCGAGACATTTGAGTTGGCCGCGGGCGGTCCGTCTCGATCTGTAACAGTTAGAGGTCATATTTGCTGCTAGATGTTACAGAACGAGACATTAGCTTGCCGAGAACTTCGCCTCATAAATGTGATTCAAGTGTGTCGATATTTCCTTGCCAATGTTGCGCAACAGAAGCCCTTTCGGCGGTCGTAACGTACGAATTGTCATAGGTACCCCTTCAACGATTGGGAGAAGAAATGGCAAAGTACGCACCTAAACACTTGGAAGTCTCAGGCGGCAACGAGCCTCGCCCCACATTCTCGGGCTACAAGGCAACACGACTCGCCGTCACCGCGGCAACCACCATCGCTATGACTGGCTCGTCGCTGCTCGCGCCGTTCTCGGCATTTGCCAACGATGCGAGTGATATCACGGCACAGGACGCGATCATGTCCCCGCTTGCTGTCCACGCCGGCGAGGCGGCAGGTTCCGCAGTAAAGACAAACGCCCAGAAGATTGCCGACTTGCAGGCTGCAATCGACGCCGCAAAGGCTGCCGAGGCAGACGCCAAATCCGACTACGACACGGCAGCTGCCCCCTATACCGAAAAGCAGGCGGCCCGCGACAACACACAAAGCACCTATGACGCCTCCGCCTCCGATAATTCGCAGGCAGAGGCCGCCGCGCGTGCCGAATATGCTCGCCAGCTCGATGAAAGCGTCAAGGCGGCCGACAGCGCCAGTGCCACGCTGAAGGATGCCCAAGGAAAGCTCGATGCAGCCAAGACCGATGCCGAGGACAAGTCGAAGGCCCTTGATGCCGCGAAGCAGGCGGCAGCTGATGCGCAGGCAAAGCTCGAGGCAGCCCAGAAGGCAGCCGTCAACGCAACGCCGGAGGAAATCAAGGTCGCCGAGCAGGCTGCCGCAGATGCGCAGGCCGCTCTGGACCAAGCAAAGGCTGCGAAGGCCACTGCCGATTCCGCGCTCGCCGACGCTCAGCAGGCTCAGAGCGCCGCGCAGAGCGCTTACGACGAAGCGGCAGGTACGCTGGCTTCCGCTCAGCAGGAAAAGACCGCCGCGGATGGTAAGGTAGTCGCAGCACAGACAGCGTATGACAGCGCACAAGCCGATTTGGCGGCCGCAAAGGCAGGCGCCGAGGGCCCGGAGTATGACGCCGCCCAAGCAAAGGTCGATGCTGCCCAAAGCGCACTCGACCAGGCGAAGCAGCAGCAGGCGGCTGCCGAAGCAGGCCTTTCTAAGGCAAATAGCGACGTTGCATCCAAGCAGGACGCCCTCACCGGTGCCGAAAGCGAGCTCGAAGCCAAGAAGCAGACAGTCGCAGCAGCCGAAAATGATGTAACGGCAGCCCAGACGAAAGCCGATGCGGCGCAATCGGAGTTGACCTCGGCAAAGCAGGCACATGCTACCGAACTGGAGAAGGCAAAGGCCGCTCAGAAACAAGTCGACCAGGCAAAAGCCGAGAAGGAGCAGGCAGACAAGGCGCTCGAAACTGCCAAGGCAAACCAGGCGGCCGCCGATCAAGCCGTTGTCGATGCACAGAAAGCATACGATACGTGCAAGGCAGCAACCGATAAGGCAACGACGGCGGAGGCGCAGAGCGTCATCGGCTTCTACCAGTTCATCGGTGCCAATGACGCTGCAAACATCATCTATAGGCAGAGCGATAAAAACCCAACGACCATTGGCGATAAAAAAGACGGCACGTCACTCGACAACGCCAAGCTTTCGTTTGGCAAGCTGCGCGAAATTAATGAATATCGCAAAAGCGTCGGCCTTAGCGAGCTTAAGGTGACGGCAGAGCAAATGGCAATCGCTCAGTCTGATTCCAATTACTCCGACGCAACGAAGGGGCACTCAGACTATGCCGGATTTGAAAATGCCGCTTGGAACTTCAGCACTAAAGAAAACATCGCGCACCAATGGGTTGATGGCGAAAAGATAATATTTGACGATGCTGCAGCGAAAGCCGGCCTTGGCAACGTTGCCCCCAAAGATGCTTGGAAGACTTTCTGGAGTCACGGTACCGAATTCGGAGCCCAAGGCGTGGGTTTTGGCACCGTCGGCCATTATTTGAATATCGTACAACCTAACGCCAAAACCATGGGATACGGCATCAACTCGCGCGGAACCCTTTGGCCGTATGTGTTCGTCTTGGAGATCGACAACAATTACGGTTCGTACGAGAAAGAATACTCGATCGATGAACTCGAGAATCTCTTTGATCAGTATCAGCTGAGCCTCTCCAAAGCCAGCGAAAAGCTCGCCGCCGCAAAGACGGACCTTGAACAAAAGCGCAGCACAGCGGCATCGAAAGCCAATGCCGTAAAGGTAGCTGAGACCCTCGTCGCTCAAAAGCAGGAAGGCGTTGATACCGCGAACAGCAACCTTGCCGCCAAGAACGACAGCGTAGCAAGTGCCGCCGCCGCTGTTGCCCTAGCAGAGCAGAATCTCGCCAAGGCAAACGGAAAAGTTACCGAAGCCGAAGACCAGGTCAAAGCCGCCCAAAGTAACGTGGCGACCGCAGAGCAGGTCGTCAACCAGAAGCGCGCCGAGCTTAAGGCATCGCAAGAGCAAGCCGCTCAGAGTCAGAAGAAGGTTGATGACGCCAAGGCAGAGACTCTCGTAAAGCAGCAGGCTCTGCAAGATGCAAAGAAGGAACTTGCCAAGTATTCTGCCGATGTTGCTGCGGCTCAGGAAAAGGCTGACAAGGCCCATCAAACGCTTGATGAAGCCACGGCAGCCCAGACGTCTGCCCAGAGTGCTCTCGAAAAGGCGGAGCGCGACGCGGTTGCCAAGAAGCAGGCCCTCGACACCGCGAAGGACAACGCCGAGGCCAAGGCGGCGACCGCGGAGCACGCTGCGAGCGATCTGACCACGGCGAAAAACGACTTTGCTTCAAAGAAGGCCCATGCCGACGCCCTGAGCAACGCGGCCAACAATCTTACCGCGGCCAAGGCGGCCAAGAAGGACGCCGACGCAGCAGTGACTGAGGCCGGAGTCGCCCTTGGTGCGGCAAATGATGCCATCGCGAACGCCGAACAGGCGGTCGAGAATTCTCAGGCCGCATCAGACGTTGCTGCCTCCGCCCTTGGAAAGCTCAAGTCCATCAACGTCGAAAACGGTATTGCTACTGGCTCTGACGCAAACGCGAACGATACGCTCAATGCCCTCTTTGCCAAGTGCGTCGCCGCCAAGCAGGCAGAACATAACGCAAAGGTCGCACTTGATACCGCTCAGGCAGACCTTGATGCTGCGACGCCCGCCTACACCGCGGCTCTCAACAGCTACAACGAGGCGAAGGCAAAACGCGTAGCCGCCGAGCAAGCCCTGAAGGACGAGATCGCCCACCAGGAGCAAGAGGCGGCGAAGGCCGAGCAGGCCAAGATCACGCAGGCTGCCGCTAAGCCGGTTGCTGGAAAGCCGTCTGCCGGCAACGCCAAGACGGCCGCCAACTCGGCACTTCCCACCACAGGCGACAGTGCCGCGCTCGCCGGTGAGACGTTTGTCATCGGAGGCGTCGTGCTTGTAGCCGCCGGCGTCTTCCTAACCGACAAGAAACGTCGTCAGGAGTAAGGATTTCGGGAGGGCGGCTTCTCCTCCCTCCCACCGCTTCGCAAACCCCGCCTGACATGCGCCGGGACGTCTACCACACGGGCGCCCCGGCGTTTTACGTTGTATGGCCGGGGCATCTGCTCCGAGATTGTCTCGATCTGTAACATCTAGCAGGCAAAACGGTCCCCAGGCGTTACAGATTGAGACGTTAAGTTGTGGCTCGATGTAATGTCTCGATCTGTAACAGTTACGGCTCAAAAACTGGACCAGATGTTACAGATTGAGATGTTTGGCAGGGACTGCCAACGATTGAGCAGCCGCCCTCATCTGTAATGAAAAGTCATACATTCCAACCATTACTGGACACCCCCAGGGGGTATGGGTGTATAGTATCAGCAGGTTAACAATTCCAACAGCGAACCACAGAAAGGAGAAGCCATGGCTCAAGATAAGTTCGACGTGGGTGGCATGACATGCGCCGCCTGCCAGGCGCACGTGGATCGTGCCGTGAGCAAGCTCGATGGCGTCGAGAGCGTCGCGGTCAATCTGCTCGCCGGCTCCATGATGGTCGACTATGACCCCGCGCAGGTCACCCCCGACGACATCTGCACCGCCGTCGATCGTGCTGGCTACTCGGCCTCACCCGTCAGCGCGGGCACCGACGCCGCCCAAAGCGGCAGTACGCAAGCCGGGTCCGGCGCCGCCCATATGGAGTCGCCCACCAAAAAACTGGAGGCCGCCGCCTCTGCCATGCGCACTCGTCTCATCGTCTCGATCGTATTCCTCATCCCACTGTTCTACATAGGCATGGGGCACATGCTTGGCTGGCCGCTGCCCGGCATTTTCACCGACCATACCCACAGCATGACGCTCGCCCTCACCGAGCTCGTCCTGCTTATCCCCATCGTCTATGTCAACGACGCGTACTTTATCAACGGGTTTAAATCGCTCGCGCACGGCGCGCCCACCATGGACGCCCTTATTGCCGTGGGCGCCACCGCTTCCGTCGCCTGGTCGTTCTATGCCATGTTTATCATGGCCGACCAGCTGGCCGCCGGGCAAATCCACGAGGCCATGATGACGAGCATGGGCAACCTGTATTTTGAGAGTGCGGGCACGATCCTGTCGCTCGTCACCGTGGGCAAATACCTCGAGACACGCAGCAAATCCAAGACCGGCGGCGCCATCGAGGCGCTCATCGACCTGGCGCCCAAGAGCGCGACCGTCGTGGCAGAGGACGGCACCGAGACCACCGTCGACGTCGACAGCATCCTTCCCGGCCAGGTCCTGCGCGTACGCCCCGGAGAGTCCATCCCCGTCGATGGCGTGGTGCTCGAGGGCAGCTCGGCCGTGGACGAGAGTGCGCTCACCGGCGAGTCCATCCCCGTGGAAAAGACCGCCGGTGCCACCGTCAACGCGGCCACGGTCAACCGCACGGGCTCGTTTACCTTCCGCGCCACGCGTGTGGGCGCCGACACGTCGCTCGCCAAGATTATCCAGCTCGTCGAGGACGCCAACGCCACCAAGGCGCCCATCGCCCGCATGGCCGACAAGGTCGCCGGCGTGTTCGTGCCCGTGGTGTTTGTAATCTCGGTCGTGACCTTTGTAGTGTGGATGGCACTGACCGGCAGCATGAACGAGGCGCTCACCTCCGCCGTGGCCGTGCTGGTGATCAGCTGCCCGTGCGCACTGGGTCTGGCCACGCCCGTCGCCATTATGGTGGGTACCGGCAAGGGCGCCGAGATGGGCATTCTGTTCAAGAGTGCCGAGGCGCTGGAGAATCTGCGCAGTGTGGGCACCGTGGTGCTCGACAAGACGGGCACGGTCACCCGCGGCAAGCCTGCCGTGACCGATATCGTAGTAGCCACGCGCGCTGACGGCTCGCCCGCCATGAGCGAAAAGTCGCTGCTCAAGCTGGCCGCCGCGTTGGAGCGCTCGAGCGAGCACCCGCTGGCCGAGGCGATTATGGCCGAGTGCGAGGCACGCGGAATTGTCGCGCGCATGGTCGAGGACTTTGCCGCCGTGCCCGGTCGTGGCGTAACGGCGCGCGAGGGGCAGAACGCCATTGCAGCCGGCAACGTACGCCTGATGGACGAGCTGGGCGTTACCGTGCCCGCGGGTCTTGCCGAGCAATTTGCCGCCGAGGGCAAGACGCCGCTGTTCTTTGCCAAGAATGGCGAGCTTACCGGCACCATTGCCGTGGCTGACGAGGTCAAGGAGACGAGCGCCGGGGCCATTTCCGCGCTCCGCTCGCTTGGCGTCGACGTGCGCATGCTCACCGGCGACAACCGCGTGACGGCCGAAGCAATCGCCCGCCGCGTGGGACTCACCAGCGAACAGGTCATCGCCGACGTCCTCCCCGCCGACAAAGAACGCCACGTGCGCGAACTGCAGGATGCGGGCGGCAAGGTCGCCATGGTGGGCGACGGCATCAACGACTCCCCCGCCCTGGCGCGCGCCGACGTTG
Source organism: uncultured Collinsella sp. (assembly GCA_900542175.1). GTDB lineage: Bacteria > Actinomycetota > Coriobacteriia > Coriobacteriales > Coriobacteriaceae > Collinsella. The sequence continues at coordinate 1,128 of UQNC01000052.1, read as the reverse complement.
GCCTCGCTATCGGCACCGGCGCCGACATCGCCAAAGAAGGGGCAGATGTGGTGCTCATGCGCAGCGACCTCATGGATGTTGCGCGCGCCATCGAGCTTTCGCGCGCCACGATCCGCAACATCAAGCAGGACCTGTTCTGGGCGCTGTTCTACAACGGCATCGGCATTCCGCTGGCGGCCGGTGTGTTCTTCCCCCTCACCGGTTGGCAGCTCTCGCCGATGTTTGGCGCCGCGGCCATGAGCCTGTCGAGCGTGTGCGTCGTAAGCAATGCTCTGCGCCTACGAACCTTTAAGCCCAAGACGGCGCACTGATGCACCCGACCTTGCCCCTCAAACCGTCGCTCGCGTACCCAAGTACGCTTCGCTCCTCTTTCGGGGCAATCTCGGGCACCTCAGCGCACCTTTAAGATGACGCTGTTCACGACTAAACTGTCAGATAATCTCAATCGATAAGGAGTACACCCATGCGATACACAATCAAGACTTCCGGCCTCATGTGCGGCCACTGCGACGCCACCGTCGAGACGGCGTTGCTCAACGTTGCCGGCGTGACCGACGCCGACGCCGATCACGAGACCCAGACCGTCCAGGTGGAGTGCGCCGACACCGTGACCGCCGAGCAGCTCGCCGCCGCCGTCGAGGGCGCCGGCGAGAAGTTCCACGCCCTGTCCGTAACCGCCGCGTAACGACCCACGCGCACCCCGACCAGAAACGAGGACCCGCCATGATGGCAGACCATAAATCGGTGACCCGCATGCTCAAGACGGCACGCGGTCAGATCGACGGCATCCTGCGGATGGTCGAGGAGGACCGCTACTGCGTCGATATCTCCACGCAGCTCATGGCCACACAGGCGCTCCTCGCGCGCATCAACGCCGATGTGCTCAAGGCGCATATCGAGGGCTGCGTGACTTCGGCAATCGAATCGGGCGACGAAGACCTCAAAGCCGCCAAGCTCGCCGAGATCGAACGCGTCGTCGACAAGCTCTCCAAGTAATTGGGGCATTGGGGACGGACTGCTTTGCACCTTCTTGGTGCATCGGGGACAGGTATGTTTGCACCACCTTGGTGCAGGTGAACTGCGTCCCGAATCTTGGCCTTCTTTATTAGAAGCGAACACTAGGACGCT
>UQNC01000051.1 GCA_900542175.1 uncultured Collinsella sp. | reverse complement strand
CCCGGCACCTAGGGACGTTCCTTTTTTGCCGGCAGTTTAGGAACGTCCCCAGGTGCCGGATGACTGCTCCGGAGAGGCTGTGGGCAAAAAAGGGCAAAAATGAGTACTGCTGTCTGGTTGATAGCATTATTTTGGGCTAAAACAGGGTCCCAAATGAGATTTATTCTCATTTGGGACCCTGTTTATTGGACATGTGAGGAGCAATGCTCTTTGATATGACGTCCAGGCATTGCCAAAATAGCCTCTTAGGGCAAAATTTGCTGTTACTTATTTAGTAACAGTGCTCATATTTGCCCTTTTTTGACCACAGCCTTTTATAACCCCCCCGTCAGACAGCCCAGAAGGCACCTTATAGAGCCTTGAGTGCGTTGGCGATGCGCTTCATGGCGGCATCGGCGGATGCTTGGTCGGGCGCCTCGGCCAGCACGCGGATAACCGACTCGGTTCCGCTCTTGCGTACGAGCACGCGGCCCTCGCCTGCCAGCGCAGCCTCGGCCTCGGCGATGGCGTTCTGCACGCCCATGTTCTCGAGCGCGGCGTCCTTGTCCGCCACGCGCACGGCCACCTGCGCCTGCGGTAGCAGCTTGCACGGAGCCGTGAGCTGCGAGAGCGTCTCGCGCTCGGCGCGGATCACTTCCATCACGCGCAGCGAGGTCATAATGCCGTCGCCCGTGCGCTCGATATCGCCAAAGATCGTATGGCCCGTCTGCTCGCCGCCCAGGCTGTAACCGCCCTCGCGCATCTTGGCATACACGTGACGGTCGCCCACACCGCTGGTCACGGCACTTAGGCCGGCAAGCTCCAACGACTTGATCAGGCCAAAGTTGCTGGCAATCGTCGGAACCACGGTACCGCCCGAAAGGCGACCGTGCTTGTTCAGGTACACGCCGCACACGTACAGGATCTGGTCGCCATCGACCACGCGGCCGCGCTCGTCCACGGCCAGGCAGCGGTCGGCATCGCCGTCATAGGCAAAGCCCACGTCCAGGCCCTGCTCCACCACGTGGCGCTGCAGACGCTCCATATGCGTGGAGCCGCAGTCGACGTTGATGTTAAAACCATCAGGCGCGGCATTGATCACGCGCACGTCGGCGCCCAGCGCGTCGAACACCGGCTTGGCCACCGAGGACGCCGAGCCGTTGGCGCAGTCGATGCCGATCTTGACGCCCTGCAGCGAAAAGTTCGCGCTGGCGATGAGCGAGGCAATGTAGCGGTTGCGGCCCTGCATGTAGTCCACCGTGGCGCCGATGTGGTTGCCCGTGGCCAGCGGCACCTCGCTCTTGCCATCGACGTAGTCCTCGATGAGCTCCAGTACGTCCTCGTCCATCTTAAAACCGTCGCTATTGACGAGCTTAATGCCGTTATCGCAAAACGGGTTGTGGCTCGCGCTGATCATGATGCCGCAATCGAAGCAGCCTTCCACGGTCTGATGCGCTACACCCGGTGTGGGGATCACGTGCAGCATATAGGCGTCCGCACCGCTCGCGACCAGGCCACTCACCAGCGCCGCCTCGAACATATAACTCGAGCGACGCGTGTCCTTACCCACGATGACGCGCGCCTTGCGCTCGCGGTTGGCGCCGTAATACCAGCCCACAAAACGGCCAATCTTATAAGCGTGCTCTACCGTCAGCCCAACGTTAGCCTCACCGCGAAAGCCGTCGGTGCCAAAGTACTTCATGCGCTCTCCTTACAAAATAGGGGCGAACAGATTGCCTGTCCGCCCCAAAATGGTACTCGATTATCTGCGCTACCAGAAAAACCCTACGCCGACGCGCTGTCGCGAGCCGCCTGGCATGTAGGAGTCTGACGCAGCGTAAGCGGCTTGTCCCCCGCCTCGGCTGACGTGGTCAGCGTATATGTGATCGTCGTCGTCTCGCCAGCATGCAGGTCAACGGTGCCCGAATAGAAGGGGATTCCATGCCACGTAGCGGCGCCAAGACCAAACTGGGTGCCCTCTACGGTCAGATCAGTAATGTTGCCGCCCGTCGGGGCAAACAACGAGACATTCAGACGCTCGTCGTCGCGCGCGGCATCGGGCGCGCTCGCCGCGACGTAGTCGGGCAGCTTGCCGGCCTCCTCCTGCGTCATGATGTTCGTCAGGGTAACGGTGATGCGATACGAGCATGTGCCGTCACCGTTCTTGATGCCCTGGCCAATCTGCGTATCGGCATTCAGGTACCAGTCGAGCTTGGAGAAGCTCAGGTTGTTAAAGTAGACACCAGCAACGGGATCTTCACTCGGGTCATCCGGATCGGGCAGCGAGGCGTCGATGTTCATCTCCTTGATAGCGTTCTGCTCGTCATCGTTTTTCATCCACGCGATCAGGCGGCCCTCTTCGGCACCGCGCTCAACGGCGCTGACAAGCTTCGTAACATCGACATCGCCGATACCGCCAAGGATCTTGTCGAAGGCAGCGCTGGCGACGGATGCAAAGATGCCGTCCGACTCCTCGACCGGATAGTTCCAGTACACATCGTGCATGAGGACCTTTGCGGCGTTGGTGCCGTCGACAACCGTTCCGTCGGGCAGCGACACGTTACCGACCAGGCCCAGCAGATACTGCAGGAACACCGGGTCGATACCCACGACGCCGTCAACGTCCTGGCCATATTGAGATTTCCACAGGGCTGCGACACGCTGCGAGTTGCGGGGCCAATCAGGCGAATAGGTATTGCCCGAGTTGTACAGGTTACTGTGGTTGCCGAACAGCGCCTCATCCTCTTCGTCGACGCTCTCGACTGCCTCATCCTCGCTGAGTCCAATGCGGGGAACAAACTCGCCAATCGACATCTGGCCGTCGGTGACCGAAATCAGGCCCTGCGAACCGCCAAAGCCGCCGCAGGCACGAATCTCGACGTTGTTCATGGCGTACACAAGGTAGTTGCGCGTCTGGCCGTTGGCGCCGAGCATCTGCGGAAGGACGGGGGCGACCTTCTCCGCCGCGTCAACCGCGCCGTTGAGGGTGGCAAAGCCGTCCTTGGCCTTATCGACCAGCTCGGTCACCTGGGAAATATGAGTATCGCCAATGCCCTGGATCTTCTCGTTGGCGCTCTTGAACACCTTCGAGCTGCTGGAAAGCGAATCGGCGACCGCCTGCAGCGCGGACACGTTAATCATGCCGTCCTGAAACAGCTTGCCGGGCGTGGCCTGCGAAAGGTTATCGGCCATGGGAACCAGCGCATTGCTCGAGACATCGGACAGGGCGTCGATCATGGTGCGGGCCGCATTGATGTCGCTGCCATACACCGGGATAAACGAAGCCGCCGTCCACAGCGGGCTCGAGGTCTCCGCCTTCATGCTGTCGCAAAGCTCATCAATCTTCTTCGCGTCGTCAGGCAGCGTCGAAAAATCGCCCGACGTGACCTTGTCCTTAAGGCCACCGACAATCTCGACGGCCTCCTTCGCTTCACTCTTTACGGTCTTTGCCGAGTTAAGCAGCATAAAGCCGCTTGCGCCAAGCGCAACGAGAAGCACCGCGACTACAGCGGCAATAATGGCGCCGGTGTGACGCTTTTTGCGTTCGCCCTTGCGATGGCGATGACGGACCAGACCGTCAGAGGTCGAACTCGACGAAGCGTCGCTACCGTAGTTCAAGCCAAAATCGTAATAATCTTCCTTGGAACCCGAGCCCGCAAACTCGGCACCGCTATCATCCAGGCGGGCGAACGTGCCAGTCTCGGAGGCACCGGTGTAAATCGTGCCAAGGTTACCCGTAAGCCCCGCGCCACCGGCAGAGGGAGTATTGTTGGCGGCCTTGCCGGCATTAACGTTGCCGGCGGCATTTGCGGCGTTGGCAGCACCTGCGTTGTTCGCAGGTACCGAAGGAGCCCCGCTCGGCTGCGACGCGGAGGTTGCACCGCCCGCAAAGACATTCCCTCTTGCACGGCCGGTCTTTTTCGCCTTTTGAGACTGCTCGTACAGAGCGGTAAACATCGCCGTCTCGCCCGGGGACACGCGCTTACCGGAACCGCCCTGTCCAGCGCCGCCCGGCGTGCCGGCCTTACCAGCCCCGTTCGGACGCGGCGGAACTGCAGGACGGCCGTTATCGCTGCCCTTAAAGTGATTACCAGCCATAAAGAAATCCTCGCAATTGAGTCGCAATGAAAAAATCCATAACGTTACTAGTTTATGGCATTTTGAGCATCGACAGCTAAACTCCAGACACGGACGTCAATTGGCGAAAATGCGGCACAACACCTTTTCTGTCTTGGCGGCGGCGCCAGCTACACCGTGAGGAACATCATCACGATGATCATGGCAAAGCCGATAAGGTCGGTCGGCAAAAACACCGTGCCCAGCATAACGGCGCTGGTGATGGTCGCCGAAACCGGCTCCACAGTTCCGATGAGGCTCGCACGCACCGAGCCGATGTCCTTAACGCCCTGCATATAGAGCATGTAAGCAAAAAACGAGCCGATAACCACGAATACCGCGAGCGCCTCGACGCCGGCAGCGTCGAGTGCCGGCATATGCGCCCAAGGCTGCACGAAGACGCACGAGACCACGCCCGCCGTGAGCATTGCCGAGCCCGTGACGATGGGGCTGCCGTATTCGGGCAGGATCTTGGCGGGAATCACCGCCATACACGTGGCGCTGACCGCACACATAAGGCCTGCGACCAGGCCAAGCGGCGATATGCTCAGACTGGTAGGGTCGCCGCCGGTAGCGATTAAAAAGGTGCCGCCCAGGGCCAACCCAATGCCAACGGCCTCACGCACGCGAGGCATGCGATGGTCGATCACGCAGGTGTAGCCCATAATGATGACCAGTTGCAGGCATTGGAGCACCGTCGCGGTTCCGGCATTGGTCAGGCGCACGGCCGAAAGATAACAAAACTGGTTGAACAGCAGACCAAAGGCGGTAAAGAGCAGCAGCTGCTTGCGATCGGCGGGTGTGGTCCAGAGCTTAATCAGGCGCTCGCGGTCGCGCGTAACAACCACGGCCATAAAGAGTAGACCGGCGAGAATCTGACGCACGCTCATAAGCCACAAGGTGTCGACGTGGTAGGTATCGAACAGAAAGCTCGCGCTGGTGCCCGAGAAGCCCCAAAACGAACCGCCCACCAGCGTAGCCAAGACGCCCGTGATCATCTTGCGCGTCGAAGCGCTGTTCAGGCGCTCGCGCCAAGCGCGGCGGGTGCTACGGCTGAGCTCATCGGTGCCCTCGGGCACATCAATGTTCGATATATCGGTCATCGGCACCGAAGCCCCTGCGCCTTCGACCTGCTCGACACGCTCTTTGCTCATTCCATTCCCTCGAAGCAGCCTGGAAACAATTCGGCTTACCTTACCACGGCGAAGGCACCAGCTGGAGGCTTGTCCGCTTATCGGTAGGACAATTCCGCAGACGTCTTTCCATAGCTCGATACCGCAATGGCCTTGCATTATGCGACAGTCAAATCGCGGCAGCAGGCTCTTTTGAAATGGATATGACAAAGCCCCCGAATTCCACAATGTAAGCGATTTTTAAAAATGTTCTTGCCACCGAGTTCAGGCTCCGTTATATTATCCCTTGCGCGCTTGCGCACCCTTGATCGGGCGTTTAGCTCAGGGGGAGAGCGCTTCCCTGACACGGAAGAGGTCAGAAGTTCAAATCTTCTAACGCCCACCAAATGTTCGCAGCTCAGAGGCTATGTCCTCTGGGCTGTTTTGTTTTTTGTCGCTAAATCCGCTGGCAGTTCCAACCGTCATCGCAACGTAACAACAATTCACCTGACGAATGGCAGCCAAATATATTCAATACCCCAACATCAACAATAGCCAGGCACAAAACTGCGCCGCAAGCTGCTCCAACCGCCCAACTGGTCAAAAGCCGACCATCTACTTGCCAATTTATCTAACGGCGTAACCAAGCAGTCCGCGCCGCAACTTCTCAACAAAACGCCGCGATGTCTGCGCCCTGCGGTATCCTTGAGCCACTCGCACCTGCAGCACCAAGGAGCCGCCATGCGCACCGAGCTCGATGTCCCCTTTTCGCACAAAGAAGAAGCCAAAGCGCTGGGCGCCAAATGGGACCGGACCAAGAAGATCTGGTATGTACCCAGCGGCGTCAACCCCGAGCCCTTTGCCGAGTGGCTGCCCGGTGTTGACCGATCCGACCCCTCAGCGCCGTATATATATCTAGTACTGGGCAAGCGCGAGTGCTGGAAGTGTCACAAAGAGACCTCGGTCGCGGCCTTCGGCATTCCCTATCGAACCGATAACGACGAGAGCATCGCCATCGCGCACGCGCCCAACGAAGCCGGGCACATTGCCATCGACACGGCCAACGCCAACGCACTCGCCATCGTGCCCGCTCTTGGCTGCGTGCCGGGCGAGATCCGCGACTACCTTCATAAGCGCTGCGGCTACAAGCCCGTAGGCGCGCGAGCCTCCAAAGCCCCGTCGCTCGGCAACACGTGCACCAGTTGCGACGCGCTGCAAGGCAGCCGCTATCTGTTCGAGGAGCCCTCGTCCCCGTTTGCCCTCACTGCCATCAACAAGCTGCCGGCACTGGAGTTTGTACGCGTCGAAGTTGCCGGCGTCTTTGGCGTCCCGGCCACGCGCACCGACTTTGACCAGGCGCTCTTTACCTGGGCACGCGACCATCACGCCAAGTTCCACAAGCAGCTCGGTGAGGGGATTTATTTATAGGGACAGAGATGCCTTCACAGCCAGCTCCTCCGCATCACCTATCCCTCGTCGCCGGCGTCGTACACGATATCGAGGCCACAAACAGGGCATTTCTCCTGATACACCGGCATATGAACGCCTGTCCGTTTTCTCACTTCGTCGCTAAGTCTGTCGCACGCATCGATGAACCGAATGTCGAGGCACGGTATTTGCGAGCCGCAGCAAGGACAGGCGACGACAAACGACCCGCAATCAACTTCTACGCTCGGAAACATTTTGTTGTCTATAAGGGCGCACGGCAGTTTTCCGTACTTCCCCATCGCAATATCGCCTCGCCAGCTCACGCTCGCTCCCCTCTCGCTATACAAATCAGGAAGAGCATGCACCGGCAGGCGTGCGCGAGATTGCATCGCCACGCGATCCGATCAAACAGCACGATCGTAAAAGACCGCCAAAGCCAAATTTCATCGTCGGTCGCACCCTGTCCGGCAAACTCAATATCGACGGGTATGTGCTTCAGATAACTCATGTCGGGCGCAAAACGAGGGTCCGGTCCGCCTTTATGAACAGGACCGTGCAGAACAAACCATCCGTTTTCGGGCTCGAACCGCTCAACAAACGCAAGGCCGAGCACCTTATAGCCCACCTCAGTTGCAAATATGACTCCGACTGGGACGCCACATTCCATGCAGTTGAGCATTTTACGGTTGTAATTCTGGTCTCGAAAACCAACGGTACCCGGCGCTTGAACCGAGTACTTAATGACCCACGTACCATCGTCCAAATAGAGCGGAGGCACATTGTTGATGCTCTCGGTTTGCCGCTGGCGCGCTTGTACCCCGCTACCCCACTCCCCTGTATACTGATGTAGCACGTGTTTCATCCGGGCTTGTTGGGCCGGATTGTTCATGGGAGGGTCTTATGGCTGCTTCGAATCCGCCTAAGGGGAGCGTTTCTTCTTCGTCCATCAAGCCGGTTACGCGCAAGGCCGTGCGTTGCCAGCGCGAGGTCGCCTGGCTTGTCACACAGGCGGCGGGCAAACTCGTGGCGAACACGGAAGACGTCAATGCGCCCACACCGAGCTTTGTGCTGGCAGCGGCGCTGGATCGAGTACGCCAGCTGGAACTCGCCGCACAAGAAGACGGCGGCCATCTTGGCTACCAAGACGCTATGGCGCCCGACCTGTTGACCTTTTGTCGCATGACCAAGTTGCCCGCCGCACCCAATGCGCTTTCGGACGCAGGCTACATGTTTACGCTTTCGGGCGCGGACCTTATCCGCGATATCTACGCATACTGCAGCGAGCTCGCCGAGCGCCACGTCTTTGGCACGGCTGAAGTCAAACCGGGAAATGTCATCAAGCTGGTTCTCAGGCTGTTCCTGATGGACGGGTTCGGGGCCATGCCGGCGTAAGCCGAGTCTTTAGCATCACCGTCGACTGGGCAACAACCGCTTTACCTTAGTGGGCGCCAATCGAGGGTCGATTATTGGGTCGCCTCGTCCACTAACGCATTTATTCCACGCGCTCTGACAGTCGATATTTGCGGTTGCGGCTTGTCGACGGCGCCGTCGGCTCAAGCTCACCCTGCTCAATGAGCGCATTGACGCGTGCCCTAACCTGGGAAACCGTGAGTCCCGTGCGCTCCGCCAGTTCGCGCGTCCCCAATTCGCCGTAGCGCTTGAGTGCCGTCACAATTAAGCCTCCGCCATGATCGACCGGCTCGATCTTTGAACGGTAAAGTACGACCTTGAACCGATCGAACCCCGGGCAGAACAGGGGCTCGGCCAGACCATGCGCGCGCATGGCATCGATCATCATCGGGATGCCCGAGCCATTGCCCTCAGCCGGCGAACCTGCGCCATCCGGAAGCGGGACAATCGACATGAGTTTCACGAGCGTCGCGTTACGGCATCGGGAGCTGCCGTCAAACAAGTTCTCTCGAGTCTTTCCCCCGTAAAGGCCGCCAGGATTCGTCACCTCGACACGATCGTCAAAGACGTCGACGGCGATCGATTGCCCACAGAACCGATCCCCGTATTCCCTGTGGATAACCGCGTTGGCGACTGCCTCGCGCAGGACCTCCTCGGGGATCTCCAGCGAGTCGATACGCGAGACGCCTTGGACGGTCGAGATGCGGCGCAGGTTTTTGGCGACAGCTGCGACGGCATCCGAAATCATCTCGCCCAGGGTGCCCTCGCAGACTGTGCGGTCCATAAACCTTAGTGGCCCCGCAGCTCCCTTTTGAGTTCCCACGTGGACAGCCACATCAATGAAGAGCTTGGGATAGAACTGCTGAGGGTAAACGCCCGCGGCAAGGAGGCCGGCCTTGGTAACATTGCCCTGGAAGTCGAGGAAATTCAGACGCTCCATCTTTGTCTTCTTGTCCGCCGCACCGCGCATCGCTCGAGGCGTCAGCGAATAGGCACGCTCTATCGTGCGGTCGACCATCGACTCGTCGAGATCGCCCACACTCGTACCGGGCACCGCATCGCGATCGCTAGGACTCGTCCGTTCATATGACGACAGTGCCAAAACCTCGGTCGACGAAAGCGGGACATCTTTGTCATCGATGCGTTTGTAGCTGCCACCTTGAGCGCCCCGCTCCATGACATAGCAAGGCTTGCTCGACGGGTCGAGCTCCTCAATCGTGATGACCAGAACCACGGTGCCCTGGAGCTCCACGCGCTCAATGGTGTATTTGGGCGGATTGGCCAGCTTTCCACGACCGCCGGCATCGCCCATGCCCGCCACGAATTGGTTGAGCACTTTCTCGGTCTCAAAGTTTGCAACTGGGACAAAACCCGCGCGCTCGCTCACTCCGAGTACGATGATGCCGCCGGCGGTGTTTGCGAAAGCGCTGACCGTTTCCCATACGTCGCGGGAAAGCGTCGTGGCGCTCTCCTTGACCTCAACGTTAAGATCGTCCGAGCCCATGCGCCTTAAAGACTCGAGCAGACCGGTCAGTTCGTTTTCGTTCATCTGCACGTCCTTTCGCTCGGTTCTGCGAAGAATGCCGCGAATAGATTTCCTTCGTCTCTCAGTTATCTCTCGTAATTATCTCTCATCTTTCTGTTATCTCTCATATTAGAGAGGAGTGAGAGATGAAAGATAAGATGTCTGTCATCTGTTTCATTTAAACATGTTTTCGCTGGTAAAACAATCTATATTGAGACAATACCATGGTTGTCTGTCTCTTTGCAGCATTGTTATCTCTCATATTTATCTCTCATCTTTCTGTTATCTCTCGTATTAGAGACGAATGAGATATGAGAGATGTGAGGGCGGCGGATGAGCGTGGATTTTGGACGGTCGGGAAATGAAAGTGGATATTTGGACGGTTTTTGGGCGTTTTGAGGCTGATTCCGTCCGAAAATCCACTCTCATTCGATAGGCGTCCAAGTTTCCACGCTCGTGCGGTGAACGCGCGGGGCCTTTGTCCAATCCGCTGGCATCGTCTTCAGTTCGTCGCAGAGCCGCGGCCCCATATGGGTATACTCTCGGGGATTCGACTCGATTCGCCCCCGCTGGGGCGTCAAAGGAGACTGCATATGCCCACCACCTCAACCGACCCGCGCGCCGCTGCCGCCGCGCTGCTGGTGCCCGGCGCCACCTGCCACGGCTTTGCCGTCGAGCGCTGCGAGACCGTTCCCGAGCTTGACTCGGACGCCTACGTGCTGCGCCACACTGCCTCGGGCGCTCGCCTGCTGTACCTAGCATGCGACGACGAGAACAAGGCCTTTGCCATTGGCTTTAAGACGCCGCCGGCCGATTCCACCGGCGTGTTCCATATTCTTGAGCACTCGGTGCTGTGCGGATCGGCCAAGTTTCCCGTCAAGGAGCCGTTTGTCGATCTGATCAAGAGCTCCATGCAGACGTTCCTCAACGCCATGACCTACCCCGACAAGACCATCTACCCCGTTGCCACCACCAACGAGCAGGACCTGTACAACCTGATGGACGTGTACCTGGACGCGGTGTTCAACCCGGCCATCTATACCAAGCCGACCATTTTTGAGCAAGAGGGCTGGCACTACGAGCTGGACCTGCCGGAGGGCGTCGAGGGCGAGGGCGGCGACAGCTCCGCGAGCCTGCGCGAGGACACGCTGCGCTATAACGGCGTGGTGTTCAACGAGATGAAGGGCGCGCTGTCCGACCCCATGAGCGTGCTGGACGACGCCGTCAACGCCGCGCTCTATCCCGACACCGCCTATGCGCACGAGAGCGGCGGCGACCCGCGCGCGATTCCCGCGCTCACCTACGAGCAGTTCCTGGACACGCACGCGCGCCACTACAACCCTTCCAACTCCTACATTACGCTCTACGGCGACCTAGATGTGGACCGCGCACTGGCGTTTTTGGACGAGCTTTATCTGTCGCAGCCGAGTGCCGCGAGCCGCCGCATGGACGCTGCCGTTGCCGCCGGCGAGGACCCGTCCACGCTGGCGCCCAATCCGCTGGACGTGCAGGCGCCTGTGACCTGCGAGTATAAGCGCGTCGAGATGGCCACCACGCCCGAGAACGCCCTGGTGGGCCTGGGCCTAGTACTGGGCAGTGCACTCGACCGCAAGCGCACGATCGCGGCGGATATCCTGTTCGAGGTGCTGCTGGGTTCCAACGAAGCACCGGTTAAGAAGGCCATTCTAGCCGCCGGCCTGGGCGGCAACGTGGTGAGCTACACCGCGGCCGAGAGCCTGCAGCCCTACGAGCTCATCATGCTGCAAAGCGCGCAGCCCGGCGTGGCGCGCGAGCTGCGTCGCGTGTTCCAGGACGCCTGCCGCGACCTGTGCGAGCACGGCGTTCCGCGCGAGCGCCTGGAAGCCATCATCAGCAGCAACGAGTACGACCTGCGCCAGCGCGACTACGGTATCGCCGACGGCGTGGCCATTGCGTGCGACGCGCTGAGCACCTGGCTCTACGATGACGACGCCGCGACGCTGGCACTCAAGTACGGCCCGGTGTACGAGGAGCTGCGAGGCGAGCTGGACGGCAGCTATTTTGAGGACCTGCTGCGCGAGCTGGTGCTGCAGAACGATCACATGGCGCTCGTCGAGCTGGTGCCGGTGGACGCCGCCGAGGGTTCGGAGGGTGCCGAGGCCATCGAGCTGGCAGCCAAGCGTGACGCCATGACCGATGCCGAGCTTGCCGATGTGGTCGAGCTCACAGCCACGCTGCGTGCCGCGCAGGAGGCCGAGGACACGCCCGAGGCCAAGGCCACGTTGCCGCGCCTGCGCGTGTCCGACATTGGCGAGGCGCGCCCCGAGCCGCCGCTCGTTGTGGACACGACCGCGCCCATCCCCTGTCTGCGCCACGGCATTCCCACCAACCGCCTGGCCTACGTCATGCAGTACTTCGACCTGAGCTGCGTCGCATTTGAGGACCTGCCCTACGTGACGCTGCTCTGCCGCCTGCTCAAGCAGCTGCCCACGCGCGAGCATTCGGCTGAGGAGCTCGACAACCTGCTCGCCGGCAAGCTGGGCTTTTTGAGCTTTACGACCGAGGTCATGACCCAGCCCGACGTGGACGGCGTGCGCCCCTACCTGCTGGTGAGCGCCGGTGCCCTGTCCGAGAAAATCGATGCGCTGGCAAGCCTGCCGCGCGAGGTGTGGTCGAGCACGCTTTTGGCAGACGCCGACGCCGACCGCGTGCGCGACGTGCTCACGCAGATTCGCATTGGGCTTGAGCAGGGCTTTATCAACAACGGCCACTCGGCGGCGCTCGGTCGCGCAATGAGCTACAGCTCGCCTTCGGCCGTGGTGCGCGAGCAGCTTTCGGGCGTGGATTTCTACCTGTTCCTGCGCGATCTGCTCGAGCACTTTGACGAGCGCGTGGACGGGCTGCGTACCAAGCTTGCCGAGCTGGCAGGCCGCATCTTTGTGGCCAATGGCTGCATGGCGAGCTTTACCGGCAGCGATGAGGACTTTGACGCGTACTGGGCCGCCGCGGGCGACCTGGGGCTGGGCGCGGGCGACGGTGCCGGCCGCGA
>UQNC01000050.1 GCA_900542175.1 uncultured Collinsella sp. | reverse complement strand
GGGTCAGCCCGTGGGAGGCCAGGGCGCCGCTGACCGGTGGACGGCACCGAGCCGTACGCTTGAACTGAGAAGGGGGAGGCCTCGCGGCCTCCCCCTTTTTTGCGTTAAGCCAGATCTAACAAACTCGCTGTGTTTTATGACCCTCGTTTGTCGCATCTTCCGTTAACGGGCTACAATAACTTAGTCTGTGCAATATGGAGGTGAATATGGCTGAAGCTGGTATTGGCGTTGATATCGTCGAGATTTCCCGCATGAAATCAATCCTTGAAAAGACGCCGTCGTTTGCTCGGCGTGTGTTTACCGAAGAAGAGTGCGCATATTGCGACGCATCATCGCGTCCTGCGGCGCACTATGCGAGCCGTTTTGCTTCTCGTGAAGCGGTTCTCAAGGCTCTTGGTACGGGTTTTAGTCAGGGCGTCGGCCGCAAAGACGTCTCGGTAACGCGCGATAAGCTCGGAAAGCCTAAAGCTGTGCTTTCAGGTCGAGCGCTCGAGATTGCTCAAGAGTTGGGTGTCATTGAAGTTGCGCTCTCCATTACTTTGACGGGTGATCTGGCCGTAGCCAATGCCATTGCGATCACCGAGGATGCTCGACCAAAGCCTAAGGAAGAAAAGGTGAGCACCAAGGAACGCGTTGCACAAACTTATAAAGAGGCTCGCTCGGTTTTAGATGAGCTTGAGCAACTGCAAAATTCAGCTTTGACGGAGCACCAGGGCGATGCTTCGCAAGATACGCTAGGAGCATAGATGAAACCGGTTTTGAGTACCGAGGAAGTCGTTCGCCTCGAAGATATTATCGAACGCGAAGGAACTTCGAAGGCCGAGCTTATGGAACTGGCGGGTGAGTTTGCTGCTAGTGAAATTCTAAAACTCAATCCCGATCGCGTCCTTGTTCTGGTCGGTTTTGGCAACAACGGTGGCGACGGCTGGGTCGCGGCTGATATTTTGAGTCATAAGGGCGTTGATGTGGATATCGTGTCTCCGGTTGAGCCGGATGAGATTCCTGCTGCTCTGGCTCGCCATGTTGCCCGCCGTACCGCCGGTCGTGACGTGCATGTGTGTGTCGGTCCCTCGCGAGATGAGCTTGAGGTTTTGATTGATAAGGCCGACGTTGTTGTTGACGCTATTTTTGGTACCGGTTTCCACGGTGACCTGCGTGCACCGTTCTCCATCTGGATTCCGACAGTTAACGACTGCGCCGATCATGTGGTGTCCATTGATGTTCCTTCGGGTCTGAATGCCGAGACCGGTGTTGTCGACGACGACTGCATCCGTGCCGAGCGCACGGTCACGATGATCACGCCCAAGATTGGCCTCTACAGCGCTGATGGCCCAGAATACGCCGGTGATCTGGTGTGCGGTAGCCTCTATGATCGCCTTGATGAGGTCATCGATGATGTCGACCATGCCGCCGAGATTGTCGAGCCCGGTGACCTGGTGGATTTCTTTGCTCCGCTGCCCACGAATATCGATAAGTATTCTCGCGGCTCCGTGCTTATTGTCGCCGGATCTGCGCAATATCCTGGTGCTGCCATTATGGCGGCCAAGTCTGCAGCTCGCGCGGGTGCTGGTTACGTGGCAGTCGCGGCTCCTGACGCCTGCGCCAATCTCATTCGCATGGCACTTCCTTCGATTCCGGTCTTTGCTATTCCGTCTGATTCCCGCGGCTCCTTTGGCGCCGCTGCGCGCATGACGGTGTGCGAGATCGCAAAGAAGTACAGCTGCGTGCTGTGCGGTCCCGGTATGACGACGTCTGCCGGCGCTATGCAGGTGGTTTCGGGCTTGCTCGAGCTTGATGTACCGCTAATTTTGGACGCCGATGCACTCAACTGCCTTGCTAAGATTGCCATTGACGGTATTGATAGTAACCCCGAGATGTATCGCCGCGAGCAGCCGTTGGTTATGACGCCGCACTATCGTGAGCTTTCGCGCCTGGTTGCCGGTGACGAGGTGAACGACCTTGGTACCGCGATTGCGGCCGCGCAGAAGGTTGTCTGGGCTGCAGGCTCCGACAATCTGGTGGTCATTGCCAAGGGGCCGACGACGGCTATCTGTGGCGTTGAGCGTGTGCTGCTGCCGCTCTCGGGTCCGGCTTCTCTGGCAACTGCCGGTTCGGGTGATGTTCTCGCGGGTATTTTGGCCGGCACGCTTGCCACCATGCGCGACGAGATGGATCGTTGGGAGTTGCTGTATTCGTACGCCGTCGCACTTCACAGCTACGCCGGTTTTGCCGCGGCGACGGAGTATGGTGAGAAGAGCGTCATCGCGACCGATCTTATCGACTTGATCGGTCCTGCCATGGAGCTGGCGGCAAAGGATGCGCTCGAAGATCTGGGAATCATGGACGAAGGGTCGGATGACTAATCATGAATAAAGCCGATTTGACGCGCTGGTCCTGGGTCGAGATCGACCGCGGGGCGCTCCGTCGCAACACGAGGGCCTATAAGAACTTGTTGAATCCGCGTCAGCGCCTGTGCTGCGTGGTCAAGGCCGATGCTTATGGTCATGGAGCTGTTGAGTGTGCCAAGATCATGTATTCGGCCGGTGCCGACATGTTTGCCGTGGCGACGGTTAACGAGGGCGTTGGGCTCCGTCAGGGCGGGATTACTAAGCCCGTCCTGATTCTAAGTGAGCCGCCTATCGAGGCTATTCCTGCATTGCTCGAATTCGATATCATGCCCTCGGTCTATACGTCCGATTTTGCTCTTGCGTATGGCGAATGCGCCGTCGCGGCGGGCAAGGTGGGCAAGTACCATCTTGCCATCGAGACGGGCATGAATCGTATCGGTGTTCACTACACACAGGTGCTCGACTTTGTACGCGGCATCAGTTTCCATCGCGGCATCCAGTGCGACGGCGTATTTACGCACTTTGCCACGGCCGATGAACCTTCGGGTTGGGACTACAAGCTGCAGTGCCAGCGTTTTACCGAGGCCGTTCAGGCCATTAAGGACGCAGGTTTTGAATGCGGTATCGTGCATTGTGCCAATACGCCGTCCTCGATGCTCGATTCTTCAATGCACTTTGACATGATTCGTGCCGGCATCGGTTTGTATGGTCTGCAGCCATGTGAGCTGAGTGGTCGCGTGATGCAGCTTGATCCCGTCATGAGCGTCCACGCGCGTGTGACGCGCGTGGCGCATCCTGCGATGGGCGAGGGCGTGG
Organism: uncultured Collinsella sp.; assembly: GCA_900542175.1. Lineage (GTDB taxonomy): Bacteria > Actinomycetota > Coriobacteriia > Coriobacteriales > Coriobacteriaceae > Collinsella. Next base: position 9,453 of record UQNC01000050.1, on the reverse strand, counting down.
GCTACGGCTTTACCTACCGCGTACCGCGCACGCGCGTTCAGATCTGCACCCTTCCGATCGGTTATGCCGATGGCCTTTCGCGTACGCTTTCCAATCGTATGGACGTGCTGTATCGCGGCGAGCGTGTGCGTCAGGTGGGCAATATCTGCATGGACCAGTTTATGGTCGCCATTCAGTCCAACCCGGCGCATGAGATTCCCGAGGCCGAGTATGGTGACGAGATGATCATTGTCGGCCGCGATGGAGATGCCGAGATTACCATGGACGAGATGGCGCGCCTACGCGGCACGATTAACTACGAGGTCGCTTGCGGCTTTGGTATGCGTCTCGACAAGGTCTACGTGTAGGAGTCGCTATGGGCGTCATGCACATCCCCGGCCATAGCCATCAGGCGCCGCGTGAGGTTGCACTCGAGGAGATCGAGGCCGTTCTGGGCGATTGTCACCTTTGCCAGCTTTACCAGTCGCGCCATAACATCGTGTTTGGCGTGGGAAACCCCCACGCTCGCGTGATGTTTATTGGCGAGGCGCCGGGCCGCAATGAGGATTTGCAGGGCGAGCCCTTTGTGGGGGCGGCAGGCGAGGACCTCAACGGCATTTTGTCGCTGGCGGGGCTCAAACGCGAAGACGTCTACATTGCCAACGTGCTTAAGTGCCGCCCGCCGGGAAACCGCAATCCGCGTCCCGAGGAAGTGCTGGCTTGCTCGCCATTTTTGCGTGAGCAGATTCGAAGCATCTGGCCCGATATTATTGTGACGCTCGGCAACCCCGCGACGCACTTTGTGCTAAAGACCGAGATTGGCATTACTAAGCTGCGCGGCAGGTTCCACCAGATGGGGCATTTTGTGGTAATGCCCACGTTCCATCCGGCAGCAGCGCTGCGCAATCCGGCGTGGCAGGAGCTGCTGGAGGAAGACTTTAAGATGCTGGGCGACTATCTGGAGCGACATCCCGCGCCAGAGGACGCCTCGGAATAATAAGGAGCATATATGTCCCTGGAGCGCCTGGGGGTAGGTACTTACAAAACGACTTGCGCTGCCGATACGGAGTACTTTGGCGAGCTAATTGCACCGTGCCTTGAGGACGGCGATGTGCTCATCCTGACCGGTGGCCTGGGAGTGGGCAAAACTCACTTTACCAAGGGCGTCTCGCGCGGGCTGGGCGATGGGCATATGGTTACGAGCCCTACGTTCGCCCTCATGGCCGTTCACGATCAAGGTCGTATTCCGCTGTTTCACTTTGATCTATACCGCCTGGAGCATGCCTACGAGCTCGAGGATACGGGCATTTTCGATGTGCTGGGCTATGAGGGTGCTTGCCTGCTGGAATGGGGCGAACAATTCCAGGACGAGCTGACGGATGAGTATCTTTCGGTGACGCTCAGGCGTGATGAGGGCGACAGCGACGTGCGAACGATAACGCTTGAGGCGCACGGTGACCGCGCAATGGAGCTTTCCCATTTGATTGATAAGGCTGTACAAGATGAGCTTGCATAACGACAACGCGCTGGTGGTGGCGCTCGATACCTCGACTGACATGCTTGCCTGCGCGGCAAGCTGGATTGATGGGCAGACGGGTGAGACGAAGCTCGTGAGTGGCGACCACATGTGTCGCCGTCACGCCAACGTTGAGCTCGTGAATACCGTTGATGGCGTGCTGGCTCAAGCCGGTCTGGATCGCAGCGATGTTGGTTGCTATGTGGTCGGCCGCGGCCCGGGGTCCTTTACGGGCGTGCGCATCGGCATCTCCACTGCCAAGGGCCTCGCGCGTGGTGCCAATGTTCCGCTGCTGGGCGTGTCGACGCTCGACGCTTGCGCTTGGACGGCGTGGAAGGCTGGCGTGCGCGGCAAGCTTGGTATCTTGGCCGATGCTATGCGCGGTGAGGTATATCCGGCGCTGTATATGCTGGTCGATGAGGGTCCCGAGCGTCAATTTGAGCGCGAACACGTGGTCAAGGCTGCCGTGGCGCTTGATGAGTGGCGCCAAGCCGCGGACTGGGACCAGGTTCAGCTGACTGGCGACGGTCTCGTGCGCTATGGCAAGCTGCTGGGCGAGGATGAGGTCGCTCGCTGCGTAGAGCGCGGCTTGTGGTGGCCTTCGGGCGAGGGCCTCCTCCTTGCACATGCCGCGGGTGACGGCGACCCGGCCCGCGTCCTTCCGATCTATACGCGCCTTTCTGATGCCGAGGAAAACGAGCGCAAACGCCTCGGTCTTGCCGAGAGCGCGCAGAGCGAAATTACGGGCGTTGCCGATGAGCTCGCCGGTCGCCATCTGCAATTCCGCCCCATGGGTGCGGCGGACGCCGAGGGCGCAAGTGCGCTGGAGGCCGCCTGCTTTGAAGGCGCTGGACACGAGGCGTGGACGCCGGGCATGTTTCTATCCGAGCTGGGCGAGGATGTTGCGGCGCCGCGCAGCTGGTGGGTGGCGCACGACGACGGTCAGCTGCTGGGGCTTGCCGGTGGCATGGTCGTGGACGGTGACGTGCAGATTCTGGATGTTGCCGTCGATCCGAAGCATCGCCGCGAGGGTATTGCCCGCAAGCTGCTGTCGCATGTGAGCTATGATGCCCAGATGCTCGGCTGCACTACGGCTTCGCTCGAGGTCGAGGACGGTAACGAGGGAGCGACCGCGCTTTATAACGCTCTGGGCTTTACCGAGGCTGGCCGTCGCCGCGGCTACTATGGTGCCGGCAAGGACGCCATCGTCATGACGGCTCCGCTGCCCCTGGTGCTTCCGGTCGATAATGCTTCGCCCGAGCCGACGGCGGCAGAGCAGCGCGTATGGCCGCTGCCTGCGCCTGGGCGCTCCGAGGGGGAGCGTGCCGAAATTGAGCGCCGCCGCCTAGTGCTCGCTATCGAGAGCTCCTGCGACGAGACGGCCGTGGCGATTATCGATGCGGATGGCAATATGCTGGCCAACCAGGTGTCGACACAGATTGATTTTCACGCCCGCTTTGGCGGCGTGGTGCCCGAGATCGCCTCGCGCAAACACGTTGAGGTGATTGTGAGTGTCGTGGATGCGGCGCTCGAGGATGCCGCAGCATCGCTTGGTCTTGAGGGTGGAGCCATCGCGCCGAGCGAACTCGCCGCTGTTGGCGTGACGCAGGGTCCGGGCCTGGTGGGTGCTCTGGTAGTGGGCGTCGCCTTCGCCAAGGGCTTTGCCTATGCCGCCGGCAAGCCGCTCGTGTGCGTCAACCATCTGGAGGGCCATCTGTTCGCCAACCTGCTGGCGCAGCCCGATCTCAGGCCGCCGTTTATCTTCACGCTCGTCTCGGGCGGTCATACCATGCTCGTGCACGTGAAGGCATGGGGCGACTACGAGGTACTTGGTGAGACACTCGACGATGCTGTGGGCGAGGCCTTCGACAAGGTAGCCAAGGCGTTGGGTCTGGGCTATCCCGGTGGCCCCATCATCTCCAAGCTGGCCGAGACGGGCAACCCCCGCGCGATCGATTTTCCTCGCGCGCTTAACAGCAGGGGAGACTATCGTTTCTCGCTTTCGGGTCTTAAAACGGCCGTGACGCTCTACATCGAGCAGGAGACCAAGGCCGGGCGCACGATTCACCTGCCCGATCTGGCGGCTTCGTTTGAGGCAGCCGTCTTTGACGTTCAGTACAAGAAGGCCAAAAACGCCCTGCATGCCACCGGATGCAAGGAATACTGCATCGGCGGCGGCGTCTCGGCTAATCCGCATCTGCGCGAGATGATGATCAAGAAGCTTGGGCGTCAGGGGATCCGCGTAACGGTGCCACCGCTTTCGGCGTGCACCGACAACGCCGCCATGATCGCAGAGGTTGCCCGCCGTAAATTCGACCGAGGAGAAATCTCGCCGTTCGACGTCGACGCCGATCCAAACATGACGCTGTAGCTGGTACGGCGCGGTCCCCGGACGGAGGGGCCGGATATAAGGTTTCCTGCTCTACAGTCCTGCGCAAGACGAAGGCCACATTAAGTGGCCTTCTTTGCGTGCGGAACTCGCGATAAACCTTATATCCGGCCCCTCCGTCCGGGGACCTTTCTGTATCGATATAGCTTCTGAGCTGGTTTGGCGTCGACAACGTCCGGCAAGGTTAGCCAGCTGCGTCGAATTTCCGGCGTGCTTTAGCTGAACGAAAAAGATGGTGTGCGGAGCTTTGCTCCGCATTTGGGATGGGAGCCCCTGAGAGCCGCGGGAGCCGGGCGGCGCATATGAACTTTATCGCGAGTTCCGCACGCAAAGGAAAGCACTTAATGTGCTTTCCGTCTTGCGCAGGACTGTAGAGCAGGAAAGTTCATATGCGCCGCCCGGCTCCCGCGGCTCCCGAGGGGTATCTCCCATGCAAAAACTTTTGTTGGGTAAAGTCCGAGGTCAGTGGCGTTTTATAACGAGAAATTCAAAAAAGTTGAAAATTCATTACATATTTGCGTTGACTTTAGGTAACTAAAGTTTCATACTCCTTTTCATCCACTGGGGGATGTGAACACGCACGGATCGTTCACATCATGATTGAAGAGGATTTCTTAGACATGTTCACGCATCAGCTAAACATTATCAGCGTAGTAATTATCTGATGCGGGTTAGCACATACAGCTAGCCCGTACGATAACGGGCGGCTGATGAAGATGAGGGCCGTCGAGCGCAACCGACGGCCCTCATTTTTTATGTCTGAGTAGTTCTTTTTAGAGGAGGAAATGTAATGAACGGAGTTTTGCTCATGGTTGTGGCTGCGGCGGTGCTTGCCTGCGGCTATCTGGGCTACGGCCGCTGGTTGGCCAACAAGTGGGGCGTTGACAAAGAGGCCCTCACGCCGGCCAAGCGCATGAAGGACGGCAAGAGCTTCTCGCCCGTCTCCGCCTTCACCGCGTTCTCGCACCAGTTCAGCTCGATCTGCGGTGCCGGCCCTGTCACGGGTACGATCGTCGCCATGGCCTTTGGCTGGCTGCCCGTCGTGCTCTGGGTCCTCGTCGGCGGCATCTTCTTTGGCGCCGTCCACGACTTTGGTGCCCTGTACGCCTCGATGAAGAACAACGGCAAGTCGCTCGCTCAGCTCATCGAGAAGTACATCGGCAAGACCGGCCGTCGCCTGTTCCTGCTGTTCTGCTGGCTGTTCTGCATCATCGTCATCGCCGCTTTCACCGACATGGTCTGCAAGACGTTCATGTTCACCCCGGCCGTTGACGCTTCTGGCGCTGCTACCGGTGCCATCGACTTCACCAAGTCCTATGCCGCCGGCTGCGCTGGCACCATCTCCATCCTGTTCACCTTCGTCGCCATGGCCTTTGGTTGGGCCCAGAAGAAGTTCAACCTCACCGGCGCTGCCGAGTTCGTCACCGGCGTGGTGCTCATGGTTCTCATGTTCGCCGTTGGTATGCAGTTCCCGGTTTATCTGACCAAGTTCCAGTGGTTCGCTGTCGTCATGGTCTACCTGGTCTTCGCTGGCGCTATGCCCATCCAGATGCTCAAGACCCCGCGCGACTACCTCACTTCCATCATGATGATCGTCATGATCTCCTGCGCTGTCCTCGGCATCGTTGTCCTGGGTGTTCACGGCCAGGCTACGATGACCGCTCCGGTCTTCACTGGCTTCTCTGGTGCCTCCGGCATGATGTTCCCGGTCCTGTTTGTCTCTGTTGCTTGCGGCGCTCTCTCCGGTTTCCACAGCCTCGTTTCTTCTGGTACCTCCTCCAAGCAGGTTGAGAAGGAGCAGGACGCCGTCAAGGTCGGTTACGGCGCTATGGTCGTTGAGTCCTTCGTTGGCATCCTTGCCATCATCGTTGCCGGCATCATGTTCTCCGACATGAACACCGCCGGTACCGGCGCCCTTAACGCCGGCGTCGCTTCCACCCCGTTCCAGATCTTTGCCGCTGGCATCTCCCGCGGTATGCAGGCCTTCGGTGTTGACGGCACGCTCGCAACCGTCTTCATGACCATGAACGTCTCCGCTCTGGCCCTGACCTCGCTCGACGCCGTCGCTCGCATCGCCCGCACCTCGTTTTCCGAGTTCTTTGCCCAGACCAACGACGCCCTGGCCATCGAGTCCAAGGCCGGCTACATGAAGGTCCTCGGCAACCCCTGGTTCGCCACGGTTGTCACCCTGCTTCCTGGTCTCGCCCTCGCTTTTGGTGGCTATGCCAACATCTGGCCGCTCTTTGGTGCTTCCAACCAGCTGCTCGGCGGTATGACCATGATCACCCTCGCCGTGTTCTGCAAGTGCACCGGCCGCAAGGGTTGGATGCTCTACGTGCCCGTCGTCTTCCTGCTCTGCTGCACCTTCACCTCGCTGGTCCAGAGCGCTATGGGCTGCATGACCGCCGTCCAGGCCTACGGCTTCTTTGGCACCATCCCGGCTACCGCCACCACGGCCGCCGTCTCCGTCGCCGCCACCAAGGGCCTGCAGCTCGTCTTCGCCGTCCTGCTGATGGTCCTGGGCCTCATCGTTGCCGTCAACTGCCTCAAGGAGTTCTTCGGCAAGGAGGCCGGCTCCATGCCCGACGAGGAGCCCGAGTGGTCCGAGATGGGCAAGGCCGAGTATGGTCGCGCCGCCGCTGCTGAGGCTCCTGCCGACGCTGAAGCCGCCAAGGCTTAGCCGATCGGACGGATTGAATCCTCCATCTCTATGACTCGGAAAGACCGGGTCCGCAGAACGCGGGCCCGGTCTTTTTTGTAAAGACGGGTGATGCCGGGGTGTTCTCGCAGATGTTTTGCTTGGATGGCGGCGCGCGTTGTACCATATGGACGTATATGTGTGCATATGAAAGGGGCCCCGTGGCCAAGACGGTATATTCCGATAACCAACAAAATGTCGATGCTCTGGCTGAGCGTCTGAGCGGACAAACGTCGCTTTCTGCCGAGCGGGCAAAGCTGGTTGCCTACGACCTGCTCTGCCGCAAGGCGCTCAAGATCAAGTCGAGCGCGCTGGCGCAAATCTTCCGCTCCGTGGATAAGGAGTGCGATACCAAGGCGATGCGCGATGAGCTTATCGCGGCAAAAATCGTTACCAAGATCGAGGGCAGCGGCATTAACGGCCGCCCGGCGTTCTATACCATCAATGCCGAGATCCATGATGCCCAGGAGCAGCCTGTCGAGGATTCCGTTGAGGTGCCTGCTGCGGAAGAAGTTGCCCCGCGTGAGCATATCGATACCGATGAGCTGCTCGATGAAAACGTCGTTCGCGCTTTTACCGCCAAGGCGGGTCGCGGCGGCTTTGGCGGGGGCGGCAAGCGTGATGTGCAGCGCCGCGCCCAACAGGAACGCTTCCGTCGTGCTGTGGCTCAAAAGGATGGGGCCGTTACCGAGGTTGTCGAGAACGAGCCTGTCGCCGAGCCGCAGGAGCCTGTGAAAGAGCAAAAGTCCGCTGAGCCTCAGGAGCCCAAGCGTCGCCGCGGTGCTCACTTTAAGGCTGCGCAGCAGGACGTTGTGCGCGATGCCGAAGAGGCTGCCGAGGTTGCGGACGATTCCGAGAAGCCGGCCAAGAGGGCCTCAGACTCGTGTCGTCCCGGTCGCGGCTTCGCAGGTCGCGCGTACCCTGTAAAGCGTCAGGAGAAGGTCAATCAGGTTCCGGAGGCGCGGGCCGAGAAGGCCGTGAAGCCAGCCGAGTCGGGAGTCCGTGAACAGAAGCCTGTTGATGAGCAGACTGCGTCCGATATGGAGACTCAGGGCCAGCAACCTGCGGTTGAACAGACGGGGGAGGGCACATCGAGCAAGCCTCGCCGCCGTCGTCATCGTGGCGGCCGCAGTTCTAACGCTCAGGATACCGCCGAGAATGTAGCGCCGCGCGACGAAGATGCGAAGGTGGATGCTCCGATGGGGCAGCCCAAGCGTCAGCTGGCGAAGGAGGGCAAGCCCGAGCGTTCGCAGAAGCAGACGTCTACTTCGAAACGCGAGCGCAATGTCCAAGGCGATTCCAAGCGCAAGTCTCAGAAGAAGCCCGAGTCTGCCGCAGCAGATACGGCTGCCCAGCAGGCTGAGTCGACTACCCATGGCGAGGTTTCGGCGTTTGCCCTGGCCCGCGTGCTGGGCAGGCAACTGCTCAAGGTTGTCCCCACGCCTACGGCGCTCTCCAAGATCAAAGAGCAGCAGACCCAGATTGTAAGGGTTGAAGGCAAGGACGGTAAAAAGACGCCGCAGCGCGCTCAGCACAACGAAATGTCCAATCGCAAGATTGCCGAGGAAATCGCGATTATCCAGGCTTGGATCGAGCAAAACCGCGGTGCCGATACTCCGGTTGCCTCGCGCCGCCAGCGCGCTTACCAGATATTCAATGACGAAAAAGCTTTTGACGGCAAGCATGGTGAGCGCCTGATCAGGCGCATGACCGAAAAGGGCATCAGCATGCAGGCGATCAAGGTCGCCCCCAACCGTCCGGTGCACTTTACGGGCTTCTTTACGCTGGGCGCCGACAAGCCGTTCATTATGGTCGAGAACCTGGATACCTATGACGAGATCGTCAAGCTCCTGCGCGGACGTAAACATGCCAAGCTCTTTGGTACCAAGGTGGGTGGCGTAATCTTTGGCGGCGGGTGCAAGGCGAGTGTCTCTCATGCGCTGGATGATTATCTGGCCGAGATTGGCTACCGCTTTAACTATATCTACTACGTGGGCGACATCGATCGCGAGGGTGCGCGCATCGTCGAGCAGGCTCGCAACGCCAACGTCGTTGAGATTCGCCTGCATGCCGGCATGTATCGCGCCATGCTTGCCGAGCATAAGCGCCGCGTGAAGGCCGGCGGCGCGTGCGAGCCCGCGGCTGCCAACCAGGGCGTGCCGCAGAACCTGGCGGCGACGATTAAGGATCTGCCCATGGTTACGCGCGTGCAGTTCCGCAACGTGCTGCGTGAGGGCGGACGAATTCCGCAGGAGATTCTGATGACCGCCGACTATCGGGATGGCGACTCGGGAAGCTTCGACCGCATGCTCAACAACTAGGGCGTTCGGCCCCGGGAGAGCGGGGACACCGGCTTAGGTTTCCTGCTCTACAGTCCTGCTCACGACGGAGGCCACATTAAGTGGCCTCCTGTTCGTGCGGAACTCGCGATAAACCTAAGCCGGTGTCCCCGCTCTCCCGGGGCCTGTGACTACTTGGTTGTCGCATGTGGCTCGCTTTTCGGAACTGGGCTGATAATTTCTAGATGTAAGGCGCTCTTGGTCGTTATGGGCCTGGGGCGCCTTCGCGTTTCCTCAGCTCCGCACCCTTGCGGGTTCGAATCCCTCCGCTTGGCGGCGTTGGCTCGATTTTCTTAACGCGAGGCGCTCTCGGCTGATATGGGACGGAGGGATTCCGCGTCCGCCTTTTCGGCGGCCGCGCTCCGCTGCGTCGCTTCGCTCCTTGCGTGCTGCGCTGGAAAACGCTTCGCGTTTCCTCAGCTCCGCACCCTTGCGGGTTCGAATCCCTCCGCTTGCCCACAAGAAAGCGCCCCGGGTCCGTAATGAACTGCGCCCCAATTCTTGGACGGGCTAATAAGCGGCCTACGCCGCA
>UQNC01000049.1 GCA_900542175.1 uncultured Collinsella sp. | reverse complement strand
TTGCCGCGCCCCGCAGTGCCCGCTTCCCCCGAGAACAATTATCAGTGCAGGTAGACAGCTTGTCGATTTTCGAAAAAGCCGGCTATGGTCGACCCCTGCGACCTAAACGTAGTAGATGGGCCCTTTTCGTGGCACAGCACCAGATCAGTCTATTTAGGACGGGGCCTCCTTGACTACTTTCGCCACCCTGATGCCCCACCAGTCAAAAAGTAGTCAAAAAAGCCCCGTCCCAAATTAGCTGTCTTGCCCCATCGGGCGGGAGCGGGTAAGATATACCGAGCGCCTAGCGCGTTCGATGGGTTCGGATGACGACATGTTCCGAATCTGGTCAGGTCCGGAAGGAAGCAGCCATAAGGAGCCTCTGTCGGGCATCCGAATCCATCGAGCGCACGGGCGCTTTTTTGGTGCCGCGATGCGGTCCCGGTGCCGGCGGGCTGTTTGGTGTCTCGCTGGTCCTCGGCTTTGCCTGCGGGATCGCTCGACTACCAAACAGCCCGCCGGCACCGGGACCACTTCGTCCAAAAATCACCCGTAAAGGCGCGTTAGCCTAAATTAAATCTATCCCTTAAGGAATGCTGCTCGTTGGCGTTGTTTGGAGCGCGGTGGCGATGTGCTTCAAGAGATGGTGGCATTACCATTTGTTTTTACAAGTAAAGAGGCCCGTTTCCCTGGTTTTGGTTGGGGAAACGGGCCTCTTTGTCTATGGGCTTATGGATTGGCGAAGACAATAACCGCTGGCGGCTATTTTGAGTTCTTGATGCGGCGTGTGGCTGTGGCGGTTATTCCGAGTCCTGCGGCGGCGATTCCTGCGAGTGTGATTGCGCTCGGCGCTGTGTCGCCTGTGTTTGCGAGCTTGCCGGTGGTCGTATCTGCTTGCTTGGTGGAGCTCGATGGAGCGTCTTTGCCGGTCGCGGGCGAGCTGGCGGGCTGCGCCGTCTCGGCCGGTTGCGCTGAGCTGGAGGGTTTTGTCGTCTCGGCGGGTTTCGTTATCTCGGGCGAGGTGGCCTTATCTGCCGCGGCTTTCGCCTCTTCGTATGCCTTGCAGGCATCGTCATAGGCCGCTTGCGCCTTTTCCAAATCGCCGAGGAGTGCATTTCGCTTGGCTATGTCCTCATCGATGTGGGCTTTGGCTTCCTCTGCCTCACTTTCGAAATACTGAACCTGTTTTTTCTGGCTTTCGAGCCGGCGTTGGCAGTGGTGAAGATCATCTTCACAAGATTTTTCTCGCCTTTCTGCCGACATGATCTCACTTCGCAACTGCTTAATAGTTTCGTTAGAAGCTCCGTCGTCGATTGCCTTATTTAATTCTGCCTGAAGGCCGCTTGTCCGGTTGTGGGCCTCATTGTATTTGGCTTGGGCTGCATCGACGTTCGCTTGCATGGCGGGAAGGCGCTCCCTCCGTTTGGCGGCTTCCGTCACCACCATGTCGTAGATCTCTTGAAAAGCGGCAATGTCATCATCGATTACCGCAAGTTTCTCAAGACTTGCGGCGTCTTTTGCGGCCTCGAGGTTTTTGAGCGCTTCCTGCATGGCTGCATACGCTCTTTCTTTTGCGGTGGCCGCATCTTCCGTCTGCAAGGCAACTGCACCGGTGGGGGAGCTGGTTTCTGCCGCGATCGCCGTTGCGGGGGGCGATTCCCGCGACAAGTGCCGCGGAAAGGGCGATGCCCACAGTTGCTCGTCTTGCTCTTCTTGCGAGAATGTCGTTCATCTCGGCACCTCATTTCAAGGGTCGGCGGCTCGGCTGGTAGCACTACTGTAAGTATACCAAGCGATTGGCGCGCCGCTGACCGGGCATGCGCACCTCTCCGCTTCTCTGGAAACCGAATCCCATTAGAAATGACGAGTTGTTTACGCTTCTTTTGGGCTCACCGTACTATCATGGTTCGAATTGAATGTGGATGATGATAGGGAGCGCCTATACATGATTGAGCTGCTCAGGCGTTTTGGCGGTAAGTTTCGCCGCTATATGGTGATTGGTCCTGCGTGCAAGCTGATCGAAGTGATCTTTGACCTGCTGACGCCGCTGGTGATTGCCCAGATGATTGATAAGGGTATCGGCGCACACGACGTGAACGCCGTCGTCCACTACGGTATGGTGCTTGGCGCCATGGCCGTGATCGGCATCTCGTTTACGCTTGTCTGCCAAAAGATGGCCGCGCTCACCTCGCAGGGCATGGGTACCGATATCCGTGGTGCGCTCTACCAGCACATCAACAAGCTGAGCTATGCCGAACTCGACCGCTTCGGCACGCCGTCACTCATCACGCGCATTACCAACGACGTCAACCAGGTTCAGCTCGCCGTGGCGCTGGGCGTGCGCATGCTCATCCGCTGGCCTTTCCTGGCGGTGGGCTCCATGGTCGCGGCCCTTGCCATCGACCTTAAGCTTGGCGTGATTTTCTTGATTTGCACGCCCGCCATCGGCCTGGTGTTTTGGTTTGTCATGGCACGCTGCATTCCGTACTACAAGCAGCTGCAGGCAAAGCTCGACCGCATCGCGCTTATCTGCCGCGAAGGCCTTTCGGGCGCTCGCGTGGTCCGTGCGTTTGTGCGCGAAGACCACGAGCGCGAGCGTTTTGCCCAAGCCGCCGATGACCAGGCCAATACTGCCATCGCGGTGGGCAAGCTCTCGTCGATTCTCAACCCCGTCACGTTTCTTGTGATGAACCTGGGCGTGTGTGCCATCCTGTGGGTGGGCGGCATCCAGGTCAACGTGGGCGAGCTCACGCAGGGTCAGGTCATGGCGTTTGTGAACTACATGACGCAGACCCTGACCTCCATCGTGTACGTTGCCAACCTGGTCGTGGTCTTTACCAAGGCGAGCGCCAGTGCGTCGCGTATCAACGAGGTGCTCAATTGCGTGCCGAGCATTACCGATGAGGGCAACCAGCCGGTCGCACTGCCCGAGCCGGGCGAACTGGCGGGTGGCGCTGTTCCGGTCCCTGCGTTGAGCTTTGACCATGCGAGCTTTTCGTTTGGCGTGGGCGCGGCAAATGCCGTGAGCGATGTGACGCTGGAGCTGCCGCTGGGCAAAACGCTCGGCATTATCGGCGGTACGGGCAGCGGCAAGTCCACGCTCGTCTCGCTCATCCCGCGCCTGTACGATGCGAGCGCTGGCAGCGTGTGCGTGATGGGCGCCGATGTGCGCGCCTGGCGGCTCGACCAGCTGCGCCATGTGGTTGCGACCGTTCCGCAACGCGCGTCGCTCGTGAGCGGTACTATCCGCAGCAACCTGACCTGGCGCGACGAGGCGGCGACCGACGATGAGCTCTGGGCGGCGCTCGATATGGCGCAGGCCAGCGAATTCGTGCGCAACAAGCCCCAAGGCCTGGATGCCCCGGTCGAGGCGGGCGGCAAGAACTTTAGCGGTGGCCAGCGCCAGCGCCTGACTATCGCACGTGCCTTGGTGGGTTCGCCTCAGATATTGATCATGGACGACTCCGCCTCGGCGCTCGACTTTAAGACCGACGCGGCGCTTCGTCATGCCATTCGCGAGCGCAGCGTGCGCGGTGCCGCCGAGGGCGGGCTGCCGCTGACGACCGTCATCGTGAGCCAGCGCGTCTCGACCGTGCGCGATGCCGACATGATCTGCGTGCTCGACCACGGTTCGGTCGCGGGCCTGGGCACGCACGATGAGCTGTACGCGACCTGCCAGCTCTACCGCGAGATCTGTCAGTCGCAGCTTCGTCGTGAGGAGCTCGAGGGCCAGCAGGGGAGCACGACGCCCGCGTCCGCCGCGACTGCCCCCGCATCCACTTGCGCAAAGGAGGGCTGCTAAATGAACCCGTATACTTCTTCCGGCTCGGTCGCCACGATGACGGCCAACGTGTCCGGCAACGATAGCCTCAACGACTTGGGTGACGGCCCGCGCCAGCCCGGCGACCCCGAGCGCTACCCCGTGGGCGCGGTAACTCGCCGCCTGCTGGGCTACGTCCGTCCGCATCGCATTTCGTTTACGGCGTCGTTTGTGAGCGCCGCCATCTCGGTGATCTTGCAACTCTATACGCCCATCCTTATCGGCGAGGGCATCGACCTCATCGTTGCCGCCGGGCAGGTGGACTTTGACGCGCTGCTGCCGCTCGTTACCAAGCTCGCGATTGTCGTGGTGGGCGCGGCGGCCTTCCAGTGGCTGCAGGGCTACTGCGTCAACCGCCTGTCCTACGAGACGGTGCGCGACATGCGCGTGGAGGCAAGCGACAAGCTCAGCCGCATGCCGCTCAGCTTTATCGACAGCCATGCCCACGGTGACCTCATGAGCCGCGTGGTCAACGATGTCGACCAAGTGGGCGACGGCCTGCTGCAGGGCTTTACGCAGCTCTTTACCGGCGTCATCACCATCGTGGGCACGCTCGCGTTTATGCTCTCCATTAACCTGGCCATGACGCTCGTGGTGGTGCTCGTCACGCCGCTTTCCATCTTTGCAGCCGGCGCCATCGTCAAGCTTTCCAACAAGAGCTTTACGGCACAGCAGCGCATCCAAGGCCAGCTTGGCGGTCATATTGAGGAGTACGTGGGCGAGCAAAAGCTCGTGGACGCCTTCGCCTACGGCCCGCACGCTCAACAGCGCTTCGATGTCCTCAACGCCGAGCTCTATACGGCGGGCGAGCGCGCGCAGTTTATGGGTTCGCTTTCTAACCCCGGCACGCGCTTTATCAATAACATCATCTACGCCGTGGTCGCCGTGATCGGCTGCGCGGGCGTGATCACGGGCGTGCCTGCGGCGCTCACGGTGGGCGGCGTGCAGATCTTCCTGTCCTACGCTAACCAGTACACTAAGCCGTTCAACGAGGTCACGAACGTCATCACGCAAATCCAGACCGCGTACGCCTCGGCGCGCCGCATGTTCGCGTTGCTCGATGCGCGCGAGCAGGAGCCCGACGCGGCGGATGCCGTGGAGCTTGCCGCCCCGCAGGGCGAGGTGACCTTTGAACACGTGTACTTTAGCTATGTGCCCGACCGCAAACTGCTGCAGGATATCTGCATCGATGCCAAGCCCGGTACGCGCTTTGCCCTCGTCGGACCCACGGGCTGTGGCAAGACGACGCTCATCAACCTGCTGCTGCGCTTTTACGATATCGATGCTGGGCGCATCGCGGTCGATGGTCGCTCCTCGCGTGACTACACGCGTGCGAGCCTGCGCCGCGCCTTTGGCATGGTGCTGCAGGACACCTGGCTGTTCGAGGGCACGGTGGCCGAAAACATTGCCTACGGTTGCCCCGATGCCACGCGCGAGCAGATTGTCGAGGCCGCCAAGCGCGCTCATGCGCACAAGTTTATCGTGCAGCTGCCAGGCGGCTACGATACGGTGATCGGCGAGGACGGCGGCACGTTTAGCCAGGGTCAAAAACAGTTGCTGTGCATCGCGCGCGTCATGCTCACCGATCCGGCGATTCTGCTGCTGGACGAGGCAACGTCGAGCATCGATACGCGTACCGAGCTGCAGGTGCAGGCGGCATTCGACGAGCTCATGGCCGGCCGCACGAGCTTTGTCGTGGCACACCGCCTGTCGACGATTTGCAACGCCGATTGCATCCTGGTAATGCGCGATGGCGAGATTATCGAGCGCGGCACGCACGATGAACTGCTCGCGGCAGGCGGCTTCTACGCCGAGCTCTACCGCAGCCAATTCGCCCAGTGAGGAAGCCCGTGGGGCAAATTAATCAATCGACAGACGGTGGTTTACATCTGTCACGTTAGTACTAAGATATTCATCTAATAAATTGCATTAGTGGCTTTAATTTTGGGGGAAACGAGGCAACGTGACTATGACGTGCTCTTTGGTGGTTAACAGCAAGAGCGGTAATACCAGGATGGTTTCGGGCGCGATCAAGCGCGCTCTGCAGGCTGCGGGCGTTGAGTTTGTCCATGCCGCGGCGTTGAGCGACGATGCGGATGCAGATCAGGTTGCGCTCGAGGCGCAGGGCGCCTGCGCGGCCGACACGGTGCTCGTCGGTTTTTGGTGCGACAAGGGCGCGTGCACGCCTTCGGTCGCGGCGTTGCTCTCTGCCTTGCACGGCAAGCGCGTGTTCCTGTTTGGCACCTGCGGCTTTGGGGCCGACCAGAGCTATTACCAGCAGATTGTCGACCGCGTAACTTCCAATCTGGCCGAGGATGCCGAGCTTGCGGGCTGGGCGATGTGCCAGGGCAAGATGGGTCCCGCGGTTAAGCAGCGCTATGAGGCAATGCTCGAACAAGATCCCGACAACGCCCGATTTAAGATGCTGCTCGACAACTGGGTTGCCGCGAAGGACCATCCCACCAAGGAAGATATGGATAACATGGCGGCGGCGGCCAAGAAGGCCGTGCTGGGAGAGTAGCTTGCTGCTCGTGGTGTCGAGCGCTCCATAGTACAAGTGTGAAAGCCTCGAAATTCTCGAGGCTTTTTCTTGGCACAAGGTTGCGTCGTGGCAAAATGAACATTGTTCATATTGGAGGTGAGGGCATGAATAACACAGCGACGTCTAAGGAGGAAATCCTGAAGACGAGCCGTAAGCTCATCCAGGAAAACGGTTGGACCGGCGTCAACATTCGCTCGGTTGCCGCGGCATGCGGCGTGTCGGTCGGATGCATCTACAACTACTTTGATTCTAAGACAGCGCTCGTGGGCGCGACCGTGGCAAGCGTGTGGGGCGACATTTTCCATCACCCCGATGACGAGGCCGTCTTGGACGATGCACTCGAGTGCATTCGCTGGATGTATCGCCAGATGGAGTACGGCTGCCAAACGTATCCGGGCTTCTTTACGCATCACTCGCTGAGTTTTATGCAGCAAGACACTGCGGATGGCAAGCGCCGCACGCATCATGCCTGGCAGCATATCCTCGATCAGCTTTGTATGGTGCTCAGGCGTGACCCTCGGGTGCGCCCGGATGCCTTTACCGATCAGTTTTCTGTCGAGCAATTTGCCGAGGTCCTGTTCTCGCTCATGCTCTCTGCCGTGATCCGGCAAGACTTTGATCCGAGTGCCGTGCTCGAGATTACGCGCCGAACCCTCTACTAACGGTCCCCGCGCAAGGCGGGGATTTTTACGGCAAGAAAATGAACAGCGTTCATGTTAAGGAGATAATGCCCGGCGTTCGGTGTGCTTGTGACGCCTGCCCGACGGCGGAATATAAGGTTCCCTGCTCTACAGTCCTGCTCGCACGGAGAGCACATCGGACCCATCTTCTAGACGCAACGCCCTCCCGGGCGGCGAGCACGAAGTTCCCTGCTCTACAGTCCTGCGCAAGACGAAGGCCACATTAAGTGGCCTTCTTTGCGTGCGGAACTCGCGATGAACTTCGTGCCCGCCGCCCGGGAGGGCGCCCCTTTATTGATGGAAGGCCTAATAAGCGGATATTCCATGCCCGGATGTATTCAGAGCGGGACGGGCTTTCCGAATACAAAGAAGGCCACTTAATGTGGCCTTCAACTTACATATGTTGCGGATGCTCTCATGACAAGCCGCGCCTCAACACCGAGGCGTCTGCTCGGTGGCGCGGAACGTAAGGTTCATCGCGAGTTCCGCACGAGCCGGAGAGCACTTAATGCGCTCTCCGTGCGAGCAGGACTGTCCGAGCAGGGAACCTTACGTTCCGCGCCGCCCGGGCGGACGAACCAGGTCGATAGACCCGCTACTTGATCTTGGTCGTACCCGGCGCCAAGTTGGGGTCGGTCTCGTTGGCCTCGGTCTGGAAGTGCTCGGTGTAGACGTTCTTGCCATCGCGGAACATCTCGTAGTACTGCATCTTGGCGTAATCCTCGCGCGCCTTGGTGGCGGCTGCGGCAGCGGCGTCGTCACCGGTGACGTTGGAGGAGAGCGCCCAGCGCAGGCTGGCGTCCTCGTAGCCCACGGAGTTGATGGCGGGTAGCGACTCGCGCAGCGTCATGTGCGCCTTCTGGTAGTCGGTCAGCGGTGCGCCGATCAGCTGCATAAGCTGGGTGGACAGGTAGTTGGTAGACAAGTCGTCAACCTCGCTCGTCTGGTCGCAGCCGGCAACGTCGTAGTTGGCCCAGATGATGTAGTCGGTCTGCCACAGACGCTCCTGATGCGTAGCGTCGTCCTCGCCGGTAAACCACTTGTCATTGAACTTGGACGGGAAAAACGGCTGATGGTCGCCCCAGAACACCACGACCACCTTGCGGTCGAGCTTGCTCAGGGCGTTGAGGAAGTAGCGCAGCGCCTGGTCGGACTGCTCGATGCACGAGACGTACTCGTCGACATCGGACAGCGTGCCATCCTCGACGGTCTTGGCGTCCAGGTCGGTTGTGTCGATGTTCAGGTGCATCTGCTTGTCGACCGGCAGCAGGCCCGTGTCGTAGCCCGAGTGGTTCTGCATGGTCACGTCGAAGATGAACTGCGGGTCGGCGTTCTGGTCGAGCAACTCAAGAATCTTGTCGTAGGTTGCCTGGTCGGTCACCATGCCGCGCAGGGTATCGGCGCCCTGGAAATCGTTGATGGACAGGAACTGGTCAAAGCCAAAGTCCTTATAGACGTTCTCGCGGTTCCAGTTGGTCGCGTGGTTGGGGTGCATGGCCGTGGTGGAATAGCCGAGCGATTTGAACTGCTCTACCAGGTTCCCGGTCGTTTCCATGTTGTAGATGGTGTAGGGGTACACGCCCGAGCCCAGGTTGGCCATGGAGTTGCCGGTCATAAACTCAAACTCGGTATTGGCCGTGCCGCCGCCGTAGGCGCTCACGTAGAGCTTTCCGCGGCTGAGGCAGTTGGACAGGTTCTTAAAGTACTGCGGACCTTCGTAGCCGGCGCGCATGTTCTGGTAGATCGACAGATCCGAGAACGTCTCGTTCATGATGGCGATGACCGTGGGCTTCTCGCTGTCGAACTGCTCCTTTGCGGCGGCGCGCTCGTCGCTCTTGGCCGCGTCGGACTTGTCGTAGGCCTTGGCGTACTTTTTGAGCGTGGCCTTGGCATCGTCGACGGAGTAGTCGGCGGGTTTGGGCGGCTTGATGGACTGTGCCGCACTAATAAAGGCAGGCAGGTAGCCCTCGCGCCAGTAGCTCTCGAGCGGGCGCCAGGTGTAGACGGTGATGCCGAGGGTGTTGTAGTAGTCGATGAGCGTGACATGCGCGGTCACGCCGCCCAGGCACAGCGCCGCCACGAGCAGGTTGGTGAGCAGCATGCGCTTGGCGTTAGCGGCGCCCTTCTGACGGTGCGGTGCCACCAGGCCGGCGTACTCGCACAGCAGCATGGCGATGGCGGTAAAGCCCATGGACAGCACGCAGAACAGCGAGATCGAGAAGGTGTAGCCGTTGCCGGCGACCGCGGCGGCGGTGGAGATGGCCGAAAGGTCGCCCGGCTGGATGGGCATGGATTTAAACGTGATGACGAAGAACTCGGCAATGCCCAGGACAAAGAGGGCAAAGGCCAGGACCGCGGGAGCTGCGCCGTGGCGCTGGAATAGGAAGAACAAGCCGACCATGAGCACGGTGATGATGGCCCATTCGAGCAGAATGCACAGGGGGTAGACCCAGGTAAAGTCGTGGTTGGACGAGACCTCCATGCCCAGTAGCGCAAAGACGCCGGCGAGCAGCAGGCACAAGACGGCGGCGACGAGCGGTTTGCCCACAAAGGCTCCGCGCAGGCGGGCGAGCTTGCCGGTGGGGACGGGGGCATCGGACCCGGCGAACGCAAAGACGCGCGGGGCGATGCGGTCGCGGGCAATGCTGGCCCAGGCGCATCCGGTAAGGATGGCGTTGGTCAGGATGAGCATCACAAAGGCGAGCGGCTCGTTTTGGGCGACGAGGCCAATGGCGCCCCAAATGGTCAAAAAGAGCTGGAACAGGCCGAAGGCGACACTCCAGGCGATGGCGCCTTTGGCGACGGTGCCCGACTGTGCGCGAATGGCCTTGGCCTCGCGCAAGACAAGGTAGGCGGTCGCCGCAAGACCGACGAGCGAGATGGCGGCAGCGAACATGCTGAGACTCCTCACAAACTTAAAACCTACGAAAGCGGGGGTTTACCCGATTGTTACCAAGATATGCGCTGCAATTGGTGGCTGCGCACAACAACCAGCCATATTAACGCGCACGTGTGGCGGTGTGGCGCAATGTAGTGGCGACCTGCGCGATAATGGACGGGAATTACACGGAAACGTAAAGGCTTCTTAAAGAAATGGCGAGGATGAGGCGATGAACGAGCGGGTTTGTATGACGAGTGCGGGCGACGTGGGTGCCGGCATGGACGCGGGCGGCTATCCGGTCGAGACTACGGGCAACGCGGTGCTGGACATTTTGGAGCACCGTTCGTCTACGCGCGCCTTCGCGCGCGATGACAGTGACCGTCCCGTAGCGGTGACCGACGAGCAGCGGGCGGCGATTTTGCATGCGGCGAGTCGCGCGCCATCGGCAGGCGCCATGATGATGTATTCCATCGTGAGCATTCGCGAGCAGGCTACGCTGGACCGTCTGGCCGACCTGTGCGATCACCAGCCCATGATCGCCAAGGCGCCCTGGGCACTTATATTTGTGGTCGATTATGCCAAGTGGATCGATCTGTTTGAGCACGTGGGCTGCTTTGAGCCCGAGCTTGCCGTGCGCACGGGCAAGGCGCCCCGCCGCGCGCCGGGTTTGGGCGACTTTGCCATCGCGGCCCAGGACGCCGTGATCGCTGCACAAAACGCCGTGGTTGCCGCCGAGGCCCTGGGGCTGGGGAGCTGCTACATCGGTGATATCGTCGAGAATGCCGAGGAAGTTGCCGAGCTGCTCGATCTGCCGCCCTATACCATGCCGCTGTCGATGCTCATCATCGGCACGCCCCGTAAGGAGCGCCCGGCAATCGCGCACCCCGTGGTGAACCTGGTGCACGAGGAGCGCTACTGCCGCGCGGATGCCGCGACCATGGACGCGCAGGTGGCCGAGATGGACGCGATGTTTCGCCCGCATGCCCGCGAGGTGGGGGAGCGCGTGGTGGATATCTACGCCCGCAAACACACCAGTCCCTTTATGGCCGAGATGAGTCGCTCCATGGAGTGGTGGTTCAAAAACTGGCTCGGAAAATGACGAATGTGGCAAAGGGACAGTCCCTTTGCCACATTCCATATCGCGCGATGGCATAAAGGCCGTATAAATGTTTATCTAGCTGGGAAAACAGTGCATTAAAACATGGGCCGATTGCCTATAATCCCTTCGAACATTAAAGTTGGGAGGAAACCGGCTTATGGAACAAAAGGCCAAGGAGGCAGCCTCGCACGCTGCGATTCCTGTGAGCATCTCGGCGATGCTCGTCACGCTGGGCGTGGTGTACGGCGACATCGGCACCAGCCCTATGTATGTAACCAAGGCGCTCGTTGCCGGCAACGGCGGCATCGGAAGCGTGACGGAGGAGTTCGTGCTCGGCGCGCTCTCTCTTGTCGTGTGGACGGTCACGCTGCTGACGACCGTCAAGTACGTGCTGATCTCGCTGCGCGCCGACAACCACGGCGAGGGCGGTATCTTTGCCCTGTACAGCCTGGTCAAGCGTTGCGGCAAGTGGCTTATCATCCCCGCCATGCTGGGTGGCGCCGCGCTGCTCGCCGACGGCATCCTGACGCCGGCTGTTACCGTTACCACGGCCATCGAGGGCCTGCGCACCATCCCTGCGGTTCACGCCGTGCTCGGGGATGACCAGGGCCGCGTTGTCGCCATCACGCTCGCCATCATCATTGCGCTCTTCTTGGTGCAGCGCATCGGCACGGCCAAGATCGGTCACGCCTTTGGCCCCATCATGACGCTGTGGTTCCTGTTCCTGGGCGGCACGGGTCTGTTCTTTGTCTTCCAGCACCCCGCCGTGCTGCTGTGCCTCAACCCGGTGCGCGGCATCGCCTTTTTGCTGAGCCCCAACAACCACGCGGGCATCATGATTCTGGGCAGCTGCTTCCTCGCCACCACCGGTGCCGAGGCGCTCTACTCCGACATGGGCCATGTGGGTCGCGGCAACATTTACGCCACCTGGCCGTTCGTTAAGTGCTGCTTGCTGCTGTCCTATATGGGCCAGGGCGCTTGGCTTATGAACAACGCTGCCAACCCCGAGCTCATGGGCATTGCCGACCTTAACCCGTTCTACCAGATGCTCGCCCCGGGCCTGCGTCCGTTTGCCGTCGGCCTTTCAACCATCGCGGCCATCATTGCCTCGCAGGCGCTCATTACCGGCGCGTTCTCGCTGGTGTCCGAGGCCAGTCGCCTGGACCTCATGCCGCACATGCAGGTCTTCTATCCGGCCGAGACCAAAGGCCAGCTCTACATCCCCATGGTCAACAACGTCATGCTTGTCGGCTGCGTCATCGTGGTGCTGCTGTTCCAGAACTCGGCTCATATGGAAGCCGCCTACGGCCTTGCCATTACGCTGACTATGATGTGCACCACGCTGCTGCTCTTCTTCTACCTGCACGAGGAGCGCAAGCTCAAGGTTGCTCCGTGGATCTTCGCGGCCTTCTTCCTTTTGCTCGAAGGCTTCTTCTTCGTGAGCTCACTCACCAAGTTCTTCCACGGCGGCTACTTCACCATCCTCATGGCTGCACTCATCATGGGCATTATGGTGTGCTGGTACAACGGCACGGCGGTCGAACAGCGCCAGTTTACGCTGCTGCCGCTGCGCAGCTATCTGCCGCAGCTCAAGCGCCTGCGCGACGACGACCGTTACGAGCGCATGAGCGACAACATCGTGTACCTGACCAAGGACACCCATACCGACTACATCGACCGTGATATCGTCTACTCGATCTTGGACAAGCATCCCAAGCGCGCTCGCGCCTGGTGGTTCGTGAACGTCGAGACCATGGACGAGCCGCATACCTTTGCCTATTCGGTCGAGACGTTCGGCACCGACTATGTTTTCCGCGTGCATCTGTACCTGGGCTACAAGATTAACCAACGCGTCAACGCCTACCTGCGCCAAGTTGTTCAGGACCTGGCTGCCACCGGCGAGCTGCCGTCGCAGACGCACGACTACTCGGTCTATAAGGATCCGGGCAACATTGGCACGTTCAAGTTCGTCATGATCCGCAAGCTGCTGGCGCCCGAAAGCGACGTGGAGCCGAGCGAGCGCACGGCCATCACGCTCAAGTACATCATCCGCCGCGCCGCCGGCACGCCCG
Source organism: uncultured Collinsella sp. (assembly GCA_900542175.1). Classification (GTDB taxonomy): domain Bacteria; phylum Actinomycetota; class Coriobacteriia; order Coriobacteriales; family Coriobacteriaceae; genus Collinsella. Next base: position 445 of record UQNC01000049.1, on the reverse strand, counting down.
CGCGCTGGTACGGCCTGGAGAACTCCAACGTGAGCTTTGAGTACGTGCCGCTGTTCACCAAGTTTAAGGCCGTGAGCAAGATGCAGCGCCTTGCCCCCAACGAGCGCCCGTAGCCGACGGAGACTACACGGAGTTGGTTATCGATGAGCAAAACTAAAGCCGGGGAGGTAAACATGGATGCAAGGACACTTGACGTCCGTGAGGCGCGCGTCGACGCCGCCGAAGATCGGTTCTTTACGAATCGGGCCAACATGGACATGGTCGATCGCGTGATTTCGATCGTGGCATTGGTATTTGGAGCGGTGTGCGTGTGCGCCCTGCTCGCGCACGTGCTGTTTGTCTAACGACCGCAGGCTGTAAAGGCTATACACTTGGAACCACCACAAGGGGAAACCACCACAAAGGTGCCTGTGAACTGCCTCCCATTTCTTGGACATCGGGAAAT